>CANIRG010000036.1 GCA_947469635.1 Rhodospirillales bacterium | reverse complement strand
TGGGCGATTCCTTTGCCTGGGGCTGGGGGGTCGAGGAGAGCCAGCGCTTCTCCAATCTCACCGGGACGATGACCGGCCGGCGCAGCTTCAACCTCAGCACCCCCACCGACCTCGACGGCTATGCCGCGTTGCTGGCCTATGGCGAGGCGCTGGGCGCGCGGCTGGGGCGGATCGTGGTGGCGGTCTGCATGGAGAACGACCTTCGCCTCTACGGGCCGCCGACGGGGACAGCGACGGAGGCCGCGGCCCCGCCTGTGCCTCCTGGGGATTGGAAGCTGTGGCTGGAGCGCCGGTCGGCGGCCTACCTCTTCGCGACGGCCGCCATTCACCAGACGCCATGGCTGCGCGATATGGCGGTGCGGATCGGTCTGGTGGTTCCCAATCTCGCCGGCATCGCGCTCAACGACGATGTGCCGGGGATCGTCGCCTCCTCGGCCGACCGGCTGCAGTCGATCGCCGCGCGCCATCCCACGCTGGTGGTGCTGATCCCCTCGCGCGCGCTCTGGGTAGGCGCCAACCGCGCCGCCGAGGACCGTATCCATGGTGCGCTGGTGGCGGCGCTCTCGGAGCGCGGCGTCGAGACGCTCGACCTGCGGCCCGTGTTCGAGGCTGGCGGCGCGCCGCTTTCGTTCCACTTCGCCAACGACGGCCACTGGAACCCGCGCGGCCATCGCCTCGCCGCCGAGGCCATCGCCCGGCGGCTCGGCGTCAATTGAGGCGCCAGACCGCCGCGGTGAGCACGGTGGCAAAGCTCACCCACGCGACATAGGGAACGAGCAGCAGGGCCGCGATGCCGTCGATGCGGCGGAAGGCCAGCGTCGTGGCGACGAGGGTCGCGAGCAGGATCAGGATCTCGATCATCGCCGGCCCGATCTGTCGCAGGCCGAAGAACAGGATCGACCAGCCGAGGTTGAGCGCGAGCTGGAGCGCAAACAGCACCAGGGCCGACCGCGCGCCCTCCAGGCCGCGGGCCCGCCACACCCGCCAGGCCGCCACCGCCATGGCGATGTAGAGGGCCGTCCAGACGGGAGCGAAGACCCAGTTGGGCGGATTGAACGACGGCTTGCGCAGCTGCTGGTACCAGCTGCCGACGCTGGTCGCGGTCACGGCACCGCCGATCGCGCCGACCGCGAGGCAGGCCGCGACGAGGGCAAGCAGCATGAGCGCCTGCCATGTGGCACTCGGTCGGAAGGAAGACGTCATGGGCCTGTATGATAGTGGCGATTGCACCTCATGGCAGCCGAGAACCTCGCTCAGGCGCCTTCCGTGCCGATCAGGGCGCGAACCTTGGTGGCGGAGATCGCCTCGATCGCCTGCGGCAGCTCGATCCGCTCGACACCGTAGCCGACATCGCGGCCATAGAAGATCTGCGTGATGTTGGGCACCTGCACGACGATGAACTTCCCGGCATGCACGTCGAGCGCCGCTTCGATGCGGGCCTTCACATACTCGAACTCGTAGGGGTTCTTCTCGTCGGTCCCGGCCGTCGAGCGCACTGCGATGCAGACCTGGCCGACGCGGCGCAGCCCCTCCTCCACCAGCGCCTTGTGGCCGTCGTGGAAGGGCTGGTAGCGACCGAGGAAGAGCGCGGTCGGCTTCTTGGGATCGAACACCGGCTGCAGGGCGTTGGCGATCTTCTCCGCCCAGTGCTCCGCCGTGCCGGTCGCCGTCACGCGCACGTCCCAGCGCTCCGGCGGCTGGAACAGCATGTTGGTGTCCTCGAACCGGCCGCGCTCGATGCGGTCGACCCAGACCACGAAGGCCTCACCGAAGGCGGCACGGGTCTGGACGGTGGGGCAGATGAAGTCGGCGATGGCGTAGGCCGCGGTCGACGTCACCTGGTCGCACAGCCAGCCCATGCGGCGGGCATGCTCGATGCGGTCGGCGAGCGAGAAGCCCAGGTCCTTGTTGATCTCGGCCCGCACCGCGTCGGCGTTGAAATGGACGGCGTTCAACCGCAACGCCAGCAGGCGCGCCAGCGTCGTCTTGCCCGCCCCGGGCAGGCCCATCACGAGAATCTTGCGGGTCATGCCGCCTCGATGGAAACAGTGCGCCGGATCTCCTGGCTGCGGAAGCCGATCATCGACGGCCGCGCGATGCCGGGCAGCGCCAGCACGTCGTAGAGCTCGGTCACGACGCCCTCGATGCGCAGCCAGTGGACGATGTCGCCGGTGCGGGTGTCGATCACATAGACACCGCAGCGCGGCTCGACGTTGGCCGCGACGAGCCGGTCCTGCAGCGGCAGGCCCGCGAAGGTGCGGTTCTCGCGCGGCTCGGACAGGCCCACCAGCGCATACTGGCCGATGAAGGCGAGGCCGCGCAGGTAGCCGGGGCAGAAGGTGAGCGGCTGGAAGATCCCCTTGGCGCGATCGACGGTGCCGAGCTCTCCCGTGCCGGAGTTCAGCACCCACAGCGTGTCGCCGCGCAGCCGGGGCGAGTGCGGCATCGAGAGGCCGCGGCAGACGATCTCGTTGGTCGCGACATCGACCACGACGCCGCCGCCGGCCCGATGGTCGCGCCAGCCGTCGGCCACGTCGGTCGGGCCGACGCAGGTGACGTAGGCCGGCACGCCGTCGCGCATGGCGAGACCGTTGAGATGGCAGCGGTCTTCGGCCGCGAGCCGGGTGACGAAGGGCGGCTGCCACAGCGGCCGGAAGCTGTGGGTCGGACTGGTGGCGGCGAGGCAGGAGAACAGCGTGTTGGCGAAGATCATCCCGCCCTTGGCATCGAAGGCGAGATCGTGGGCATCGAGGTCGGCGGTGTAGGACGCCGACTGCGGCACGAACACCGCGTCGAAACCCTCGGCCGTCGGGGTGCCCTCGGCGGCATCGACGAAGACCGTCATCTGCAGGAGCGTCGCGACCGCCAGGCGCTTGCCGTCGAGGCCAGGCCCATCGGCCGCTCGAGGCTGCGCTCGAAGACGGAGATGCGCCCCGTTTGGGCATTGCTGCCCACCAGGATCACCTTGCCGCTCTGGTAGGTGGTCACCGCCAGGCTGGCGCCTGTCTCGGCCAGCCAGCCGGAGAACTGCAGCGAGGTCGTGAGGGTGAACGCCGGCGGCTCCTTGGCGGGAGCCGCCCCGTTGGTTGCCATGTCGGGGCCATGCGCGCTTTCAGATCTTGAGGATGTCCACGTCCATCGCGATGGAGGCGGTGGCCGCACCGCTGCCGATGAGGTCGTAGATGTCGTAATGGCCCCCAGCCACCCCGTCGAGGCCGACATGTGAGGAAACGAGCTGCCAGGTCGCGGTTCCGGAATTGATCAGGTTCGCCTGGTCGCCGAGGTTTCCGTCCATCACCAGGGAGTTGTGCGAATGCGCCGCGGTGAAGGCGAAGTTGAAGCTGTCGGACATGTTCATGACATCGAGGCCGCCGATCTTCACCGTGTTGTTGCCCGAGCCCGTGATGTCGATGGTCTCGATGCTCGTGACCTTGCTGTCGGCCAGGGTCGTGAAGTCGAACGTCTGGCCCGATCCGAGCAGCACGAGCTTGTCCGTGCCGCCGCCGCCGTCGACGCTGAGGAAGGCAAGGTCGGGCACCGAGATCGTGTCGTCGCCCGCGCCGCCGGTCAGGGTGTCGTCGCCCCCGCCACCGACCAGCGTGTCGTTGCCGGCACCGCCGATCAGCGTCTCTGCTCTCGCCGTGCCCTTGATCGTGTCGTCACCGCTGCCACCGATGGCGGTCTCGATGATGGTGCCCAGGGCGATGCCGATATTGTGGGTCATGCCGTTGGCCGACGAGGTCGCGCCCGGTGTCAGATCGATGACCGAGGGCGTGTCGTAGCCCGACAGGTCGAGCGTGTCGTTTCCACCGGCATCGTAGATCGTCAGCACCGGATCGGCATTGGCGGTGAAGTCGAACACGTCGTTGCCCGCGGTGGCGTGGAAGCCATAGACCGTGTCGCCGGCGCGTGTGGTCGTGTCGGCCCCATAGACCGACTGCAGCGTCGCGATGTCGTCGACCATCGGCGTCTGCGGATCGACCCAGTGGCCTTGCGCATTCCACCAGTCGACGCCGATCGCATCCGGCGCCCGGTAGGCCATCACGCTGTCGAGCTGGGTGACGCTGGCGTCGGTGGGGTGACCGAGGCCGAGCGCATGGCCGGTTTCGTGCAACAGCGTCAGGAAGCCATAGCTGCCGGACGAGGGATTCGCGGTCACGCCGAAATCCGGATTGGTCCAGATCGTGCCGCCGTTGCCAGCGGCATTGTCGACGAATTCGGCATAGCCATGGCCCGTCGAGTTGCCGAACTGGAGGTTGCCGGCCTCGCCGGCGGCTGCCGCTGCAATGCCGATGCCGGCCGTTTCCGCCCACAGCGTCAGCGCCGCGACCGCGGCGGCCTGCTGCAGTGCGCTGTAGGGCGAGAAGCCTGCCGCGTCGCTGGCGGCAAGGAAGCTGTAGATGATCCCGCCGGCAGTGCCGAGCGGCGCGATTGGAAGCAGGTCGTGGTTCGATGTCGCGGCAAGAGTGCCCGCGGCCACGCCGGCCGGATTGTCCGCCACCGGGGTGTAGGTGAAGCCGGCGCCGACCGTGAGGTTCACCGTCGCCGTGCCGCTGTTGAGGACGCCGTCGCTGTTCTTGTAGGTGAAGCTGTCGGCGCCGGTGTAGCCCGCGGTCGGGGTGTAGTCGAAGCCGCCGTTCGCGGCGAGCGCCAGCGTGCCATGCGCCGGGCCGGCGACCAGGACGGCGGTGAGCGCGTCGCCGTCGACATCGCTGTCGTTGGCCAGCACGCCCGCCGGTGCCGCGACATGCAGCAGCGTGTTCTGCGTCGCCGCATAGCTGTCGCCCGCGGCCACCGGCGCGTCGTTCACCGCCATGATGGCGATGGTGGTGCTGGCGCTGGCGGTGAGCGCCCCGCCTGCGCCGCTATTGCCGCCATCGTTGATCGCGAGCGTGAGCGTCGTGCTCGCGGCCGGACGGTCGAGGCCGTCGACATAGGTGAGGACGCTGGTGCCGCCGGTGCCGAGGAAGGCGTTGAGCTGTGCGATCGTGCCCGACACCTGCAGCGCGGCGCTGTCGTTGCCGGAGAGGATGGCGATGCCGCTGTTGCCGGCCGACGCATGGAGCGTGCCTTCGCCAACCGAAAGGGTGACGGTCTCGACACCGCCCGAGGCGTCGGCATCGCTTACCGACAGGCCCGTGCCCTTGAGGACGAGCGTGGTCTGCTCGACCGCGACGAGCTGCCCGGACGAATCGAAGACCTGCGCCTTGATCGCGCTGCCGCTGGTGTCCCCGGTGGCGCCGCCGACGCCGACGCTGCCGTCCGTCCACGTCACCACGAAGCCACCATTCGACAGCGCCTTGATCTGCGCGGCGCTCTGGAAGTTCGTGACGGCGGTGTTGACCAGGATCTCGGTCCCCACCGTCGTGCCGGTCGCCCCGAAGACCTGCGCCTTGACCGCGTTGCTGCTGGCGTCCCCAGTGGCGCCGCCGACGCCGACGCTGCCGTCCGTCCACGTCACCACGAAGCCGCCATTCGACAGCGCCTTGATCTGCTCGCCGCTCTGGGCGCCCGAGACGGCGGTGTTGACCAGGATCTCGGTCCCGACCGTCGTGCCAGTCGCCCCGAAGACCTGCGCCTTGATCGCGGTGCCGCTGGCGTCCCCAGTGGCGCCGCCGATGCCCAAGCTGCCGTCCGTCCACGTCACCACGAAGCCGCCATTCGACAGTGCCGTGATCTGCGCGACGCTCTGGCTGCCCGAGACGGCGGTATTGACCAGGATCTCGGTCCCCACCGTCGTGCCGGTCGCCCCGAAGACCTGCGCCTTGGTCGCGCTGCTGCTGGTGTCCCCGGTGGCGCCGCCGATGCCCAAGCTGGCGTCCGTCCAGGTCACCACGAAGCCGCCATTCGACAGTGCCGTGATCTGCGCGGCGCTCTGGCTGCCCGAGACGGCGGTGTTGACCAGGATCTCGGTCCCCACCGTCGTGCCGGTCGCCCCGAAGACCTGCGCCTTGATCGCGTTGCCGCTGGCGTCCCCAGTGGCGCCGCCGACGCCGGCGCTGAGGTCCGTCCACGTCACCACGAAGCCGCCATTCGACAGCGCCGTGATCTGCTCGGCGCTCTGGTTGCTCGAGACGGCAGTGTTGACCAGGATTTCGGTCCCCACCGTCGCGCCGGTCGCCCCGAAGACCTGCGCCTTGATCGCGTTGCTGCTGGTGTCCCCGGTGGCGCCGCCGACGCCGAAGCTGTTGTCCGTCCACGTCACCACGAAGCCGCCATTCGACAGCGCCGTGATCTGCTCGGCGCTCTGGCTGCCCGAGACGGCGGTGTTGACCAGGATCTCGGTCCCCACCTTGGTGCCGGTCGCCCCGAAGACCTGCGCCTTGATCGCGGTGCCGCTGGTGTCCCCGGTGGCCCCGCCGACGCCGGCGCTGTTGTCCGTCCACGTCACCACGAAGCCGCCGTTCGAGAGCGCCGTGATCTGCTCGCCGTTCTGGTCGCCCGCGACGGCGGTGTTGACCAGGATCTCGTTGCCCAGCGGCCTCACGACGTTCACCTGAATAGTCGCGACCGGCGCGACGTTCGGCGCGGCGACCGTGAGGTTCACGGTCGCCGTGTTGCCGGTGACGTGGCCGTCGCTGTCCTGATAAGTGAAGCTGTCGGCGCCGGTGTAGCCCGCGGTCGGCGTGTAGTCGAAGCCGCCGTTCGAGGCGAGCGCCAATGTGCCATGCGCCGGGCCGGCGACCAAGACGGCCGAGAGCGCGTCGCCATCGACATCGCTGTCATTGGCCAGCACGCCACTGGTGGCGACATGCAGCACCGTGTTGGCGACGGCGCTATAGGAATCGTTTACGGCGACCGGTGCGTGGTTCTCGTCGGCACCGTTGATGGCGATCGACACGGTCTTGGCGGTGCCGTCGACGGTATGGACGGTGAAGCTGTCGGGCAGGGTTTGGCCGTTGTTCAGCGCCTGGACCGCCGCATCGGCGTTGTTCAGCGTGTAGGTCCAATGACCGGCGGCGTCCATCGTGTAGCTGCCGTGCGCGGTCGCGACCGGGCTCGACGCCGCCTGCCAGAGGTCGGCGGTGCCGTCGATGTCGGTCGAATTGAGGTCGCCCGTTGTGATCAGCGTGGCGTCCTCGGTGACGCTGCCGGTCGAGGCGCCGGTGACGACCGCCGAATCGTTGGTCCCGGTCACGGTGATGGCGAGCGTCGAGGCCGAGCTGGCGCCATGCGCGTCGGTCGCCGTGTAGTTGGCCGTCACGACCATCGTCTGGCCAGCGGCCAGCGACTGGTAGGCCGCATTGCCGGCGTCGAAGCTGTAGCTGCCGTTGGCGTTGAACGTGAGGCCGACGACCGGCGCGGCAAGCGTGTAGGCGAGGCTCGCGGTCTCGCCGGCGTCGGGGTCGCTGTCGTTGCCGGCCACCGAGCCGGTGACGATGGTGTCCTCGGTGGCGGCGGCGGTGTCCGCGACGGCAGTCGGCCCGTCGTTGGCGCCGGTGATCGTGACATCGATCTGCCGCGTCGTGCCGTCGGCCGTCGCGACCGTCACCAGCTCGTGCAGCGTGCCGCCCGTGTTCAGAGCCTGCACCGAGGCGTTGGTGTCGTCGAGCGTGTAAGTCCAGGCGCCTGCCGCATCGATCGTGAAGCTGCCGTAGCTCTTGGCAACCGCGCTTTGCGCCACGAAAGCGGCCGAGCTATCAACGTCGGTTGCCGTGAGCGTGCCGGTTGCCGTCGCGATGCCTGCTGTGCCGTTGGCCACGCCGCTCTTCTCGGTCACCGACCCGGTGACGGTCCCGGTGATGACGGCGGCATCGTTGGCGCCATTGATGGTGACATCGATCTGCCGGGTCGTGCCGTCCGCTGTTGCCACGGTCACCAGCTCATGCAGCACGTCTCCGACGTTCAGCGCCTGAACCGAGGCGTTGGCATTGTCGAGCGTGTAGCTCCACGCACCCGCCGCGTCGATGGTGAAGCTGCCGTAGCTCTTGGCAACCGCGCTCTGGGCCACGAAGGCTGCCGAGCTGTCGACATCGGTGGCCGCGAGCGCGCCCGTCGCCGTCGCAACGGAATCCTCGGTAACGGAGCCCGTCGCCGTCCCGGTGATCACGGCCGCGTCGTTGGCGCCGTGAATCGTGACGTCGATCTGCCGCGTCGTGCCGTCCGCTGTCGCAACGGTCACCAGCTCGTGCAGCACGCCGCCCACATTGAGCGCCTGGACCGAGGCGTTGGCGTTATCGAGCGTGTAGCTCCACGCGCCGGCGGCATCGATGGAGAAGCTGCCGTAGCTTGCCGCTACATCGCTCTGCGCGACGAACGTTGCGGCGCTATCGACGTCGGTGGCCGCGAGGCTGCCGCTCGTCGTGGCAACGGAATCCTCCGTGACGGAGCCCGTCGCCGTGCCGGTGATCACCGCCGCATCGTTGGCGCCGTTGATCGTGACGTCGATCTGCCGCGTCGTGCCGTCCGCGGTTGCCACGGGTCACAAGCTCATGAAGCACATCGCCGACGTTGAGCGCCTGGACCGACGCGTTCGCATTGTCGAGCGTGTAGCTCCACGCGCCGGCGGCATCGATGGAGAAGCTGCCATAGCTTGCCGCAACATCGCTCTGCGCGACGAAGGTTGCGGCGCTATCGACGTCGGTCGCGGCAAGGGTGCCTGTCGCCGTGGCAACGGAATCCTCGGTCACGGAGCCCGTCGCCGTGCCGGTGATGACAGCCGCGTCGTTGGCGCCGTTGATCGTGACATCGATCTGCTGTGTCGTGCCGTCGGCGGTCGCGACCGTCACCAGCTCGTGCAGCACGTCGCCCACGTTGAGGGCCTGCACCGAAGCATTGGCATTGTCGAGCGTGTAGCTCCACGCGCCCGCTGCATCGATCGAGAAGCTGCCGTAGCTCGCCGCAACATCGCTCTGCGCCACGAAGGCGGCCGAGCCGTCGATGTCGGTGGCCGCAAGGCTGCCGGTGGCCGTCGCGACGGAATCCTCGGCGACCGAGCCCGTCGCCGTGCCGGTGATCGTGGCCGCATCGTTCGAGCCGTTGATGGTGATGTCGATCTGCCGGGTCGTGCCGTCGGCGGTCGCGACCGTCACCAGCTCGTGCAGCACATCGCCGACACCGAGGGCCTGGATCGCGGTGCTGGCGTTGTCGAGCGTGTAGCTCCACGCGCCGGCGGCATCGATCGAGAAGGTGCCGTAGCTCGCCACGACGTCGCTCTGCGCCACGAAGGCGGCCGAGCTGTCGACGTCGGTTGCCGCCACGGTGCCAGTCGCCGTCGCAACGGAATCCTCGGTGACGGAGCCTGTCGCCGTGCCGGTGATCACGGCCGCGTCGTTGGCGCCGTTGATCGTGACGTCGATCTGCTGCGCGGTGCCGTCGGCCGTCATCACCGTGACCAGCTCGTGCAGCACGCCGCCGACGTTGAGCGCCTGGACCGAGGCATTGCCGTTGTCGAGCGTGTAGCTCCACGCGCCGGCCGCATCGATCGAGAAAGTGCCGTAGCTGGCGGCGACATCGGTCTGGGCGACGAAGGCCGCCGAGCTGTCGACGTCGGTCGCGGCAAGGGCGCCTGTCGCCGTTGCGACGGAGGAGTCCTCGGTGACGGCGCCCGTCGCAGCGCCGGTGATCACGGCCGCATCGTTGGCACCATCGATGGTGACGTCGATCTGCTGGGTCGTGCCGTCGGCCGTCGTGACGGTCACCAGCTCGTGCAGCACGTCGCCCACGCCGAGCGCCTGGACCGAGGCGTTGGTGTTGTCGAGCGTGTAGCTCCAGGCGCCCGCCGCATCGATCGTGAAGGTGCCGTAGCTTGCTGCCACATCCGTCTGGGCGACGAAGGCCGCCGAGCTGTCGACGTCGGTCGCGGCAAGGGCGCCGGTCGCGGGCGTCGCCGAATCCTCGGCCGCTGTCCCTGTCGCCGTGCCGGTGATGACCGCAGCGTCGTTCGAGCCGGTGATGGCGATGGAAATCCGGGCCGTCGCTACCCCGCCCAGCGCATCGCGCACCGTGTAGGTGAAGGTCTCGTGGGCAGAGGCGCCTTCGGCCAGCGCGTTGGTCGCAGGATTGCCGTTGTCGAGCGCGTAGCTGTAGCTGCCGTCGGCCGCCAGGGTGATCGATCCATAGTGACCGGCGATCGCCATGCCGACGCCTGTCGAGACCGGCGCCGTTCCGCCGCCGGCCACGATGCCCTGGACCGAGAGCGTGTCGCCGGCATCGGGATCGCTGTCGTTCAGCAGGACATTGCCGGTCGCCGTGGCGTCCCCGGCAGTGCTCGCGCCCGCCTCGACCACCGGGTCGGCGGCGTTGCTGTCGGCCACCGCCACCGGCGCGTGGTTGGCCGCTTGCAGGATGCCGTCGACATAGATCTCGAGAGTCTCGAACTCGCTGGCCGTGAGGCCCAGCGTCGAGAAGGTGAAGGAATGGCTGTGGTTGGGACCATCCAGGATCCCCTGGTAGGCCGCGAGCTCGGCCTGCACGGCCGTCGAGCCATACTGTGCCGCCGTGAGATCGAGCCGCAGCGTGTCGCTGTCGAGGCCGCCGCGATAGACGTCGTGGGCCCCGGCATTCTCGGCGCCGCGCCAGACGAGAAGATCGTTGCCGGCGTCGCCATAGACGCCGTCGTTGCCCGCGCCTCCGTCGAGAATGTCGTTGCCTGCGCCGCCGCGCACGATGTCGTTGCCGCCGCCGCCCGAGACGACGTCGTTGCCCGCACCGCCGCGCAGATCGTCGTTGCCGCCGCCGCCGACGATGCTGTCGGCGCCGCTACCGCCACGCACCACCAGGCGACCATCGGTCTCCGCCGATCCGTCGAACGCGAGGCTGTTGGCCGTGCCCAGGCTTGCCGACACGGTCAGCGTTTCGCCTGTCGCCACGTTGCCGTCAGCCAGCGTCAGGCCGTAGTTGTGCCCGGCGGAAAGCCTGACCTGCTCGATGCCGCTGAGCGTTCCGTTCTCGAGAACGACGCCCGCACTGTAGTCTCCATTCAGGGTGACGACGTCCGTGCCCGCACCGCCGTCGAGCCGGTCGTCGGCGCTGAACCGGTCGGCCAGCGTGAAGCGGTCGTTGCCGGCGGTGCCGGTGATGAGAAGCGAATCGGTGTTGTCGAGGACCACCCGGCCCAGCGCCTGGTACTGCGCCAGGGTGAGCGGCAGCGTGCCGTCGACGGCGTCGATCCGGTCGATGCCATGGCTCGCGAGGGCCGCGATCTCGGTGACCGTGAGGGCCGACAGCGCCGCGCCTGAATCGGCCAGCAGCACGGCGTCCGCCGTCGCGAGGCGGACGGTGCCCAGCGCCCGATACTGGGCGACGTCGAGCGTCAGCGTATTGTCGGTGGCGTCGATGCGGTCGATGCCGCGACCGGCCAGGCCCGCGATGTCGCCCGCCGTCAGGCCGGCCAATGCCGCGCCTGAATCGGCCAGCGTCACCGTGTCGGTGTTGGTGAGCGCGACCGTGCCCAAGGCCTGGACCTGCGCCACGCTCAGCAGCAGGGGATTGTTCGAGGCATCGAGCGCGTCGATGCCCCTGCCCGCCAGCGCCGCGAAGTCCGACGCCGACAGGCCTGACAAAGCCGCCGCCGTGTCGCGCAGGGTGACATGGTCCGCACCCGTCAGGGCGACCGTGCCCAGCGCCTGATACTTCGCCACATTGAGCGTCAGCAGATCGGTCGTGGAATCGAGCGCGTCGATGCCCTTGCCGGCGAGCGCCGCCATCTCGTCGACCGTGAGGCTGGCGAGCGCGTTGCCGCTGTCGTGCAAGGTGACCTGGTCGGCGCCGGCAAGCACGACCGTGCCCAGCGACCTCAGCTGCCCCACGGTCAACGCCAGCGCGTCGTCGGTCGCATCGAGCGTATCGATGCCTTTGCCCGCCAGCGCGCGGATCTGGCTGGTCGTGAGCGATGCCAGCGCCGCGCCCGAGTCGGCCAGGGTCACCGCATCGGCCGACGCGAGCGTCACCCGGCCCAGCGCCTCGTATTGGCCCACGCTCAACGACAGGGAATCGTTGGTGGCATCGATGCGGTCCACGCCCTTGGCCGCGAGCCCCGCGATCTGCGCGATCGACAGGCCGGCCAGGGCCACGCCTGAATCGGCCAGGATCACCGTGTCGGCGCTGGCCAGCGCAACCGTGCCCAGGGCCTCGTATTGCGCCACGCTGAGCGTCAGCACGTCGTCGGTGGCATCGATGCGGTCGATGCCCTTGCCCGCCAGCGCCGCGACCTCGCCGGCCGTGAGAGCCGCCAGCGTCGCGCCTGAGTCGGCCAGCGTCACCGTATCGGCGTTGGTCAGCACGACCGTGCCCAGGGCGTTGAATTGCGCCACGCTCAGCAGCAGGGGATTGTTCGAGGCGTCGACCACGTCGATGCCCTTGGCTGCAAGGGCTGCGATCGCCGCCGCCGACAGGCCCGAGATCGTCGCTGCCGTGTCGCGCAGCGTCACGAGGTCGGCGCCGGTCAAGGCGACCGAACCCAGGGCCTGCATCTCCGCGAGGCTGAGCGTCAGCACATCGTTCGTGGCGTCGAGGGCGTCGATGCCCTTTGCCGCCAGGCCCGAGAATTCCGCCACCGAGAGGCCGGCGAGCGCGCTGCCGGTGTCGCGCAAGGTGACCTGATCCGCGCCGGCGAGCCCTACGGTGCCCAGCGACCTGTACTGGGCAACCGTCAGCGCCAGCGCGTCGTCGGTGGCGTCGAGCGTATCGATGCCCTTGCCCGCCAGCGCGCGGATCTGGGTGGTCGTGAGTGCTGCCAATGCCGCGCCCGAATCGGCCAGCGTGATTGTATCGGCCGCCGCGAGCGTCACCCGGCCCAGCGCCTGGTATTGCGCGACGCTGAGCGCCAGCGCGTCATCCGTAGCGTCGATGGCGTCGATGCCAGCCTCGGCCAGCGCGGCAATGTCGGCGATCGACAGGCCGGCCAGGGCCGCGCCGGTCCCGGTCAGCGTGACCACGTCGGCATTGGTGAGCCCGACGGTCCCCAGCCCCTGGTACTGCGCCAGGCTGAGCGACAGCACGCCGTCCGTCGCATCGATCGTGTCGATACCCTTGGCCGCAAGGGCTGCGACCTCGGCAACCGAAAGCCCGGCCAGCGCCGCGCCGCTGTCGGCGACGATGCCTTCGTCGGACGCCGTGACCACGACCGTGCCCAGCGCGCGGACCTGCGCCACGGTGAGCGAGAGATGGTTGTTCGTGGCGTCGAGCTCGTCGATGCCCTTGCCCGCCAGCGCCGCGATGTCGGCGACCGACAGCGCGGCCAATGCGGCGCCGGTGTCGCGCAACGACACGGTATCGGCGGCCGTGAGCGCCACGGTGCCGAGCGCCTGGAACTGCGCCACGCTCAAGTTGAGCAGGTTGGTGCTCGAGTCGAGCCGGTCGATGCCCTTGCCGGCGAGCGCTGCGATGTCCGCTGCCGAGAAGTCATCGAGCGTCGTGCCGCTGTCGACCAGGGTGACGATGTCCGCAGCCGTCAGCGCAATCGTCGCCAATGCCTTGTATTGGGCGACGCTCAGCGACAGCAGGTCGTCGGTGGCGTCGAGGCGATCGACGCCTTTGACGCCGAGGTCGCGGATCTGGGTGGCCGTCAGCGCAGCAAGCGCCGCGCCGCTATCGGCCAGCGTCACGACATCGGCGGCCGTCAGCGCCACCTTGCCCAGGGCCAGGGCCTGCGCCACGCTGAGCGACAGCACATTGTCGGTGGCGTCGATCACATCGACACCTCCGGCCGCGAGCGCCGCGATGCTGGCAACCGACAGGCTGGCGAGCGCCGCGCCGGTGCCCGTCGCCGTCACCACATCGGCGGCGGTGAGTGTCACCGCGCCCAGCGCCTGGACCTGCTCCAGGCTCAGCGTCAGCGCATTGTCAGTGGCGTCGAGCTTGTCGATCCCCTTGGCCGCCAGCGCCGCGAACTGGGCGACCGAGAGGCTCGCCAACGCCGCACCGGTGTCACGCAACGTCACCACGTCGGACGCCGCCAACGCGCCGGGAGCCAGGGCCAGATATTGAGCAACGGTGAAAGTCTTAGTGGCCATGACGGATTCTCCATGAGCTTCGGTTCAAGCTCGTGCCGGCAAAATCGAAGGGAAGTGCGGGGATGTCGGTCCACGCGCCACAGGCGCGCGGGCGCGGTTCCGAGTTGCCGGTTGAGGCAAGGTCGCGGCCGACTGATGTATGCGAGGAGGCGTTCGCCATCTCGTCCTGATTGGTCCGTCGCGGTTTCTCACCGACCCCACGGCACTACCCAATTGGCAGTGTCTCCCCCGGTGGACCAACAAGCTCGAATTGCTCGCGCACTACGCGCAGGATCATCTCTGCCCGGCAAGTGCAATGTCTCGCACATGAAATGAGACGACGCCGATACAAGGCAGTGCTATCCTGCGACGCACATCGCGCCTGCGAGGATTGGCTTTGCGAGCGAATCGACCCACGCCTTCCGCTGCCGCCTGGCCCAGCGGCGATGCCGTCACAAGCAGCACTCTTGTCCGCCGATAGCGCCGCCGCCGCCTCGCAGGCCCCGCGCTCGGAACTCACTGCAGCGCTTGCCGCGTGCCGCACCGCGTTCGTCGGTGTCGCGGTGTTCAGCGGCATCCTGAACGTGCTGTACCTCACCGGCTCGTTCTTCATGCTCGAGGTCTACGACCGGGTGATCCCGAGCCGCAGCATCCCGACGCTGGTCGGCATCGCCCTGCTCGCTCTCGTGCTCTACATCTTCCAGGGCATCATCGACACGATCCGCAGCCGCGTGCTCGTGCGCACCGCGGGCTCCCTCGACGAGGCGATCAGCCAGCGGGCCTATCAGATCCAGATCAAGCTGCCGCTGATGCCGCCGGCGCTGCGAAGCATGCAGCCCTTGCGCGACCTCGACCAGGTTCGCTCCTTCATGTCGACCGTCGGCCCGGCCACCCTGTTCGACCTGCCGTGGCTGCCGCTCTACCTCGGCATCTGCTTCCTCTTCCATCCCTGGATCGGCATCGCCGCCACGGTTGGCGGCCTGATCCTCATCTGCGTCACGCTTCTCACCGAGGTGCTGATCCGCGGCCCGGCCGGCGAGGCGGCGGGGCTCGCGAGCAAGCGTAGCACCCTCGCCGAGGCAAGCCGGCGCAATGCCGAGGTCGTGCAGGCGATGGGCATGGCGGGGCCGCTCGGCGCGATCTGGGGCGAATGCAACGCCAAGTACCTCGCCGCGCAGCAACGCGCCGCCGACGTCACAGCCGGCCTCGGCGGGATATCCAAGGTGCTGCGCATGCTGCTGCAATCGGCGATCCTGGCGACCGGCGCCTATCTCGTCATCAACCAGCAGGCCTCGGGCGGCATCATCATCGCGAGCTCCATCCTGACCGCGCGGGCGCTGGCTCCGGTCGAGCTGGCGATCCAGCACTGGAAGGGGTTCGTCACGGCGCGGCAGAGCTGGCGCCGCCTCAACGATCTCATGGCCAGGATCCCCGCCGAGGCATCGCGCATGGCGCTGCCCAAGCCGGCCGAAACGCTCACGCTGGAGGCGGTGAGCATCTCGCCGCCCGGCCTCAACAAGCTCATCGTCCAGGACGTGACGTTTCAATTGAAGGCCGGACAGGGGCTGGGAATCATCGGGCCAAGCGCCTCGGGAAAGTCATCGTTGGCGCGTGGCGTCGTGGGCGTGTGGACCGCCGTTCGCGGCAAGATCCGCATCGATGGTGCCGCGCTCGACCAGTGGTCGCCGCAGGATCTCGCGCCTCACATCGGCTATCTGCCGCAGGACATGGAACTGTTCGCCGGGACAGTGGCGGAGAACATCGCGCGGTTTCAGCCGGAGGCTCCGCCCGAGGCCGTGATCGCCGCGGCCCAGGCAGCCAATGTCCACGAGCTCATTCTCGGCCTGCCCGAGGGATACGAGACCCAGATCGGCGAAGCGGGCACGGCGCTCTCGGCCGGCCAACGCCAGCGGATCGGGCTTGCTCGCGCACTGTTCGGCGAGCCTTTCCTGGTCGTGCTCGACGAGCCGAACTCCAGCCTCGACCAGGAAGGTGAAGAGGCGCTCACCCGCGCGATCCTCGGCGTCCGTGCGCGAGGCGGGATCGTCGTCGTGATCGCCCATCGGCCGAGCGCGCTCGCCGGCGTCGACCATGTGCTCGTGATCCAGGGCGGGCGGCAGCAGGCTTTCGGACCAAAGGAAGCAATCATCAAGGACGGGCCGAAGGCGGCAGCCGTGGTTCCCGCGGCGGGTCGAAACCCTGCCGCGGCCTCGACGCCGCTACGCATCGCAAGCCCGTTGCCCAGCGCCGTCATATGACCGCAGCGCCTCGGACATCCCACGATTCCATCCGGCAGCATCTTTTCCTCGGGGTCGCCACCGTCCTTGTGCTGGTCGTCGGTGTCGGCGGCTGGGCTGCCTTCACCGAGCTGTCCGGCGCTGTGATCGCGTCCGGCCAGCTCGTCGTCGATTCGAACGTGAAGAAGGTCCAGCATCCGACGGGCGGCGTGGTCGGCGAGCTCAGGGTCAAGGAAGGCGATCGGGTGAAGCAGGGCGACATCATCGTCCGTCTCGACGCCACCCAGACGCGGGCCAATCTTTCCATCGTAACCAAGGCCCTCGATGAGCTGGCAGCACGCCAGGCACGCAACGAGGCCGAGCGCGACAGTGCGAAGAGCGTGACCTTTCCACCGGAGCTGCTGTCGCGGACCGACGACGTCGATGTGCGCCACGTCGTCACCGGCGAGCAGCGGCTATTCGAGATCCGCCGCTCGGCGCGCGACGGCCAGAAGGCCCAGCTTCGCGAGCAGGTCGTCCAGCTCGACGAGCAGATCCAGGGCAACCAGGAGCAGATCGCCGGAAAGGCCAAGGAGATCAATTGGATCCGGCTGGAGCTCAAGGGCATCCGCGAGTTGTGGGACAAGAACCTCGTGCCGTTCAATCGGGTGACCGCCCTGGAACGCGACGGCGCCCGGCTCGAAGGCGATCGCGGCGGCCTCGTCGCCACCGTCGCCCAGGCGAAGGGGCGGATCGCCGAGATCCAGCTGAAGATTCTCCAGGTGGACGAGGATCTCCGCATGGATGTCGGCAAGGACATCGCGGAAATCCGCGGCAAGAAATCCGAGCTCAACGAGCGGCGGATCGCGGCCGAGGACCAGCTGAAGCGCATCGACATCGTGGCGCCGCAGGATGGCCGGGTCTTCCAGCGCAACGTTCACACGATCGGCGGCGTGATCCAGGCCGGCGAGGCGCTCATGCTGATCGTGCCCGACGCGGATGCGCTTTCGATCGAAGCCAAGGTCCAGCCGCAGCAGATCGATCAATTGCACGTCGGCCAGCGCGCCGTGCTGCGCTTCGCCGCCTTCAACCAGCGGACGACACCGGAACTCGACGGCGTGGTCACGCACATCGCAGCCGACGTCACGCAGGACGATAAGAGGAACGAAGCCTTCTACTCGGTACGCCTCCGTCTGGCCGACGGCGAGCTTGCCCGCCTCGACGGACTGAAGCTCGTGGCCGGCATGCCCGTCGAAGCCTTCATCCAGACCGACGCACGTACGGTGCTGTCGTATCTCGTCAAGCCCCTGCACGATCAGATCATCAGAGCGTTCAGGGAACGGTAGCCGCCAGCAGTCAAGCCGCCTTCCACATCGACGGCGTAGCGTCCACAATCCCGGTCTTGCCTCGCGATCGAGGAACGCGCGGACCGTACCTGCGCGCGAGAACGCCACGCACAGCCGCCTCCAGGCCGCGCTGCATGCGCGGGCGCAAGCCCCCAACTCGGCCGCGATATCGGCCGTCTTCAGGACAGCGTTCAGACCGGGCAGGCCCCGATTGCGCCCGACAAACTGAAGGCCTTTTCGATGCGGATGCAAAAAGCTTGGCCGAAGGGCCGGCGGAACTGCGTCGAGCCTATATGCGGCTGATCGTGGGCACCGTCGCCGGTGCGCCTGGATGGCCCGCCCGTCATCCTGGAGAAGCTCGCGCAAGCCGATGCTTCAAAGGCCTTGCCGGAAGTTCTCTCCTTTGCACAGGAGTGGCGTCCCCAGCGGGATTTGTTTGTGGTAGCGATTCTACCACACGCCGTTAGGCCGCGGTGAGTTGATCGAGAGGTCACTCGCGGTCGCGTGCCTCAGAAATATGAAGGGCACGAGAGATGCAAGCTCATGCTGTAGGCTCACAGGGTCGCGTGACAAGGAATCACCTACATGAGCGAGCGGAATTGGAAGATTACTGGCTATGACGGCGCGAAGGTGCTCTTCGAGCGGTTTGTTACCGAGGGCGCGCTGTCTGAAAAGCAGATGATGGAATTACTCCTGCGTCTTCAGGCCAAACATCTCACCAACGAAGAAATTATCTCCTCCTCGCTGAAGAAGCGTTCGAAGGGCAGAACCGATCATTTGGAGGTCAGGAGGAATTCACGCGGTAAGTACGCACTCATGACCACTGGGAGTGGTTGGCACTATGCCGCGACGCTCATCCCCGACGGGGCGGCGTGAGATCGCGCACATGAGATCGTTCGCGAAGTGCAGGAATACATGAAGCAGCAATGGCCGAGATTGTCTATTCTGGCTCGGAAATGAATACCTCGCTGAGGCTCACGATTCTCCTCGCGCTAATCCCCTTAGGAGGACTGGCGCAAACTCGTGTGCAGGTGCCGCCCATGCTGATCGGACTCTGGAACGATCATCTTCGCAGCACAGCCTGTGACGCGAGGTCGGAAGCGAACGGGATCACGATCACCCTCGGCGGGGAGATCATAGAGAACAACGCAAAGATGATTTGCCGCATCGAAAAATTTTCTGTCGGTGAAGCTTCACAGTACCTTCTAGGCTCATGGTCGTATGAAGGAACTTGTACGATCCAACCCGGAGAGCCCGGGAGGACGATTCCCCTTTTCGGACGGATGTGGATCGACGCTCCCGAGGATGGAAAGCCACCCGTTCTAGAGCGGATCGAAGATCAAGAATCGTTTGGGACAATTTGGGACCCGATTCCGATGACTCGTCGTATGAGCACCTACTGGCGTTGCACAAAGACCTAAACGCCTGCCACGCGTCGCCGATGGCGCGGTTGATCCCCTGCCACAGCAACACGTCAGGTGTGCGGGGCAGAACATCCAACAAATTCCTTCACGTGGCGCACGGCCAGACGTTGATGAAGCGGGAATACCTCAAGGGCATAGCGAGTCCTCGGGCTATTGCGAAGTCGAACTCGCCACGGAGGTGCCCATTCATTTGGGTGCGGACTCGCAACTCGACTTGTCGTCTACAATAGCAAGCGAGAGGGTGTCTGAACCAAAGCCGGTAGGGTTGTTGGTTTTTGGAGTGAATAATGCATTCCGCCAGCGCGAGGTCCATCACCATGGGACACCCATTCGAAGTGAAAGTAGGATTCGTCAACGTCTGCCTTTCAATGAATCCTAAGCGGCGCGGCAAGCCATATTGCGTCTCTAAACAGGCCACCACGAATAATTTCATGCCCGCCCCCTTGTGTGCCTGAGCAATTTGCCCAGCAAGGAATGCACTGCTTGACGGATGATCGTTTGCCTTTTGTGGGCTCTCCTATCGACAAGAGCCGCTCACGGCTCCCTTAGGCTGTCCGCCAACGACGCGCATCATGATAAACGCAGGTGGCGAGACCGAAACATGCACGTAGTATTGATCGCCGTTGGAGCCGCGGGTGCCAGCATCGAGCCAACCGTCATGGGTTCCTTCGACCCGGTACGAGGTCCCACCTCCCTCAGCGGTCGTAACGGTGATGATCTCTCGCCCCACTTGGATACGAAGTAGCCCGCCGTCTATCTGACGCGGGGTAGCCTGTTCGGATGCCTTGAAGATAGTCCCCTTGCAGGTCAATACCGGATCGGCCGAGGCCGGCGACGTAGACGCGGTTGGGGCCACCTTGAGGGTGTAGCCTCGGATCACATCATCGGCCGACGCCGGCGACGTAGATACGGTTGGGGCGGTAGCTTGCGTATCTGGGGAGCAAGCTGCCAGCCCCGGTTGTACATACACCACCACCACGCATTGTTTCGGTTGGCCGCGTTCATATCGTAGGAGTCGATCACTCTGTAGATGCTTATGACACCAGCAGTCGTCGGAAACATCGCCGCCGCCTCGCGCAAGCATGCGTAGCTTTCCTTCTCGTATTGACCACTCGAAGCTCCCGCTTTGTACAAAGTCATTGGAGGTTCTTGCTGTTGCATCGATGCGCAAGCACTGACACTGCAAGTGAGGATCGCAGCAATTATTACTTTGCGCATTTGATTCAACCCGTGCATCTCGGTGGAGAAGGAGGCGATCTTTTCGAGAGCATAGTTGGCCCCTGATCGAATGACGATTCCGGCTTGGTGAGATTTTCATCTATCGCCATCCCAAGGGTCTCGCCAAATCAAGCCCCAGATGACCGCATATCGACTTCCGAGCAGACCATGAGAATTGTCAGCAGTCGAGGTTTCTTGTCGAGGCCAAGCGTTTGCGCAACCGCGAGATAGTCGTATCAGACCACTGGCCAGAGCGGGCGGATAGGATTCCACGCCGGTTCATCTCAACGGCTATTCCTCGATTGCTACCACAACAGCGACCTCTGTATCACCGAGTTGTATCACCATCAACGACAGCCACGCGGCGACCGTGTGAATGGACAACGAAACGGCCCCCGAAGGTTTTCGCCTTGGGGCCGCTCGTTCTACCCATCGTCTACCAGTCGCGAACCCTAGGACACTTGAGGCGGCCCCATCTGCGTCGTCGCTCTGGGCGCAGAGAGCATACCGTCGAGTGCATCAGGGGCTAGGTGAGCATACCGGAGCGTCGTCTGGAATCTTTTGTGGCCCATCCACTTCATGACCCTGAGAAGATCGTGACCCTCCATGACGAAGCGGGAGGCCCTTGTGTGCCGGAACACATGGATCACCACGTCGTCGTAAGCCGACCCAAGCTCGGCTCGGCAGCGATCCCACGCGGCCCGGCAATTCCAGTAGTGCATCCCCGAGAAGGGACCAGCGCCACCGTTGCGCCCAGCGAAGTGGTCGACAGCAGCCTGAGCGCGAGCGGTGAGCGGCAGGGTGCGAGCCTTGCCGCCCTTGGTCACCCAAAACGTGACCCGGTTCGGCCCGAGGTCGGCAGCCGTCAAGCCATACGCCTCCGAGAAGCGGGCGCCGGTGTCGATAAGGAAGATCGCGAGGTGCATGAAGTCGACTTCACCCATCAGCTCCAGGCGATTGAGGATCGTCAGCTCCTCGGCTTTCGTGAGGAACCGGATGCGGCCCTCGTCCTCTTGTTGCCGGGCCGTGTGGGGCTTGGTCTGGATGATGGCGCGGCGGCTGGCGAAGGTCAGCATCTTGGAGAGCGCGGCCACCTTGCGGTTGATGGTGGCCCCTGAGTTGCCCCTGGCTGTAAGCGAGGTGATCCAGCGGTCCACCTCGGTCACGGTGATGGTGGTGACCCGCGTCGTGGCACCAAAGAACTGGACAGCCATATGGCTCCGCTCGTCGGCGGAGCGGAAGTCCTTGCTGCCCTTCCACCCGTCCGGCTTGCCAGTGGCAAGGACGGTCTTGCGCAGCTCGCCAAGGGTCATCGCCGTAGGGCCTAGGTCGGTGCCGGGTCGGCCACGGGTGGGCACTGGTGGCAACGGCAGGCCCTTGGAGTTGGCATCGTGGGCCAAGGCTTCCCAAAGGTTGGCGGCGGTCTCGTCGACAAAGCCGCCTGGGCGAATGCGCTTGCCGGTCTTAGTGATGACATCGGCCTGCCATGTGGTTCCGCGCTGTCTGGACATCGGCTATGCCGCCACGCCGGGCGGCGTCCACCAGACGGTCTCCCCGCCTCTCCTTGTCGCCACGCACCCATCGTGCGTCGAGAACGACTCGCCTTCCGCCAGTTCCCTCCCCAGCCCGTCAACGCCGATGTAGGCACAGACGAACACCGTTCCGCCGTCTGCCAGCGCGAACTCGAACTCACTTCCGTTTGCGATCAACTGCACTTTCAGTACCCCTTGGGTCGAGCCGAAAGGTGATCTTATGGTCGCGACCGGGCGGACCATGAGTCATTGGGGAGTCACGTAGCAAGCGCCATTTCATTGCAACCACTACGACAGTGGAGAGGTTGCCAAGGGTGGAGGGATTGGTGGCCTGCGGGCGAGTGATCGAAAGCCGCTGGAAGTTGAATGTTTTGCGCTCCGCCTCGAAATCCTCATCACGAGTGGAGACGATTATTTTTCTCGCGTGTTTGGTCCCAAAATTCGTGACACCTCCACGATGTTGGCGACTGCCGAACACCCCCCGGTGCCCCAGTCATACCGCGCGTGCCTTTTAGATCGGCCGCCGTGGGCTTGGTCGCGGCCCGTGTGGTGCGCTGAGTGGGCAGGCTCAGCGCTGCGAGCGTGCTCCCATCACGTCCGATAGGCTCAGTACGGGATCGTTCAACCCGAGGCGCAGCGCGACGCAACCACTCAGCACTGCGGTTAGAAAGGCCCCGCCGAGCGCAAGCCCGATTGTAAACATTCTCCAGATAGTTTACAGATAGCGCGGCCTGTTACAGTAGGAGCGCTCTTATGCCGTCCAAGAAAGTCGCTGCCGTCGGTTACTATCGAACCTCCTCTGCGACCAACGTAGGGGCCGACAAGGACAGTCTGCGGCGCCAGCAAGAGGCGGTGGAAGGGTACGCAAGGAAGCGGTTCACGCTCGCCGCGTCGTTCTACGATCCTGCCGTGTCGGGTGCGGAGCCAGTCGATGCCCGGCCCGGCTTCATCGAACTCCTCACCTACTGCGCGGAGCATGGCGTGAAGGCGGTTCTAGTCGAGACGGCCAGCCGCTTCGCTCGCGATCTTGCGGTGCAGCTAACAGGGCATGCTCTGCTTCAAGCGCGGGGCATCGAGTTAATCCCGACCGACGCGCCCTCCTACTTCACCGACCCGTCACCCACCGCAGAAATGGTGCGCCAGATACTCGGCAGCGTCTCTCAGTTCGAGAAGGCCGCGCTCGTCGCCAAGCTCAAGCACGCGAGGGACCAAATGCGAGCGAAGGTCGGGCGGTGCGAGGGGCGTAAGGCAGTCCCACCAGAGACCATCGCGACGGCGCGGCGGTTGGCGCGAAGCTCCCCTAAGACAGGCAAGCGGCGAAGCCTACGCACCATCGCTGCGGAGCTGGCGGCGGCGGGGCACGTCGGCCCGTCTGGTGCGCCGTACCACGCGGGCAGTATTCGCCACATGCTGGCGTAGCTGCCCGCTGAATGTTCTAAGCTTGGCCGGCCAACGCCTCGTCAGCCATGGCGCGGTATCGCGAACGATCGCTGTCCGCCCTTTGATCCAGTTCGGCCCACCGCGCCTTGCGCGAAGCGTCACCCATACCGGCCAGTTCCTCCATCAGCGACCGGGTAGAGAGAGTGCCGGCTTGTTGAGCCGCCAGCTTCGCCCCCAAATCCGACGCCAACTGAGTTACCGGCACCTCGCCTACACCCGCTTGAAATTGTGCCAGCCAGTGCAGCATCGCGAACAGCGCCGGCCCTCGGCTTGGCGGCAACAAGCGCATAGCATCGACCAAGGATTTCTCAGCGTCGTCTTTCGGGCACGGCAGCGACTTCTCGTCATAGAAGGCGAGTGGGTCCGTCTTCTCCATGAGCGCTGCACAACCCCGGATCACGGCAGCAATGTCTGGCCTCGGTGAGGCCTGACCAACACCCTGTCGCTCCATCCCTGCCCGCGTCTTGCGGCGTGTGCCGTCTTTGACCGCGCGGCCAATAATCAGACCGGAGCCTTCGTTGGCTTTCCGTCGTCGACTGCTTTGGACGGCACCAGAAACAATCAGGATGATGGCCGCAGCCAGACCCGCGATAAGCAAGACCCCCAGTAATGACATGCGCTCCCCCTCAGTCTTCTTGGGGAGGCGATGGCACCTACCCGCAAGCAATCAGCGCCACGGTACAAGGCTCGTCAAATCGGGGGTGATGACGGGGCGGCGCTGCCGAGCGTCATTTGGGCGGTGGGTGAGGCGTTCCGAGCCACCGTCTCCTCCCCTCGTTATGCCAGCACGCCAGTACCCCTCTCAGGGTGCGCGGCGTGGCCCACTGAGTGTTGTCGACCTGAGGGGCGTGTGCCCTGAGACCTCCCGTGTGGCACCATGGTTCCACCGTCTCCTCCCCTCGCCTGCTCCTGAAACTCCCGCCCGGTCTGCCCACCAGAAACCACCAGACCGCGCGGCGGGGGTTGCCGGACTCGCTACGGCACTTCCAATTCGACCGGTAGGTGGGTGGCCGTCGGGAGCGCGGACGAGTCCAGGGAGTCCCGTAAGCCCTCCT
>CANIRG010000035.1 GCA_947469635.1 Rhodospirillales bacterium | reverse complement strand
GCGCCGGGCTGCTCCCAGCAGGCACAGCAGGGCGATATCGGCTGTGGCGTCGGTCAGCACGTCGGGCGTGTTGCTGACGGCGATGTTGCGCTTGGCGGCGGCCGCCACGTCGACATGCTCGTAGCCCACCGAGAAGGTGGCGATGATTCGCACCGAGGCCGGCAGGCCGGCGATGGTTTCGGCGGTGAGCGCATCGCCCGCCGCGCACATGATGCCGTCGCAGCCCTCGCTCGCCTTGATCAGCGCCGGGCCGTCGTAGATCCGGTCCTCGGGGTTGAGAATGGCGTCGAAACCGGCCGTGAGGCGCGCTTCGACGTCGAGGGGAAAGAGCCGGGTCGCCAGGACCCGCGGTTTCCGGTCAGCCATGAAATATCCCTCCGCATTTTTGCCTGTGCAGCCCTGCCGCAGGCGATGATTCTGGTAATCCCCGATCTTGGATATTACCTTTGGGCTGTAGGCTACAAGACCTAGTCCCTCGCCATTTACCGTTGACCACGTATAGTTTTCGCTATTCTCGCGTCCAAACTGCGGTGTCCTTCGCCGCCGTATGCGCTGTTCTCGTGCTGGTCCTGTGGATAAGCCGTGGGGCCGACGCCCAGCAGCCGCTGCCCGACGTCGTGCTGGTGCCGCACCGGGCGACCTACGACATGAAGCTCGCCGTCGCCCGTCCCAACAGCGGGATCGTCGAGGTCAACGGCCGCATGGTGCTGGAGACGGTCGATTCGTGCGAGGGCTGGGAGATCAAGCAGCGCATCAAGCTCACCTTCCTGCGCAACGACGGCGAGGAGTTCGTCACCGACTCCAACTTCTCCAGCTACGAATCGAAGGACGGGCTCGAGCTGCGCTTCAGCGTGCGCAACATCCAGAACGACGAGGTCGAGGAGGAACTCCGCGGCCAGGCCGACCTCGAAGGGCAGGGTGGCAAGGGCCAGGCGAGCTTCACTTTGCCGGAGCCGCGCAGCTTCGGCCTGCCCGCCGGCACTTTGTTCCCCACCACCCATCTCGCCCTTACCATCAAGCACGCGCGCGAGGGCGACAAGTCGGCGTCGTACCAGGTGTTCGACGGCGCGCGCCTCGACGGCGCCTTCCAGGTCAATGCCGTGATCGGCCGCCCGCCCCGGCCGGTGGCAGGCGCGCCGGCGATGCGCGGCGATCTCGGGTTGCTGCGCAACCAGCCGGCCTGGGGCGTGCGCTTTGCCTTTTTCGCCTCGGCGGACCAAGGTGCCCAGCCCGAATACGAGCTGGCGCTCGACCTGCTGGCCAACGGCATCGCCCGCTCGATGCTGCTCGACTACGGCGACTTTGCCGTCGATGCTCGCCTTGTCCAACTTCAAGCCCTGCCGAGGCCGAAATGCTGAATGCCCGTCTGGTTTCGCTCGCCGCCGCCGCCGCATCCCTTTCGATGCCGGCGCTGGCCCAGGATTTCGTGCCGCATCGCGCCGCCTACTCGGTCAATACGCTGGAGCGCGGCCGGACGGGCGGTAACGCCGGCTCCTACGCCTACGAGCTGCGACTCACCTGTGACGGCTACATCATCAACCAGCGGCTGCGACTCGAGGTTTCCGGCGGTCGCGAGGTCGTCGTGAGCGAGCAGCAGTCGCAGATGAGCGAGAGCCGCGACGGCCGCAGGCTCAAGTTCGAGCACCGCAACACCGCCAACGGACGCGCGAGCGGCACGGTGAAGGGCGAGGCGTTGCTCGAGGATGACGGCCGTGGCCAGTCGCGTTTCACCGACCCCGAGGGACGCTCGGTGCCGCTGCCCACCGGCACGCTGTTCCCCGTCGCCATCTCGCGCGCCACCATCCAGCATGCCAAGGCGGGCGACAGCGGCTTCGACGCGCTGTTCTTCTTCGGCGACAAGGTGAAGGCGCCGCAGGCGGTGAACGTGCTGATCGGCAAGGTGCCGAAGCGTCTGGTCGACCTCGCCATTCCCGAGGGCGCCGAGGCGCTGGTGAGCGGCCGCGACCGGATATATTTCCGCGGCGGCTTCTTCGACGCCGATCCCGGCAGCAAGGGCGATCAGGCGACCTTCGAGATGAGCAGCCTCACCCTCGACAACGGCATCGAGCTCTACGGCACTCATGAGGAGACCGACGGCGGTATCGAGTATCGCATCACCCGCCTGGAAGCGTTGCCGCGCCCGACCTGCAACTAGAGACGCTCGCCCGTGACGCCCGAGGAAGCGGTCGATCGGCTGGAGGAGCTTCATTCGGGCGCGAGCGCTGCCTTGCGCGAGGCGCTGGCGCGTTACGCCAAGGCCGGCATCGTTCCCGCACCGGGCGAGCGCCAGCACTTCCGCTATCCCGAGCTGCGCATCGACTGGCGGCCCGTCGGCGCGGCGCCCTCCACGCGGCGCGCCTGGGCCAAGCTGCAGACACCGGGCCGCTATTCGACGACGGTGACGCAGCCGGCGTTCTTTCGCCGCTACCTGCTCGAGCAACTGCGACCGCTGGCAGAGGAATACGGTGCCGGGATCGACGTCGGCGTCAGCGAGCAGGAAATCCCCTATCCCTTCGTCACCGAGGCGGGCGACGAGTTCATCCACGGCGAGCTTTCCGTGGCCGAACTGGCACATCATTTTCCGACCCCGATGCTGGCTAATGTCGGTGACGAGATCGCCGACGGCACCTGGACCTTCGAGGCGGACCGGCCGCGGCCACTCGCGCTGTTCGACGCCGTACGCGTCGACTTTTCGCTGCGCCGGCTGATGCACTACACCGGCACGGACTGGCGCACGATCCAGCCCTGGATCCTGTTCACCAACTACCAGCGCTACATCGACCAGTTCGTGGCCTGGGCGATCGCCGAGCTTCACCAGCCGGACGGTCTCTATGACCGGCTCGCTTTGCCCGGCGGGGTGATCGTGCGGCGCGGCGAGGCGGAGGCCACGGTCGCCGCCAGCGTTGCCGCGGCGCCCTGGCACCGTTTCCAGATGCCCGCCTACAACCTGATGCGGTCCGACGATCGCGGCGGCATCAGCATCGTCAACATCGGCGTCGGCCCCTCCAACGCCAAGACCGCGACCGACCATCTCGCGGTGCTGCGCCCGCATTGCTGGCTGATGATCGGCCATTGCGGGGGGCTGAGGCAGTCCCAGACCATCGGCGACTACGTGCTGGCGCACGGCTATCTCCGGCGCGACGGCATCCTCGACGAGCTCGTGCCGCCGGAAATTCCCGTGCCGGCGCTGGCCGAGGTGCAGGTGGCCCTGCAGGAGGCCGCGGCCCGCGTCACCGGTGAGCGTGGCGATGCGCTGAAACGCCGGCTGCGCACCGGCACGGTGGTGAGCTACGCCGACCGCAACTGGGAACTGCGCTGGTCGCAGGAGCGGCATCGCATCAGCCTCGGCCGTGCCATCGGCGTCGACATGGAAAGTGCCGCGCTCGCGACGCAGGGCTATCGCCTGCGCGTGCCCTACGGCACGCTGCTCTGCGTCTCCGACAAGCCGCTGCATGGCGAGATCAAGCTGCCGGGGGCCGCCACGCGCTTCTACCAGCGGGCGGTGGGGGAGCACCTTCAGATCGGCCTCGAAGCCATCGACCTCCTGCGCAGCGAGCTGGCCTCGCTGCATTCGCGCAAGCTGCGCTCCTTCGACGAGCCGCCCTTCCGCTGAAGACGCCCCCCGCCCGTTAAAAAGACGAAGAAATAACGGGAGCCGGGGAGAGGTCGTCGCCAAAAGTGCTTTCAAATCAACTGGATGGGCACAATGTCCAAGAACGCGCTCCCATTGCCGCCGGTAGAAACGGCAAAAATCACGAGAATCGGCGAAGGCGCCGATGGCGGGTTCCGAGTGAGGGCCATGCGACGGCCATCATAAGCGCACTGACGCGGGGGACCCTATTAAGGTCTCTACTGCCGTCAGAACATGCGAGTTGGGCTGGTGGCAGAGCTGCAAGTGCCGTTGGAGATTCGTACCGACCCGTCGTAGCGGATAAAGGCCATGCTCCCGTCCGTGCGGCCGATGTTCACCCGATACGCATACGGATCGTTGACGGGAGAGTTCTGAAAAGCAGCGCTGATGGACGTCATCGTAAAGGAAGCTTCGAATGCGGCTTCGGTGCCGGTCTCGCCAAAATGGGCCCGGGCCGGACGCCCGCCACCGGCCGACCACGAGGTGCTGGCCTGCTTCGCTGCTTCGTCGAAGCGAAATGTCACCGTACCTGCTGGTCCTGACGCACGACATTCCAGCCACACAGGCGCGGCGCCTACGGCGCTGCTACCAAGGCGAATGAGGAGCAGGGCATTTCCCGCCAACAGTTTCGCAATCATGGGCATGTGCGGCTGATTCTTAGCACGTCACGGTCGGGGTTGCATACTAGGTTCGAGAACGTCAGGCGGAGATCGGCCTTCCGGCATCGGCCAGCACCTTGCCGCCGAGGCCGATGAAGCAGACGCCGGCCGCCCTCTCGATCCAGTGCCGGGCCCGCTGGAAGCGGCGCATCACGGGGCCGGAGGACATGAAGAGGCTTACGCAGGAGTACCAGACCAGGGACGAGGCGGTGACCAGGGCGATCATGACGCCCATCAGCCAGGTCGGCGTGGAGGCCGTGACGGCCGTGGCGAAGACGCTGGCGAACAGGACGATCGCCTTGGGATTGGTGAGGGTCACGAGAAAGCCGAACAGGATCGCGCGGTTTGCCGACGAGGGCCTCGTCTCGCCCAGCTCGATCTCGCGGGGCTTGGTGCGCAGCAGCTTGATGCCGAGGAAGATCAGATAGGCACCGCCCAGGACACGAACGGCCCAGGTCAGCCATTGGTATTTCACCAGGATCGCCGAGAGGCCGAGCAGGCTGAGTGTCGCGTAGAGGCAGAGACCCATCGACACGCCGAGAGTCGTGAGGAGGCCAGCGCGCGTGCCGTAGGTCATCGAGGACCGGACGACGGCCACGAAATCGGGGCCCGGCAGCATGAGCGCCGGAATGAAGATCGCGAAAACGCCGATCAGAACCAGGGCATGGTCCATTGAGCTGAAGTCTCCTCGAGAGCGACCTGCGATTGAAGTGCCATGGCCCCAAATCGGCTGCAAGCGCCGATGCAGACGGAAACCCTCATGGCCCGGTCGGCGCTCTGACGCTATTGATGGCCGATGTTTTCATCGTTCTTTCCGAACCCGAAGATTTTCTTTCCGGCCACCGTGCTGTCGACCGCGCTGGGCATGGCCCTCTGGTACGGCTTGGCCCGCGACCTCGGCCCCTATCTCAGCCTGGGCGGTCTTGTAGGCTTTTCCTACCCACCGGCCGGGGCCGACGGGGCCGCCATCGCCGTGGAGACCGCGCGCAACATCTGGCTCTACCAGTATATGATCGTCTTCGGCGCGCTCTTCGTCGGGCTGGTGGGCTGGCTCCTTCCGCATCGCTGGTTCCGTTGGTCGGTCGGCGTTTCGGCGATCATCATCTTCTTCATCTGGTTCCAGGTTCAGCTCGATGTGATGATCAACAACTGGTTCGGCACCTTCTACAACATGGTCCAGCAGGCGCTGGGGAAGCCGGGCGCCGTCACCCAGGAGCAGTTCTTCGGGCAGATCGCGACGTTTGCCGGCATCGCGTTCGTCTACATCGCCACCGCCGTGCTGGCGGCCTTCGTCACCAGCCATTACATCTTCCGCTGGCGCACCGCGATGAACGACCACTACGTCGCCAACTGGCAGCGTCTGCGGCACATCGAAGGAGCCTCGCAGCGTATCCAGGAAGACACGCAGCGGTTCGCCACGACCCTTGAACAGCTCGGAGCGAACCTGATCGATGCGCTGATGACGCTGATCGCCTTCGTGCCGATCCTGTGGGTCCTCTCCGCCCACGTGAAGGAGCTGCCGCTCGTCGGCCCGGTGCCGCAGGCGCTCGTGTTCGTCGCGGTGATATGGGCTGTGATCGGCACGGTTCTCCTGGCCGTCGCGGGCATTCGGCTGCCGGGGCTCGAGTTCCGCAACCAGCGCGTCGAGGCGGCCTATCGCAAGGAGCTGGTGCTGGGCGAGGACGATGCCAACCGGGCACAGCCGCCGACGCTTCAAGGGCTGTTCCGGGACGTGCGGGCGAACTACTTCCGCCTGTATTTGAACTTCCTCTACTTCAACGTCGTTCGTTACGGCTACCTGCAGGCCAGCACCCTCGTCCCCTACATCGCCCTTGCCCCGACCATCGTTGCCGGCGGCCTGACGCTCGGCGTCATGCAGCAGATCATCCGTGCCTTCGGCCGGGTCGAGGGCTCGTTCCAGTACCTGGTCAAGTCCTGGACGACGATCGTGTCGCTGATCTCGATCTACAAGCGGTTGCAGGCCTTCGAGGCGCTGATGCGGGACCAGCCGCTGGATGTCATCGAGGCCGAAGCCGCGCGCCGGCCATAGCGTGCTGCCGAAGGAGGGACCCATGGCTGAACAAATCTCGCCATCGCCCGATATCGGCCTGTTCGAGGCGATGTACAGCGCCCGCTCGCTGCGGCGCTTCAAGCCCGAGCCAGTGCCGGACGAGGTGATCGCGCGCGTGATCGATGCCGCCATCCGGGCGTCGAGCGGCGGCAACACGCAGCACTGGAGCTTCATCGTCGTGCGCGATGCGGAGAAGCGCCGCCAGCTCGGCGCGCTCTATCGCAAGGCGTCCGACTACACCGCCGCCGTCTATGCCGGGCGGCCCAGGCCCGATCATCTCACGCAGGCGCAATACGACCGCTTCCTGGCCGGCAGCGGATTTCTCTGGGACCATATGGCCGATGCACCGGTCATCCTGGTGCCCTGCCTGACGAAGCGCGAGCCGCCGGAGCGTGCAAGCCTGCCGGACGTCGTGCAGGCGCGCTATGCCGACCACCTCGCCAACGTGCAGCGGATCAGCGGCTCCAGCATCTATCCCGCCATCCAGAACATCATCCTCGCCTGCCGGGCACTTGGCCTGGGTACGGTGATCACGACCAACCACATCCTCTATGAGAACGAGGTCAAGGCGGTGCTCGGCATGCCCGACAACGCCGCCACCTTCGCCCTGATGCCGATAGGATATCCGACGGGAAAGTATGGGCCGCTCACGCGCAAGCCCGTTGCCGAGGTCACCTATGCCGACAGCTGGGGCACCGCCTGGCCTGGCAAGTGACCGCGTGGACTACTGCTCGGGCCACAGCCAGGCCGCACCGCGCACGCCGCTCGAATCGCCGTGCATCGGCGGCAGCAGCTTGGTGACGATGTATTCGGGCTCGGAGAAGACGTAGCGCTTCTTCCACAGCTTCGGCACGCAATCGTAAAGCTGCGTCATGCGCGACAGCCCTCCACCCAGCACGACGGCATGGGGATCGACGATGTTGATGACTGTGGCGAGCGCGCGCGCCAGGCGGTCGCAATAGATGTCCATGTAGTGGGCTGCATCACGGTCGCCGTCGAGCGCTGCCTGGGCAATCTCGGTGGCGCGCAGCTTGCGGCCGGTGCGGGCCGCGAACTGCTCCTGCACACGCGGTCCGCTGAGCCAGGTCTCGATACAGCCCATGCGGCCGCAATAGCATTGCGGGCCGGGCCGCTCGTCGTCGCGCGGCTGGGGCAGGGGATTGTGGCCCCATTCGCCGGCGATCGCTTGCGCCCCGGTGAGCGGCCGACCGTCGATCACCACGCCGCCGCCTACGCCGGTGCCGAGGATCACGCCGAAGACGATGCCGCATCCCGCCGCCGCGCCATCGCTGGCTTCGGAGACGGCAAAGCAGTTGGCATCGTTCTCCATCCGCACCTCGCGTCCGAGTCGGCGCTCCAGGTCGGCCTTCAAAGGCCGGCCGTTCAGCCGCGTCGAGTTCGCATTCTTGATCAGGCCCGTGGCGGGTGAGATCGCGCCGGGATGCGCGATGCCGACCGTGCAGCGTGCATCGACCTCGCGCTCGAGCCGGCCGATCACCTCGAGGATGGCATCGACGCCCTCCTCGTACGAGCCGGTGGGGGTGGGGATGCGCAGCCGTGTCCGCTCGACACCGCCTCTATCGAGCACGAGCCCCTCGATTTTCGTGCCGCCGAGATCGATGCCGATGCGCATGGCTGGAACCTCACAGGAAGCGGGCGTGGATATCGATGCTGCTCTTGACGCCGACCAGATCGAACGTCGCAGCCAGCCACCGCGTTGCGGCGGCGCGGCCGAGCTTGAACAGGTGGTCGAGGAATTCCGGCTCGATGTTGAACTTGCTGACCGAGCCCAGCGGCTCCAGTGCGGCATCGTCGCCGATCGAATGCACCATGATCACCTTCAGCCGGGCCCCGAACTCGCCGGTGATCGCGCCGCGCTCGATCAGGTCCTGGACGAAGGCGATGGCGCGCATCTCGGCCATCAGCGCGCCGCCGAAAGTGATCTCGTTCAGCCGGTCGGCGATCTCGGCGTTGCTCTTGGGGACCCCCGTGCGCACCGACGGATCGACCTCGACCATCACCACGTCGCGGCTGTCGCAATGGTAGATGAAGGGCCAGATCGGCGGGTTGCCGCGAAAGCCGCCGTCCCAGTAGGGCACGCCGTCGATCATCACCGCGTCGTGCACGTTGGGCAGGCACGCGGAGGCCAGCAGCGCATCGATCGACAGCTCTTCGCGCGTGAAGATCCGAACCTTGCCGGTCTGCACGTTGGTGGCGGCAATGAAGGCCTTGATGTCGCCGCAGGAGCGCGCCGTCTTCTGGTCGAAATGCTCCCGCAGCAGATCGCGCAGCGGATCGAAGTTGAGCGGGTTGCGCTGCCACGGCGACAGCGTGCGCTGGATCAGGTCGCCCCAGAGCGCGCCGGGCGAGTCATCGAGGTTCCAGTTGCCCCGCATCCGGTCGAGCGGCGTGCGCTGGATCGGGCTCGCGACCGCGAGGCGGGCGAGGCCGGTCCAGAAATCCTGCAACGCCTGCCGCGCACCGTCCGGCCCGTTGCGCGCCCAGCCCTGCAGCATGATGGCGGCATTCATGGCGCCGGCGCTGGTGCCGCTCACGGCCTCGAATTCCAGACGCCCGTCCTCGATCAGCGCGTCGAGCACGCCCCAGGTGAAAGCACCGTGCGAGCCGCCGCCCTGCAGGGCGAGATTGATGCGCTTGGTGGGACTCATGTTACGCTCGCTTTCATGGCTCTTCCCTGGCGCAAACGCCCCTCGACGATCCTGTGGGTCCTGTCGGTGGGCCAGCTCATCACCTGGGGCCTCGTCTATTACACCTTTCCGCTGTTCGTCGTGCCGATGGAAAAGGAGCTCGGCTGGTCGCGCAACGAGCTGTTCGGCGCCTTGTCGGCCGGCTTGCTGGTGGCGGGCCTGTGCTCGATCCCGGTCGGGGCCTGGATCGACCGCGGCCATGCGCGGCTGCTGATGACCGGCGGGTCGCTGCTGGCGGCGGCCATGATGGTCGTGTGGTCGTACACGAATTCGCTATGGGCGTTCTATGCCCTGTGGATCGGGCTCGGCGCCTGCCAGGCGGTGACGCTCTACGAGCCCGCCTTCGCCGTCATCACCCGCGTCTACGGTCCGCGCTTTCGCGGCGCCATCATGGTGATGACCTTCGTCGGTGGCCTCGCCAGCACCTTCGGCATTCCCTTCACCCAGCTCCTGATCGACCGCATCGGCTGGCGGCCGACGCTGATGGTGCTGGCGGCGATCATCCTCTGCGTTGCAGTCTTTATCCATTGGATGGTCGTGCCTGGTCCGAAGGAGGAGGCCGTGCCGATCGTTCCGCCCGTGATGCCGAAGTCAGGCGCCAGGAAAAGCCCGCTCGCGTCGGCGATCCGCGTGCCGGCCTTCTGGGGGCTGGTCGTGGCCTTCGCTGGCTATGGGCTCGCCTTCTCCGCCATGAGCTTCCACCTGATCCCGTTGCTCGCGGAACGCAGGGTCGAGACCGGCGTGGTCATGGCCATCATCGCGCTGATCGGGCCAATGCAGGTCGTGGGCCGCGTGCTGCTGATGGCCGGCCAGCGCCACATCACCACCATCCAGCTGGGCGCCTTGATCTATTTCGCCTTCCCCATCTCCATGGCGATGCTGGCGGCCGGCATCGACGACGTGTACGGCCTGATCCTCTTCGCCATCGTCTACGGCGTTGCCAACGGGCTGGTGACAATCCTGCGTGGCATGGCGGTGCCGGAATTCATCGGTCCCGAAGGCTATGGCGTCGTGACAGGCGCGCTCACGATGCCGACCAACGTCATGCGCGCGGTGGGGCCGTTGACGGCTGCCTTGGCGTGGAGCGCCTTCGGCGGCTACACGCTGGTGCTGTGGGGGCTGGCCGGCATCATGCTGGTCGCCGCGATGGGCTTTGCCGCCGCGGCGATCCTGTCGAAGCGTCAGGCGTCGTAATCAGCGAGGCGGATGAAGGGTGAGCACGGCGTCGGTCGCCGCTTCGGCCCGGCGGTGGATGTCGGCGGCGCCGGGCGGTTGGGCGACACCCAGCAACAGCCGCAGGATCAGGTCGCCGAACAGCAGGGAGAAGAACTGTCCACCGATCCGATCGGGATCGCCCGTGCCCAGCAGGCCGGCCTCCTGTGCCTTGAGCAGCAGGCGGGCGAGCGCCTGGCGGTTGGGCTCACGGCCGCTGCTCTCCAGGATCTTGCCGAGGTCGGAAGAACCGCCGGCCTCGGCGATGGCCAGGCGATTGACGGCCAGCACCGCGGGCTGGGTGAGCTCGCCGAGCGCGGTGATGCCGTAGCGCGTGAGCGCGGATGCGAGGCTTGCGCGGTCGTGGACCTCGTCGGGCTCCAGCGGAACCTTCATGCGCGCCGAGGTCGAGGCGATGAGGGCTTCGAGGATGCCGCGCTTGCTGCCGAACTCGGCATAGAGCTCGCGCTTGGAGACCCGCGCGCGCGTCGCGATCTCGAGGGTGCTGGCGCCGGCATAGCCTTGCTCCATCAGCACCGAGAAGGCCGCGATCAGGATGGCGCGGCGGCGCTCCGGCAGATCGTCGAGGGATGAGGAGGAGGGCGATCGCCGCATGGTCTTCTTCATGGAATCTCTTGACTCGGTACTGGGCGGTACCATAGATTTGCCGCAACGGTACTGGATGGTACCAAATTCGATTGGAGAGAACCATGGGCGTCGTGAGCTCGAAGACCAGCCTGGCCAAGGCCCGGCTCCCCGAAGCGGCCGCGGGCTATCACCGCGCGTGGTATCCGGTCTGCCTCTCGCGCGACCTGCCGGCCGGGAAGATCGTGGGCCGCGACCTGCTGGGCAGCCGGCTCGTCGCCTATCGCGATGCCGCCGGCAAGCCCGTGGTGCAGACCGCCTGGTGCCCGCATCTCGGCGCCGACCTTTCGCTCGGGCAGCTCGTCGATGGCCATCTGCGCTGCCCCTATCACCACTGGTCGTTCGACACGGAAGGCAGATGCGCGCGTATCCCGACAGGCGACAGGATTCCGTCGGCCGCGCGCATCTTCACCTATCCCACCGAGGAAGCGTGGGGCCTCGTCTGGGCCTTCAACGGCGAGCAGGCCGACACGGCGGTGCCGCGCCTCCCCGGCGCCGATGAGGGGACGATCGCCTTCGAGACCGACGACCGCGGCGAGCGGCCGTGGGACACCTGGATCGCCATCTCCAACGGCGTCGACTTCCAGCACCTGCGCACGCTGCACGGCATTCCCGAGGTGTCGCTGCCCGAGCACCTCGAGGTCAATGCCGGCGGGATCGAGTTCCGCATCGAAGGCCCCTATCACCTGCAGCACGGCCGGATCAGCGGCACCAACGTCTTCGCCCAGCATCTGCGCATGGGTGGCCGCGACATGTTCATGCTGTTCGCCGGCACTCCGATCGCACCTGGACGCTCCACCGGCTTCCGAGTGATCGGCGTGCCGAAGGACAAGGCCGAGGGCCTGGCCGACGTGCGGGCCATTGCCGACCGGCTTGGCGAGGAGGACGCGCCCGTGCTGAAGTCCATCCGCTTCCGCCGCGGCCTGCTCACCGCCTCCGACCGCCATCTCGCGCGCTACTTCAAGTACGTCGAGGAATTCCCCTGCTTCGCCGCGCCGGAAGGGTGATGGGGTGGATGTTCTCAGATCCGCCCTGACGATACCGCATTGGACAACAGCGTCCTCACGCCAAATCGGTGGAAGGGAAGGATGACGCGGAGATACGCCTTGCCGAAGAAATTGTGCGGGCTCACGACCGTGGACAACACCACGCGGCAGACGCCGCGCTCCTCTGACAACTTCTTCACCGACACACGGAAATCGAGATGCCTGTCATTGCCGCCGGTGACGATCTCGGTGTCGTTCTGGCCGAACAGGGTGAAGCGCGCGATCATCTCGCCAATGGCGTAGGAGGGCTTGATCTCGATAGTGTCGAGGTCGGCGGCCGTCGTGGCCTTCAGCCCGAACAAGGCGACGATCCTGCCGCGCAGGATCAGGAGCCGCTTCGCCCACCACGGATGATGTGCGAACAGAGCGAGGTAAATCTCGTGCATGGCGAGGTCGCTGCGCTCCAGCGGCGCCTCGTACGAATCCCAATGATGGAACGTGCGCAGATCTCCCAGGAATGCGCTGGCGGGTGGCGCACGGCGTCGCGTGACGGTCATCCCCGACCGTGGTTGCCATCCGCCCGTGCTCGGTTCCTCAGCCCAGCTGGATGCAGGTGGTCTCGAGCTGATGTCTTGCCGGTGAGCGAGGACACGAACTTGCCGCCGATGGAGGCCTGGTTGCGACGGCTGAGGCCGCCGACACGGCCTTTCCAGTCGTCGCGCGAAAGCTGGGCACTCATTGTTTCTCTCCGGCTGCCTGAATTGGCGCTGATCCAGCCCACGAAAAAGCCGCCCGAAAGGGCGGCTGATCCGTCGGTCCGTTGGGCGGACCTATTTGATCTTCGATTCCTTGAACACGACGTGCTTGCGCGCGACCGGGTCGTACTTCTTGAGCTCGAGCTTCTCGGTCTTGGTGCGCGGGTTCTTCTTGGTGACGTAGAAGAAGCCGGTGTCGGCGGAGGAGATCATCTTGATCAGGATCGAGGTCGGCTTGGCCATGGTCTTAGTCCCTATGGGGCGTGAGGCGAATTCCTAGGAGGCCGGCAAAGTAGTCGCCGCCGCCCTCATGTCAAGCGAGCAGCTAGTGGCGCTGGGCCTGGTCGATCGAGCCCAGCCGCACGGCATGGGCGTAAAGCGTCGGATCGCGCAGCAGGCGGGCGGCGATATCGACGTCCCGGTCCGGCGTCTCATCGCCCGGCGGGCAGATCTTGCGCAGATCCATCACGTCCTGCTGGCTCGGATTGCGCTCGGCATGCCAGCGCCGGAGCGTGGCGCGGTTGGCGTCGACGGTCTCCAGCCCGAGCTTGCCGATATCGGCTACCTTGGCGGTGCAGATGTTGGGCAGCACGCCCAGCTCGTTCCAGGTGTAGCCCGAGGGGGCCACCAGGCGAGACCAGGTGAGCACCAGCTCGCCTTCGTTGGGCAGGCGGACGACGGTCTGGACCGTGCCCTTGCCATAGCTGGTGGTGCCGACGACGACGGCGCGGCCGCGGTCCTGCAAGGCGGCCGCCACGATCTCCGCCGCCGAGGCGGAGTTGCCGTTGACCAGCACGACCATCGGCAGCGCCACGGTGCGGCGACTGGAGCTGCGATAGACGCGCTGGCTGTCGGGATGGCGGCCCTGGGTCGAGAAGATGGGACCGTCGCCGATGAACTCCTCGGCCACCGACTGGGCCTGATCGAGCAGGCCGCCGCGGTTCGAGCGCATGTCGACGATGATGCCGGCGATGTCGCGGCCGATCTCGGCGCGGGCCTTCTCGACCGACTGGCGCAGCGTGTCCGTGGTGGCGCTGTTGAAGCCCATGAGGTGGATCAGGGCGACGTTGCCGCGGCGTTCATAGACGACAGTGGTGGGGATGACGCGGCCACGCTTCAGAGCCGCGGTGAGCTGCGAGGCGCCCCGCGCCACGGTGAGCGACACCGGCGCGCCGACCGTGCCGCGCAGGCGATGCACGACGTCGCTCAGGGTCTTCTCGATCATCGACTCGCCGTCGATCGCCAGGATCTGGTCGCCTGCCAGGATGCCGCCGCGGCTGGCCGGCGAATCGTCCTGAACGGCCCGGATCATGACCTTCTTGTCTTCGGTGCGCTCGACGGTGATGCCGACGCCGCCGCCGCCGTCGCGCTGGAAGCGGTTGTCGCGCGCCTCGTCGGGATCGGCATAGCGGCTGTTGCGATCGAGCAGCTTGGTCGTGGCCGCCATCGCGCCCTTTATCAACACCTGGCGATCGGTCTGCTGCAGGATCGGCGAGGAATTGACAGAGGCGGAGAACAGCTCGGCCAGCAGCCCGCCCCAGGCGCGGCCGTCCGCCGTGTCGGCCGGCGCCGGCCGCGACACGACCTCGCGACCGTCGCGCAGGATGGTGAAGGTCTTGTCGCCGGCCTGCAGCGACAGCGCCGGATCGGTGCCGGCGAAACCGCGATAGGTCTCGGTCGACATCTTGCGGAAATCGGGCTCGTAGAGGTGGCGGTCGCCGATGGCGCGATAGGCCTGGAGGATCACCCGCTCGACGCCGACATCGGCCGCCGTGGCCGGGCTGCGCACGTACGGTGGAGCGGAACCGGACCCGACGGCGGTTTCACAGGAAGCGACCAGCGAGGCCGCGAGGAGGGCCGATGCCGCGTGCGACAATGCCCGACGAATGAAACGGATCAGCGGCACCTGAACTCCCAACAGTCCGCAAGCCTAGCACAACCCACCATGGGCCGGCCATCGTCAGGTGGAAGGACCCAAGCCCTCGGGTTTCGGGGCAGCAATTCTGTGTGTCCACAGGAGCGCGATCACGGTTCCCTTGATCCGGGGAAGCAGGAGCAGGGCCAGCACCACCGACAAAGGCAGCCACAAAGCGGCGTGGAACCACAGTGGCGGGTGGTCGCCATAGCGCTCGACCGCCAGGACCAAGGGGACGACGATGTGGCCGACCGCGAGGATCGTGAAATAGGCCGGCGCGTCGTCGGCACGAAAAGGCTCGAGCACCAGGCCGCATGCCGGGCACTGGCTCTGCATCTTCAGGAAGCTGCCGAACAGGGCACCTTCGCCACAGCGCGGGCAACGGCCGCGCCAGCCGCGTCGGAGGGCCGTCCAGAAATCGACAGGAGCAAAGGCCTCGGTCATGCCGCCAAAATGGCGGCTCCAATCAGTTTCGTCGTCGCGACCGTTTGTCCCGAGAGGGTCCGTGGTGCGCGACCGGACGCCGCGGCGCGCGAGGACCATCCGTTCGATTCCCGCCCGACTTGTGAGGCAAAGCCTGGCGTTCGACCCGTTCGATCACATCGACGAGCTCGAACAGGAGGCCGCCCGTGGCGGTGTCGGCCTCGGCGAGCTTGAGCCGCAGCCGGTCGCCCAGACCGTAGGTCTCTCCTGTCCGCTGGCCGATCAGGAGCTGGCGACCTTCGTCGTGGGCGAAGAACTCCTGGCCGAGCGTTCGGATCGGTATCAAACCGTCGGCGCCGGTGCCGTCGAGTGCCGCGAACAGGCCGAAGCGGGTGACCGAGGTGACCCGTCCCGAGAAGGTGGCGCCGACATGGGCCGCCATATAGGCCGCGACATAGCGGTCCATGGCACCACGCTCGGCCATCACGGCGCGGCGCTCACACATCGACAGATGCTCGCCGAACTCGGTGAAGCGACCACGCTCGCCCTCGGCGAGGCCACCGTCGCCCAGCCCATAGGCCGCGATCAGGGCGCGATGGACCAGGAGATCGGGAAAGCGCCGGATCGGCGAGGTGAAGTGGGCGTAGCGCGCCAGCGCCAGGCCGAAATGCCCGAGATTGTCGGGGCTGTAGACGGCCTGGCTCTGGCTGCGCAGGATCGTCTCGTTGACCAGTCTCGCGACAGGTTTGCCGGCGATGCCGGTGAGCACACGATTGAGGTCGCCGGGACCGAGCTTCGTCCCTGAAGGCAGGGGAATGCCCAGCGTGCCCAGGAACTCGCGGAGGGACTCGAGCTTGGCCACGTCGGGTCGGTCATGGACGCGGTAGAGGCAGGGCGCGCGGCGCTGCTCTAGCGCCTGGGCCGCCGCCACGTTGGCCAGCACCATGAACTCCTCGATCAGCTTGTGGCTGTCGAGCCGCTCCCGCACGCCGATCTCGGCGATGCGGCCGTCGTCGCCCAGCTTCACCAGCCGCTCCGGCAGGTCGAGGTCGAGGGCGCCACGCCGTTCGCGCGCGGCCAGGAGCACGCGGAAGGCGCCGTAGAGCGGTTCGATCGCGCCCTTCATCAGCGGCGCGGCCTCCTCGTCGGGGGTGCCGTCGATGGCGCGCTGCACGCGGTTGTAGGTCAGGCGGGCGGCCGAGCGCATCATGGCGCGGTGGAAGCGGTGGCGCTTCAGCTCGCCTTCGGCGTCGATCCACATCTCGGCCACCAGCACCGGCCGGTCCTGGTGCGGCAGCAGCGAGCACCAGTTGTTCGACAGGGCCTCGGGGAGCATCGGCACGACGCGATCGGGGAAGTAAACCGAGGTGCCACGGCGGTGGGCGGCGCGGTCGAGCGGCTTGTCGTGGCGCACGTACCAGGCGACATCGGCGATGGCGACCAGCAGGCGCCAGCCGCCGGGATGGGTCGGGTCGGGCTCGGCGAACACCGCGTCGTCGAAGTCGCGGGCGTCCTCGCCGTCGATCGTGACCAGCGGCGTGTCGCGCAGGTCGAGGCGTTCGCCCAATGGCGCCGCCTTGGCGCGTTCGGCCTCGTCGAGGGCCGCCTGCGGGAATTCGACGGGAATGTCGTTGGCGGCGATGGAGATGAGGCTGACCGTGCGCGGGTCGCTCATCGGGCCGATACGCTCGAGCACGCGCGCCCGGCGCGAGAGCTCGGTGCCGATCTCCTCGATCCAGACGATGTCGCCGGGCTCCGCGCCGTTCCTGTCGGCAGGCCGCACGTCGAAAGTCTTGCGCAGCTTGCGGTCGGTGGGAGTCACCTGGCCGACGCTGCGGCTGCCAGGCGGTTCTTCGTAGAGGCCGAGGATTTTCTTGGGGCCGCTCCCCAGGCGGCGGACGATGCGGGCCTGGTAGGTCGACTTGCCGCGACGCTTGACGTTGGCCAGCACGCGGTCGCCGACGGCGGGAGCGGGGCCACCGGGCGTGGCGTGCGGATCGATCTCGATGCGCGGCGCTGGGCCATCCTTCTCTTCGTCGTGGCGGCGTGGCACGGCCAGAAGATGGCCGTCGTTATCGACGGAAACGATTTCCAATACGGTGATGTCAGTCAGAGCTTGAGGATCCTTGAATGTCTTGGCGCGATCCGCCGCGATCTCTCCCGAGTCGCGCAGGTCGCGCAGCAGTTGCTTGAGTTCGATGCGCTGGTCGCCCTTCAGCCCGTAGGCACGCGCGATCTCGCGCTTGCCCACCGGCGTGGCACTTTCCTTGATGAAAGCCAGCAGTTCGTCGCGCGTCGGGACGCGGCCCTTAGCCATCGGTCCCGGTGCGAGGCGGCGGTTCGGTCTTCGCCTTGGTCTTGGGCTTCGACGCAGCCTTCTTCTTGGTCTTGGGTGCCGCGGCCTTGGGAGCCGCGGTGTCGTTGGCCGCCTTGAGCTTGGGCGGCGCCTTCTTGGTCTTGGCCGGCGTGGCGGCCTTCGGCTTGGCGGCACGCGCCGGCTTCTTGCCGTCGCCCTTCGCTGCACGTTCGGCCAACAGGCCCACGGCCTGGTCGACGGTCAGCTCTTCCGGCTTGAGGTCGCGCGGCACGGTGGCGTTGATGCCGCCGTGCTTCACATACATGCCGTAGCGGCCATCATAGAGCTCGATCGGCGCCTCGTCGTTGGGATGGTTGCCGACGATACGCAGAGGCTTCACCGTCGCACGTCCGCGCGGCGACTTGGCCTCGGCCAGCAGTGCCACCGCGCGGTTCATGCCGATCTCCAGCACGCTCTCGTCGGCCGGGATCGATTTGTACTTCGGCCCGTGCTTCACGTAGGGGCCGAAGCGGCCGACGCCGGCCAGGATCATCTCGCTGTCCTCGGGATGCGGCCCGAGCTCGCGCGGCAGGGCCAGCAGCGCCAGCGCCTTCTCCAGCGTGACATCGTCGGGTGTCATGTCCTTCAGCAGCGACTGGCGCTTGGGCTTTTCCTTGCCCTCCGGCTCGCCCAACTGGACATAAAGTCCGTAGGGACCCTTGCGCAGCGTCACGACCTTGCCCGTGACGGGATCGATGCCCAGGATCTTCGGCCCGTCGAGATTGACGCCCGAGGCGGCATCGGCCTCGGCGTCGACGATGCCGAGCTTGCGGGTGAAGCGGCACTCCGGATAGTTCGAGCAGCCGATGAAGGCGCCGAACTTGCCGAGCTTCAGCCCCAGCCGTCCGTTGGCGCAGGAGGGGCAATCGCGCGGGCTCTTGCCGTCCTTGTTGTCGTTGGCGGGGAAGAAATGCGGCCCCAGCTCCTCGTCGAGCTTGTCGAGCACTTCCTTGACGCGGAGATCCTTGGTTTCGCCGACGGCGGCAGAGAAGGCCTTCCAGAATTCGCGCAGCACCTGGCGCCAGTCGATCTTGCCGTCGGATATATCGTCCAGCTCTTCCTCGAGATGGGCGGTGAAGTTGTATTCCACATAGCGCGGGAAATACGTCTGCAGGAAGGCGGTGACGATGCGGCCGCGGTCTTCCGGGATGAAGCGCTTGCGGTCGATGCGCACGTAATTGCGCCGCTGCAGCACCTCGATGATGCTGGCGTAGGTCGAGGGCCGGCCGATCCCGAGCTCCTCCAAGCGTTTCACCAGGCTCGCTTCCGAATAGCGCGGCGGCGGCTCGGTGTAATGCTGCGCCGGCACGACCTCGCGGCGATCGAGCGCTTCGTTCTCGGTCACATCGGGCAGGATGGCGGCGTTCTCGTCGTCCTCGCTCTTGTCGTCCTGGCTTTCGTCGTAGAGCGTGAGGAAACCGTTGAACTTCACGACCGAGCCGGTGGCGCGCAGCCCCACGTTCTTGTCGGCGCTGGAGATGTCGACCGTCACCTGGTCGAGCACGGCGCTTTCCATCTGGCTCGCGACGGTGCGCTTCCAGATCAGCTCATAGAGGCCGAGCTGGTCGCGGTCGAGATACGGCGCGACGTCCTGCGGCGTGCGGAACAGGTCGGTGGGACGGATCGCCTCGTGCGCTTCCTGGGCGTTCTTGGCCTTGGATGTATAGACGCGGGGCTTTTCCGGCAGGTAGCTGGCGCCGTACTTGGTCTCGATGAGGCGCCGCGTCTGGCCGATCGCCTCGGGGGCGAGCTGCACGCCGTCGGTGCGCATGTAGGTGATGAGGCCGACCGTCTCGCCGCCCATGTCGACGCCCTCGTAGAGACGCTGCGCGATGCGCATGGTCGTGGAGGCACCGAGGCCGAGCTTGCGCGAGGCTTCCTGCTGGATCGTCGAGGTGATGAAGGGCGGCGGCGGGTTGCGGCGGACCTGGCGGCGGTCGATCGCGGCCACCGAGAAGGCGCGGCGCTCGATCTCGCGCTTCGCCGAGAGCGCTCGCTCCTCGTTGTCGAGGTCGAATTTTTCGAGCTTGCGGCCGTCGAGCTGGACGAGGCGGGCCTTCAGCGTCTGCTTCTTGGTGGTGCCGAAATCGACATCGACGGTCCAGTATTCGCGGGTCTTGAAGACCTCGATCTCGGCCTCGCGCTCGCAGATCAGGCGCAGCGCCACCGACTGAACGCGCCCGGCCGAGCGGCTGCCCGGCAGCTTGCGCCACAGCACCGGCGACAGGGTGAAACCGACCAGATAGTCGAGGGCGCGGCGGGCGAGATAAGCGTCGATCAGCGGCTGGTCGAGCTCGCGCGGATGGGCGACGGCATCGAGCACCGAGGCCTTGGTGATGGCGTTGAAGGTGACGCGCTTGACGTCGACGCCCTGCAGCACCTTCTTCTTCTGCAGGATGTCGCGGACGTGCCAGGAGATCGCTTCGCCTTCGCGATCCGGATCGGTGGCGAGATAGAGCCTGCCACCCTTGGAGATGGCGCTGGCGATGGCGTCGAGGCGCTTCTGCGACTGGGGATCGATCTCCCAGTCCATGGCGAAATCCTCGTCAGGCCGCACCGACCCGTCCTTCGACGGCAGGTCGCGGACATGGCCGTAGGAGGCCAGCACGGTGAAGCCGGGGCCGAGATATTTCCCAATGGTCTTGGCCTTGGCAGGCGACTCGACGACGAGTACGTCCATCGCTGGAACATGCTCCAGTAAAACATTAAAGACCGGAGCTAGATCGCTGATCTAAATCAGGGATACGCAGTTACCCCGGTGCCGTTCCAAGCGTCCCTCCAGCTCCAGTGCGAGCAGGACCTCCGCTACGGTGGCGGCGGACACTTGGCATCGACGTACCAGTTCGTCAACCGCGGTGGGAACGGCGCTCAATGCCTCCAGGACTTTTGCGGTCTCGGTGCTGTCTTCAGTTTTGCGTGGTTTTTCAATGGATTGAGCGACGGTCTGCGGCAAACCTAGTACACTTAAAATATCGTTGCTGCCGCAGGTCAGATTAGCCCCATCTTGGATAAGGCTATTGGACCCTGCAGACCTTGGATCGAGCGGTGAGCCCGGTACGGCGAAAACCTCGCGCCCCTGTTCGGCGGCGCGCCGGGCGGTGATCAGGGAGCCCGATTTGGCCGCGGCCTCGATCACGACAACGCCCGCCGACAGGCCCGATACGATGCGGTTGCGTCGTGGGAAGGCACGGGCGACAGGAGCGGTACCGAACGGCGACTCCGAGAGGAGCAGGCCGCGCCGGGCGATCTCGGCGTGCAGCGCCCTGTTCTGCGGCGGATAGATCTGGTCGATGCCGCCGGCCAGGACCGCCACAGTGCCGGTATCCAGGGCCGCACGATGCGCTGCTGCATCAATGCCGCGCGCCAGGCCGGAGGCGATGACGAAGCCGGCGGCACCCAGCGTCGAGGCGAATTCCGACGCGAGGCGCTGGCCGCCCAACGACGCCTCCCGTGCGCCGACGATCGCGAGTGTGGGCCGACTCAGCAGGCCGAGGTCACCGATCGCCGACAGGACGGCAGGTGCATCGGGCAAGGTCGCCAAGGCCGCGGGGTAGCCAGCGTCCCCTATGACGAGAAACTGGCCACCGAGGGCCGCCAGGGACTTCTCCTCGCGCGCCACGTGGGCGTCGGAGATGGTGGCGAGCTCCCGGCAGGCGGCGCGCGCCGAGCCGAAATGCTGCAGCGCGTCATGGAAGGTGACGGGGCCGACACGGTGGGACCGGGCCAACCGGAGGCGGGCGCGGCGTTCGGCGGGATCGAGGTCGAGGAGGGGCGGGCCATCGAACATGGCCACCACCTTAAGGAGAGGATACTATATTGTAAAACAACCTCAGATAGAAATCTGCTTCCGACACCACATCGCGCCCAGCGCCCCCAGCAGGCTCAGCACGAGGGCGAGCGGGCCGAAGCCATCGAAGCCGCCCGCGCCGATGATCGCTCCACCCAGCGCGGCGGCGCCGATCCATCCCACGCTGGCGGCGGTGCCGGTGAGCCCCATCACCGTGCCGCGCACCTGCTCGGGCACCTCGGCGTAGCTCGCCATCAGCGACGGCCGGCCGAGCGCATTGGTGAAGACATAGAGAAAGCCCAGCGCGACCGAGACGATCGGGTTGGGGTGCCAGAGGAACAATCCCATGGCGACCGCGCCGGAGGCCAGCGTGCCCACGGCGAAGGTGAGCAGCCGGTCGCGCAGCCGATCGGCGAGCTGGCCGCCGACGATGGTGCCGACGACATTGCCGAAGGCGAACACCGCCAATGGCACGGCGATGGCTGCCAACGACAGGCCGTAGGTCACTTGCAGGAAGGTGGCGTAGTAGACCGCCGCCAGCCCGTAGCAGATGCGCTCCGCGACGCCGGTGCCCAGCAGGCCCAGCACCCGCGGCGTGAGCGCGCCCCGCATGCTCGTCCGGGCAGCGCCGACCGGCCTTGCCTCGGTGCGCGGGACCGAGAAGAAAAGTGCCACGCTGGCCGCCGCCGCCAATCCGCCGACGCAGATCATCCAGCCGCGCCAGCCGATGAGGGCGCCGACGGCCGCTGCCATCGGCACGCCGACCACAAGGGTGAGCGACTGGCCGCTCATCACCCAACCGAGGGCACGGCCGCGCTGGCGATCCGCGACGCGGGCGGCGACCTCGGAGAAGGCCTGGCTGGTGTAGACGCCGGCGACGGCGCCGCTCACCGTCGCCCACAAGGCGAGGATGGCGAAGTTGGCCGACAGGGCCTGCAGGGCCATGACCAGCGCCAGGGCGAGCAGCGCACCGATCAACAGCGCGCGTCGTCCGATCCTGTCGGACAGCCAGCCGCTCATCGCCGACACGAGGCCCCAGGCCGTCGCGGTCAGCGACACCAGGTTGGCGACCAGCGGCATCGGCACGTCGAAGTCGCGTGCCATGTCGAGCAGGAAGGGCGCGCGCGTGGTGCCGCTCGAGGTGGCGGCGAAGGAGCCGAGGCAGGCAGCGACGATCAACGCCCACGGCATCGCCTGCTCTAGTCTGGTTCCAACGCCCGTGTTCACGCGGCGGCGACCCTATCGACGGTGTCGGGCACGAGCAATGGCGGCACTCGGATATGTGCTATGACGAAGCCATGCAAAAGACATTCATCGCAGCGCTCGCGGCGTTGCTCGCAACCGTTTCGGCCTCGGCGCAGGAGCGCACGCGGCTGCAGGTCTACACGACGCTCGAAGTCGAGAACATCGCCGACTTCAAGAAGGTCTTCGAGGCCGAGAATCGCGACATCGAGATCATCTGGATCCGCGACGCCACCGGCGTCGTGACCGCGCGCGTCCTGGCCGAGCAGAACCAGCAACGGGCCGATGCCGTCTGGGGCCTCGCCGTCACCTCGATGATGATCATCAAGCAGCGCGGGCTCCTGGATCCTTACGCCCCGCCGACCCTTGGCCAGCTGCGGCAGAGCTTTCGCGATCCGGTCGACCCGCCGTCATGGGTCGGCATGGAGGGCTGGGTCGCGGCCGTCTGCTTCAACACGGTCGAGGCCAGGAAGCTGGGACTTGCCAAGCCGGCCTCGTGGTTCGACCTGATCGATCCCAAGTACAAGGGCCGGATCACCATGCCGCATCCGGCCTCGTCGGGGACCGGCTACTTCCACGTCTCCGCCTGGATCCAGATGTTCGGCGAGCAGAAGGCTTGGGAGTTCATGGACCGGCTGCACGACAACATGGCCCAATACGTCCATTCGGGTTCGGCGCCCTGCAAGCTGGCGGCGTCCGGTGAATTCCTCATGGGCATCTCGGCCGAGATCTCCGCGGCCCAGGCGCGTCAGAAGGGGGCGCCCGTGGAGGGCGTGATCATGAAGGAGGGCGGCGGCTGGGAGATGGACACCGCGGCGATTCTGAAAGGCACCAAGAACCTTGCCGCCGCACGCCGGCTGATGGACTTCGCCGCCAGCCGCAAGGCCAACGAACTCTACGCCACCTTCGTGAGCCAGGTGGCCATGCCGGGCGTCGCCTCGACGATCCCGGAATATCCGGCAGGCGTCGCCGAATCGATGATCAAGAACGATTTCGCCTGGGCTTCCGACAATCGCGCCCGCATCCTTGCGGAATGGGCCAAGCGCTACGAAGGCAAGGCCATCAAGCACTGACTCAGGCTTTGGCGCTCTGCCCGATCTTGGTTTCGGTCCCGGCCAGCAGGCGGGCGATGTTCTCGTGGTGGCGCATCCATACCAGTGGCACCAGCAGCGTCACCACGATGGCGCCGCGCACATCGAGCACGAACCAGGCGGCGACCGCACCCGCGGCGACGCCGACCAGGGCGGCGAGCGAGGAGTAACGGAACAGTACCGCGAGCAGCAGCCATGTGGCGCACGCGGCGGCGCCGATCGGCCAGGCGAGGCCCCACATCACGCCGAGCGTGGTCGCCACGCCCTTGCCGCCGCGGAAGGAAAGCCACACCGGAAACATATGGCCGATCACCGCGCCGAGAGCGGCGGCAATGGCCATGAGCGGCGCCAGCCAGGCGACCGCCAGGACGGCGACGAGGCCTTTCAGGGCATCGAGCAGCAGGGTGGCCGCGGCCAGCCCCTTGTGGCCGGTGCGCAGCACATTGGTGGCGCCGATGTTGCCGGAGCCGACCTTGCGGATGTCGCCGAGGCCTGCGGCGCGCGTCAGCAGCAGCCCGAAGGGAATCGACCCCAGCAGGTAGCCAAAGGCCAGGGGTGCTCCGAGATGGACGAGGTACCACTGCATCGGACGCCCCTAGCAGCCTGTCGGACTGGTGTTTTGTGGTGGAATGGGGTGATTGGCGGTGCGCCAAAATCGTGCGGTGCTGACGCTCATCCGGTCGCTCTCATGGTGAACATCCGCTTGATGTTCCAGGCCAGG
>CANIRG010000034.1 GCA_947469635.1 Rhodospirillales bacterium | reverse complement strand
GCCGCGATCTTGCGGATCGATTGGCCGGCTTGGTGAAGCTCGGCAATCTTGTAGCGCTCGTCGAGGTTGATTTGATCGTAGTGCTTGCCCATTGCAACACCTTAAGCTGGTGTTGCACTTCGTTGGTGAAGTCAGGGGGACCTTTGCTCAGGCGCGCTGACGCAGCAGCTTGCCAGAGGGATGTGCGGGCAGCGTGCCCGGCTCGGGCAGCTTCACGCCGTTCACGATCACTGCCTTAACACCGAGCGGCCGGCTGATCAGCCGATCCTCGCCGGCCGGCAGGTCGTGCACGCGCTCGAGCGGGCTCGCGCCCACGGTCGCGGGATCGAACACCACGACGTCGGCGGGCAGGCCGACGGCGAGGCGGCCGCGATCCGACAGGCCGAAGATGTCGGCCGGACGTTGCGTCAGCTGATGCACCGCCTGCTCCAGCGTGATCGCGCCGTCCTCGCGCACCCAGTGGCCGAGCAGGTGCGTGGCATAGCAGGCGTCGCAGAGCTGGCTCATGTGCGCGCCGCCGTCGCCCAGCGCGATCAGCACATTGGGGTCCTGCACGACCTCGCGCACCGCGTCCTCGACGAAGTTCAGCACCATCGCGCGCATGCGCGTGTGCAGATCCTCGATCGCCATGTCGAACATCAGGTCGACCGGATCGACGCCCCGCTCCGTCGCGAGATCGATCAGGTTGCGCTCGATCAGGGAGGCATCCTTTGTCCAGGAGACCGTCAGCACGCGGAACATGGCGCGCCGCGTGTCGCCTTCGGCCTCCTTGCCGGCGAACCACTGATCGTCGGGGCCACGCGCCGCCACCTGCCGCTTCACCCGCGCACGGAACTCGGGGTCCGCGTAGACTGCGCGACGGCCGGCTTCGTCCGTCGCCTCGCGCGATTTCTCGAACGACGCCCAGGTGTCGAAGACCACGGGCGAGCGAAAGTCGAACTCGATCTGGATCGGCCGGCACGCGCCCTGGGCGTAGATCTTGAGGCCGCGCGCGATCTGCTCGCCAGATTTGTCGAGATGCTCGCGATGCGAGTTGGGACCGAGCGAGCCCGCCAGCAGCGCCGTCCAGATCACCGGCCGGCCCGACTTCGCGTGCAGCGCCTCGTACTCGCCCCAGCGCGGCTCGCGGCCGACATTGTAATGAATGATGCCGTGGCCCGACTTGCCGACCGTATCGGCGATTTCCAGCATCTCGCTGAACTCCGCCAGACGGCTCGGCACCGGACGGCCGGAATAGCCGATATGGACCTTCGACACCGAGGTGGCGAAGCCCACGGCGCCGACCGCCATCGCCTCGGCGACGATGGCTTTCATCGCCGCCACTTCGGCCGTCGTGGCTGCGCGCGTCGTCGAGTCGTCACCCATCACCGACAGGCGCACCGGCGTGTGGCCGACCATGACGGCGACGTTGATGCCGAGCGGCCGGGCTTCCAGCGCGTTCATGTATTCGGGAAAGGTTTCGAACGGCCAGTCCGGGCCGATGCCGGCCTTCAGCGCGGCAAGGCTCATGCCCTCGACGCGCTCCAGCGTGCGCAGCACGAGATCGCGATGCTCGGGGCGGGTCGGCGCGACGCCGAAGCCGCAGTTGCCTACGACCACGGAAGTCACGCCATGCCACGGCGAGATGGTCAGCATCGGATCCCACAGGACCTGTGCGTCGTAGTGGGTGTGGACGTCGACGAAGCCCGGCGACACCGCCATCCCATTGGCGTCGATGGCCTCGCGCGCGCTACCCGGCGCCTCGCCCAGCGCCACCACGCTTCCGTCCTTGATCCCGACGTCGCCGCGATAGCGCGGCCGGCCGCTGCCGTCGACGATCTCGCCACCGACGATCTTGAGGTCGTAATCCATGCGCGCTTACTCCACTTTGACGCCGGTATACTCGATCATCTGTTTCCAGTAGCCGAGATCGGCCTTCTGGCGGGCGGCGAAGACTTCGGGCGTGGTGCCGATCGGATCGAAGCCCAGCGTTTTCCAGCGCTCGATCTGCTCGGGCTGGCGCAGGACGCGGTTGATGTCGTCTGAGAGCTTGTCGACGATCGGCTTGGGTGTTCCGGCGGGCGCGAAGATGCCGTACCAGCCCTCGATGGCGAAATCGGCGAAGCCCGCTTCCGGCATGGTCGGCAGCTCGGGCGCAGAGGGTGATCGCGTGGCGCAGGTCTGGGCGATCGCCTTCACCTTGCCGGCGCGTGCGAGCGGCAGAGCCGACGGCAGATTGTCGAACATGAAGGACACCCGGCCGCTCATCAGGTCGGGCTGGGCGGCACCGCTGCCGCGATAGGGCACGTGGGTCGCCGTCACCCCGGAGCGCTTCAGCAGCAGCTCGGCGGCCACATGCTGCGAACTGCCGGCCGCGGCCGAAGCATAGGCGACAGCGCCGTTCTGCTTGCCGATCCATTCCACGAGCGCGCGCGGCGTGCTGACGGGCACATTGGGCGCGACGACCAGCGCCAGGCAGGCCGTGCCGATCAGCGTCAACGGCTGAAAATCCTTGATCGGATCGAACGGCATGTTGGGGAAGAAGATAGCGTTCGAGCCGTGGGTGCTCTGGGTGCCGAGGATAACCGTGTAGCCATCGGGTGTGGCTTTTGCCACGAAGTCGGAGCCGATGGCGCCGGCCGCTCCACCCTTGTTCTCGACCACGACGCCCTGGTTCCATTGCTCGCTGAGCTTGGCCGCCAGGATGCGCGACAACGTATCGGTCGGCCCACCCGGCGGGAACGGCACGACCCAGCGCACCGACCGGCTGGGGTAGGTCGCCTGCGCCAAAGCCGAAGAAGCCATTACCAGCAAGCCGGCAATTCCGATCAGTCCCTTGAACCAATGCATTCCGACACTCCCCACTACCCACACGATACTCGCGCGTTGTCTGCAGGAGCGCTTGCTTTCAAACTTACTGACTGGTAAGTTAGTTAAATGGCACAGGCCAAACAACGCCGTGCGCCCACCGAACGGCCGGGCGAAATCATCGACGCGGCACTCGCGCTGTTCGTCGAGAAGGGCTTTGCCGCGACCCGGCTCGACGACGTCGCCGAGCGGGCGGGCCTCAGCAAGGCCGCGATCTATCTCTACTTCGCCGACAAGACCGCGCTGTTCCAGGGCGTGATCCAGCAGGCGGTGGGTCGCAATCTCGGCATGGTCGAGGCGATGCTGGCGCAGCATCGCGGACCCGTCGCCGTCCTGATCCCGGGCATCCTCGAATTCATGGCCGGCCGCATCGAGGACACGCCGATGGCGGCCGTCGCCAAGGTGGTGATCTCCGAATCCCGCGCCTTCCCCGACATCGGCCGCTTCTACCTGAAAGAGGTGATCGGCCGCGGTTTCCCCCTGCTCACGGGCCTGATCGAGCGCGGCATCGCCCAAGGCGAGTTCCGGAAAGTCGATGCTGCCATGACCGTGCGCTCGCTGGTCGGGCCGATGCTGCTGGGCGGCATCTGGAAGACCGTGTTCGAGCCGATCGGCGGCGAGCCGCTCGATGTACGCGCCCTCGCCCGCCATCACGCCGACCTGATGATGCACGCCCTCACGCCACACCCCACGGGGCCGATATGAAACCCGCTCCCTTCATCGCCGCCGCCGCTTTGGTGGTGGCCCTGCTGCTGACCCATGGCTGGTGGGAAACGCCGGTCCTGTCGGCGCTGGGCCTCGGCCCGCAACAGATGCACTACCTCGGCTATGTCGAAGGCGAGACCAGCTTGATCGCCCCGCCGATCGCCGGCCGGCTGGTCGAACGACCCGTCGAGCGCGGCGGCCAGGTGAAGAAGGGCGACCGGCTGTTCGTGATCGATCCCGTTCTCGCCACCGCCGAGGTGACGCGCGCCGAAGCGGCCCTGGCCGAGGTGCAGGCACGCTACGACAATCTGCTCACGGGCAAACGGCAGGAAGAGCAGGACGTGACGCGCGGCCAGCGTCGCGAGGTCGAGGCGTCGCTGGCGCTGGCCGAGACCGAGCTACAGCGCCAGACGCAGCTCTTCGAGAAATCGATCACCACGCGCCAGGCATACGACCAGGCGCAGGCCCAGGTGCGTCAGCTTCGCTCCCGCGCGGCCTCTCTCAGCGCGCAGGAAAAGGTCGGCGACCTTGCCGCACGGCCCGAGGAGATCGCGGCGGCCAAGGCGCTGGTCGACCAGAGCCAGGCCAATCTCGCGCAGATGAGGAAGCGGCTCGACGACCTCATGCCGGCCGCACCGGAAGACGCGCTCGTGGAGAACACGTTCTTCAACACGGGCGAATGGGTGCCGGCCGGCACGCCCGTGGTCTCGCTGCTGCCGCCGCGGCGCATCAAGCTGCGCTTCTTCGTGCCCGAGGAGGACATGGTGCATGCGAGGATGGGAGAGACCGTCGGCTTCACCTGCGACGGTTGCCCCTCCGACCTCAAGGCTCGCGTCACCTACATCTCCCCGCGCGCCGAGTTCACGCCGCCGGTGATCTATTCGCAAAGCGCGCGGACCAAGCTCGTCTTCCTGATCGAGGCGCGGCCGGAGGCGACCGAGACCAAGCTGCCGCCCGGCCTGCCGGTCACCGTCGCGCCTCTGGCGAAGTGAGAGTGCGATGCCGCTCGCCATCGACGTGCACGATCTGGTCAAGCGCTACGGCTCGCGCACCGTCGTCGACCATGTGAGCCTGGCCATCGAGCAGGGCCGCATCTGCGGCTTTCTCGGCCCCAACGGCTCGGGCAAGACCACGACGCTGCGCATGATCTGCGGCCTGCTGACGCCCGACGGCGGCGGCGGCACCTGCCTCGGGCACGACCTGGTGCGCGAGCGAGACGCCATCAAGCGCCAGGCCGGCTACATGACCCAGCGCTTCGGCCTCTACGAGGATCTCACGATCCGCGAGAACCTCGAGTTCGTCGGTCGCGTCTACGAGCTCGACCGCCTGAAGGAGCGCGTCGACGGCGCGCTGGAACGGCTGGGGCTGGCCACACGCCAGGGCCAGCTCGCCGGCGCCCTGTCGGGTGGCTGGAAGCAGCGGCTGGCGCTCGCCGCCTGCGTCCTGCACGAGCCGAAGCTGCTGCTGCTCGACGAGCCGACAGCCGGCGTCGATCCAAAGGCACGGCGCGCCTTCTGGGACGAGATCCACGCCTATGCAGCGCAAGGCATCACCGTGCTGGTCTCGACCCATTACATGGACGAGGCCGAGCGTTGTCACGAGATCGCCTACATCGCCTACGGCGAGCTGATGGCCCGCGGCACCGCCGACGAGGTGATCGCCCAGTCTGGCCTCACCTCCTACATCGCCACCGGCCCGGGCGCCGACCGCCTCGCACCGAAGCTGCGCGACGCGCCGGGCGTGACCGCGGCGGCCGCCTTCGGCGCCACGCTGCATGTTTCCGGCCCCGACCGCGAGAGGTTGCTCGCAGCTATCGCGCCTCTCAGGACGGACAGCATCAAATGGACCGAGGCCCCGCCGACCCTGGAGGATGTCTTCATTCACCTCATGGGCCGAGCGCACGACAACGCGCCGGGAGGCTGAGCGATGCACGCGCCGGCGATCCGCAATGACCTCACCCTGAGGAGCGTCCCGCAGGGACGCGTCTCGAAGGGCGGGCCACCGACACCCCGCCCGTCGCCCACCCTTCGAGACGGCGCTGCGCGCCTCCTCAGGGGGAGGTGGTGGTGTTTGTCGCCGCACAGGGAACGCTGAGCCATGTGGGCGCGCCTCATCGCCATCGTCATCAAGGAAGCGCTGCAGCTCAAGCGCGACCGGCTGACCTTCGCCATGATGTTCGGCGTGCCGATCATGCAGCTGCTGCTGTTCGGCTATGCCATCGACACCGACCCGCGCAACCTGCCGACGGCGGTGATCGCCGCCGACGACAGCCAGATCACCCGCACCGTGCTCTCGGCGCTGGCCAACACCGGCTACATGCGCTTCACCCACCGGCCGGCGTCCGAGGCCGAGGCCAATGCGCTGCTGCAGCGCGGCGAGGTGCAGTTCGTCGTCACCATCCCCTCGGACTTCACGCGCCGCCTGGTGCGCGGCGAGCGGGCCCAGATCGCCATCGATGCCGACGCCACCGATCCGATGGCCGCGGCCAATCCCCTGGCCGCCGCCCAGCCCGCCATCATGCAGGCCCTGGCGCGCGACCTGGTGGGGCCGCTGGCCGGTCTCCGGGCCAGGCCCGACGCGGTCGAGCTGGTGCTGCAGCGCCGCTACAATCCCGAAGGCAAGGCGCGGCTCAACATCGTGCCCGGCCTGCTGGCGGTGATCCTGACCATGACCATGGTGATGATGACGGCGCTCGCCGTCACCCGCGAGCGCGAGCGCGGCACGATGGAGAACCTGCTCGCCATGCCGGTGCGGCCGATCGAGGTGATGATCGGCAAGATCCTGCCCTACGTCGTCATCGGCTCGGTGCAGGTCGCGGTGATCCTCTTCGTCTCGCGCCTGCTGTTCGATGTCGCGATCGAAGGCAGCGTCGCCCTGCTCGCGCTCGGCACCGCCCTGTTCATCATCGTCAACCTCGCCATCGGCTTCACGATTTCCACGGTGACGCAGAATCAATTGCAGGCGATGCAGGCCTCCATCTTCATCCTGCTGCCCTCGATCCTGCTGTCGGGATTCATGTTTCCCTTCCGCGGCATGCCGGTGTGGGCGCAGTGGCTGGGCGAGACGTTGCCGGCGACGCATTTCATGCGGCTGGTGCGCGGGCTGATGCTGAAGGGCGCCGGCTTCGGCGATGTCACCGGCGAGCTGCTGGCGCTGCTCGCCATCCTGTTGATTGTTACGACGGTCGCCGTCAGCCGCTACAAGGTGACGCTCGATTAGGTGTATTAAAATCGGCGAATACACCAAAACGTGAATTCTCGCATCCGCGGTGCGGTTAGGTATGCGGTTTTACGTTGCTGCGGGTTGCACACCCTATGATAGGGTTTTCTTGAAGATTTGGTGTGGATGTCGTGGAGGTAGCGCCATGACGATCGTTGCCGGCAACGACAACATCGGACGTCGGACCGCTGTCTTTCTTTCGCTGTTGCCGCCGATGGGCGCCGACCGCCGCATGGCGCTTTTGCTGGTTGTCGTCTCGGTCGCCATCTTTCTTGCGCTGGTGCCTTTTGCCAAATTCCCATTGGCACCCCTGCCGGCCTTCATCCCGGCCTATCAGTCGGCACTCTTCTTCAGCGATCTGACCACGGCCGCCGTCTTCTTCGGCCAGTTCTCGATCCAGCGCACCCGCCCGCTGCTTCTGCTCGGCACGGCCTACTTCTTCACGGCGCTCGCCATCATTCCCCACACGCTGGCATTCCCCGGCCTGTTCGGGCCAAGCGGCGTCATCGGCTCGGGGCCGCAGACGACGGTCTGGTTCTACATGGTCTGGCACGGCGGCTTCCCGCTCATGATGATGGCCTATGCCGTCATCAAGGAAGACGATCGCCCGCTGGCCTCGCCGCGCCGGTCCCTGAAGCTGGCGATCGCCTCGGCGCTCGCCGTCATCGCCGGCGCGACGCTCCTCACGACCGTTGGCCATTCGCTCCTGCCCGAGCTGCTTCGGCCCGACAATGCCTACACGCCGGTGATGTATTTCGTCATCTTCGGCGTCTGGACGCTGAACATGGTGGCACTGGTGGTGCTCTGGCTGCACCGGCCGCACACCACCCTCGATCTCTGGATGATGGTCGTGCTGGTGGCCTGGATCTGCGAGGTCGGCTTGAGCGCGGCACTGAACGCCAAGCGCTTCGACGCCGGCTTCTACGCCGGCCGTGCCTACGGCCTGATGGCGGCGATCTTCGTGCTGATCATGCTGCTGCTGGAGACCCGCGCGCTCTATGCCCGGCTGGCGCGTCACCTCGCCAACGAGCGCACGGCCGCGCTCGATCGCGCCGACGCCGCGCAACGCACCTCGCTCGACACGGCCGAAACGCTTCGCGCCGTCGTCGACACCTCCCGCCAGGCCGTCTTCGCGCTGTCGCCGCGAGGCACGGTGCTGCTATGGAACAAGGCGGCCGAGCGGATGTTCGGCTACAGGTCGGAGGAAGTGCTGGGCAAGCCCTATCCGCTGGTATCGCCGGAAGGGCAGGCCGAGCAGCGCGGGATGTTCACGCGCATCATGGCAGGCGAGCGGCTCGACAACCTCACCTTCCGCCGCAAGCACAAGGACGGCAGCCTGCGCGACATCCGCGGCTCGGCGGCACCGTTCTACGACACGTCGGGCGCCGCCTGCGGCGTGGCCTGTGCCCTCGAGGACGTCACCGACAAGCTCGCAACCGAGGAGATGCTGCGCCAGTCGCAGAAGATGGAGGCGGTGGGCCAGCTGACGGGCGGCGTGGCGCACGACTTCAACAATATCCTGATGGTCATCATGGCCAACGTCGAGGAGCTGCAGGAAGCCGAGAGCCTGTCGCGCGACCAGCAGGAGCAGCTGAGGAACATCGCGGCGTCCGGCGAGCGCGCGGCCGAGCTGACGCGCCGCCTGCTCGCCTTCTCGCGCAAGCAGCGGCTGACGCCGCAGCCCACCAACCTCACCGACCTGGTGGCCGGCACCGACAAGCTGCTGCGCCGCACGCTGGGCGAGCGGATCGAGGTCGAGGCGATCTTCGCCGACGATCTGTGGACGACCAGCATCGACCGCTCGCAGGTCGAGGCGGCCCTGGTCAACCTCTGCGTCAATGCCCGCGACGCCATGCCCAAGGGCGGGCGGCTGCTGATCGAGACGGCGAACGTCGAGCTCGACCAGATCTATGCCGACGCCAATCCCGACGTGATTCCCGGCCAGTACGTCATGCTGGCGGTGAGCGACACCGGCACCGGCATCCCGCCCGAGCTGCTGGCCAAGGTGTTCGAGCCGTTCTTCACCACCAAGGAGGTGGGCAAGGGCACCGGGCTCGGCCTCAGCATGGTCTACGGCTTCATCCGGCAGTCCAACGGGCACATCAAGATCTACAGCGAGGTCGGCCGCGGCACGACCATCCGCATGTACATGCCGCGCAGCGACGCGCCGCTGGAGGATGCGTCACGCGACGTCACGGTGCTGCCGCGTGGCAGCGAGCGCATCCTGCTGGTGGAGGATGACGACCAGGTGCGTGCCGCCGTCCTGACGCAGCTCCGCAGCCTGGGCTACGCGGTGACGGAAGCCGCAGGGGGGCAGGCGGGGTTGCAGCATCTCGAAGGCGGCGAGGCTTTCGAGCTGATGATGACCGACATCGTCATGCCGGGCATCGACGGGCCGGCGCTGGCCAAGCATGCCGCCGAGCTCAGGCCGGCGATGCGTGTGATCTTCATGTCGGGCTACAGCGAGAACGCCGCCATCAACCATGGTCGGATCGCGCCCGAGGCGCGCCTCCTGTCCAAGCCGTTCCGCAAGATCGACCTCGCGAACCGCATTCGCGCTGCACTCGACGAGCCCGACAAGGCTCCGGACAGCTGACGACGGCTGCCATTGACAAGGGGGGATCCGCCGGTGAGTGATATCGTTCGTGCCGCTGGCACGCGGGAGCAGATCCTGGTGCTGGACGACGACGAGATGGTGCGTGAGGTCGCGGTACGGCAGCTCACGAGCCTGGGCTATCGCGTGGTGTCTGCATCGACCGGAACCGAGGCCCTGGAAGTCCTCGCGCGCGTCGGCGACATCGACCTCCTGTTCAGCGACCTCGTCATGCCGGGCGAGATGGGTGGCCGCGAGGTCGCCGAGAAGGCAAGGCGGATCCGTCCCGGCCTGAAGGTGCTCTTCTCCTCGGGCTATGCCGACGATTCACAGGCCGACGATGGCGCCGAGAACCTGCCCCTGATCGTGAAGCCGTATCGAAAGAAGGACCTCGCGGAGAAGATACAGGAGGTTCTCGGATCGACGGTGGGGTGAACAAGAACGACGCGGCGGGGAGAAAACTGATGTCGGCTGCACCCTACACGGGACCATCGCTGGGGCTGGCGGCGCCCACGCCCCAGCGCGAGCGAAGCATCGCAAGACGCGCCGTCTGGCTGGCATTGGCCTATGTCGTCGTGACCGCGGGCCTGCTCGCGACCCTGCTGGTCCAGCTCAGGTCCGAGGCGATCGTCGCAGCCAAGCGCGAGCTCAGCGCCTTCGCGCAGCTCACCGCCGGTCACACGTTCGAGGTGGCGCTCGGCATCGAGGAAGCTCTGAAGCTCACCGAGATAACGCTCTCGGTCACTGCCGGCACCGGCGCCGCGGACGAGGACTCGATTCGCGCCATGCTGCGCGACGTCGCCGCCAACTCCCGCGCGCTCAAGGACATCCTCGTCCTCGATGCGCGTGGCCGTGTGATCTACCAGGCCAACGGCCGCGAGGACATGGGCCTCGACCGTTCCGACCGGCCGTATTTCGTGAAGTTCCAGCGCGATTCCACGCTGAAGTTCGACCTCGGCGTCCCCGTCCGTCGCCGCGCGCAGTCGGGCCAGGAGGAATGGTTCATTCCCGCCACGCATGCCTGGCGGCGATCCGACGGCCAGTTCTCCGGGGTGATCGTCGGCCTGATCGATCCGAGGATCTTCGACAAGGCCTGGACCTTCGACACCGAGATCGAGGGCCTCGGCATCGCGCTCACCGACGCCGACGGCGCCCTGATCATGCGCCGGCCCTTCTCTGCCGATCTGATGGGCCGCTCGCTGGTCGACAGCGAGACCAGGTCGCAGCTCAACCAGCGCCGCGACGCCGACACGATGCAGGCCCGCAGCCCGCTCGACGGCAACCTTCAGCTTCTCGCCTACCGCAAGGTCGCGGCCTATCCCAACCTGCTCACCTTCGTCGCCCAGCCGATGGACGTGGTGCTGGCAGGCTGGCTGCGCATCGTGTGGATCGTGAGCTCGGTCTGGTGCCTCGCCTCGCTCGGGCTGGGCGGCCTCGGCCTGTGGCTGGCGCGCGAGCGCAAGGTGCGCGGCGCGCTGGAAGGGCGCTATCACGCGCTGTTCGATTCCATCCCCTATCCGGTGATCGTCTCGGATCAGGAAACGCTCAGCATCCTCGCCTTCAACAGCGCGGCCGCGCAGCAATACGGCTGGCCCACGGTCGGCGCCTACCTGCCCGAAGACTTCGCGGTGCTGGCCGCCAAGCGTCAGGAATTCTCCCGGACGGCGGCCACGGTCTTCCGCGACCAGCGTCACCGCAACAAGGACGGCGCGCCGATCGACGTCGAGATGGGCGTGCGCCTGATCGACTACGACGGCCGGCGCGCGGCGCTAACGGTCGCCGTCGACGTGAGCGACCGCCAGCAGGCCGAGCGCGCGCGCCAGGCCGCCGAGGACCAGCTCCGGCAATCGCAGAAGATGGATGTGCTGGGCCAGCTCACCGGCGGCATCGCGCACGATTTCAACAACATCCTCATGGTCATCATCGACAATGTCGAGGCGCTGACCGAGAAGGACAACGTCGATCCCGAGACGTCGAAGCATCTCACCCGCATCGGCGATTCGGCCCAGCGCGCCGAGGAGCTGACGCGCCAGATGCTGGCCTTCTCGCGCAAGCAGCCGCTGCGCCCGCGGGCGACCAACGTCAACGACCTCGTGGTCGAGACCGGCAAGCTGCTGCGCCGGACGCTCGGTGAACAGATCGAGATCGATTCGGTCCTCTCCGACGAGCTGTGGACGGTCGAGATCGACCGCGCCCAGTTCGAGTCGGCGCTGGTCCATCTCTGCGTCAATGCCCGCGACGCCATGCCGACGGGCGGGCGCCTGCTCGTGGAGACGCAGAACCTGACGTTCGGCGCCGACGACGGCCGCCGACCGACAGGCCTCGCGCCGGGCGCCTATGTCATGATCGTCGTCACCGACACCGGCCAGGGCATCCTGGAAAAGGACCTCGACAAGGTGTTCGAGCCCTTCTTCACCACCAAGGACGGCGGCAAGGGCTCGGGCCTCGGGCTCAGCATGGTCTATGGATTCATCAAGCAGTCCAACGGCCATGTCGCCGTGGCGAGCGAGATCGGACAAGGAACGTCGTTCAAGCTCTACCTGCCGCGCTACGACGGAGCGCCCGATGAGGCCGCCGTTCGCAGGAGCGCGCAAGCGGTGGGCGGCACCGAACGGGTCCTGGTGGTCGAGGACGATGCGCAGGTGCGCGCAAGCGTCGTCCGCCAGCTCCAGAGCCTGGGCTATGACGTTTCCCAGGCCGTCGACGGCAGCGCCGGCCTCGCCTCCTTCGAGACCATGTCGCCGCCCTACGACCTGCTGCTGACAGACGTCGTCATGCCGGGGCCCCTGAACGGCAAGGCGCTGGCCGACGAGGTCGCTCGCCGCTGGCCTTCGACCAGGATCGTGTTCATGTCGGGCTACACCGACAACGCCCTGGTCAATCGCGGCCACATCGACCCCGATGTCCGGCTGCTCAACAAGCCGTTCCGCAAGGTCGACCTGGCGCAGATGATCCGACGTGCGCTCGACGGTGTCGCCTGCATCGCCGCCGTGATGGCGTTCGCGTCGTGGCTCGGCCTGTCCGATGCCGTCGCCAGCACGATCACGGCCGAGACCCAGCCCGTAGCGGCTCAACCGTCGGCGGCGCCGGGCGCGGCACGCTCGGTCCACAAGCTCCGCCTGACGGGCATCATGGAGACGGGCGATTCGGACAAGCTGCGCACCGTGCTTGCCAAGATCGCAGGCCAGGCCGGCGAAAGGCCGGGTCCGCTGGCCACGATCGAGCTCAGCAGCCTGGGCGGCAGCCTGACCGAAGGCTTCGAGATGGGGACGCTGTTCCGCAAGCACCGCGTCATCGCCATGGTCCGCAAGCAGGACGCCTGTCTCTCGTCCTGCGCGCTCGCCTTCCTCGGCGGCAACATGCACCGCACGCCGTCGGTCTATCCGACCGAATGCAACCTCGAGATCGGCGGCAAGGTGGCGTTCCATAATTTCGCGCTCAACCGCTTCGGCCTGAAGGAATCGACGACGGCCGATCCCGTCGCCAGCCGGCTGCAGGGCTTCGCCGATGCCCGCGGCGGCGCGGCGCTGCTCGTGCGTTATGCCGGCGACATGGGCCTGCCGCCCAACTTCGTCGCCACCATCATGGGCCGGCCGGTCGACGAGTTCCTCTACATCGAGACGGTGGGGCAGTTTCTGTCTTTCCGCGTCTGCCCCATCGGCCTCACCCGCCCCTCGGCGAGCCTCGCCGTGCAGGCCGGAAACGTCTGCAACCATTCGACGGGATGGCAGGACGCGACCGCGGCACTGCGGGGAACGGAAATCCCCGTGGCGCAGGCCAAGCGTCACATGCTCGAGCGCGTCCAGGCCAACATGCAATCCTCCAAGGCCAAGGGCCGGCTGGCGGCGCAGCTCTCGTCGGGCGCGGTGATGCGCGTCAAGGAGGAGATCGACCGGCTCTACGAGGACTTGCGCGCCGCCGGGGTCGCGCTCCCGGAGATCGTCGGCCCGACCTTCGAGATCGGGCGCACGCGCGACGGCGCCTACGAGGTCCTGTGCTACGTGAGCCACTCGGCCGACGAGCCCGACAATTTCGACGTCGTCATCCAGGGACCGAAGGGTTTCGCCGAACCGCCCAAGACGCCGCCGGAAAACGCCCGCCGACTGTTCCTCTACGACCGCGACACGGTGGTCAATCCCAAGCCGTGACGGTCCAGCCTGCGAAAGGCCTGCCTTGACCGGCCTGGCGCCGAGGGGCAAGCCCGCTTGCCCCTCATGTCCGCACCCGTGCCCGCCCCCGCCCTCGACGCTCCCGATGCGCTCTCACGCCTGATCCCCTCGCGGGTGGTGCGCGGCTTTGCGATGGCGATCCTGGCGGGCCTGCTCTTCACCTTCCTCAACGTCTCGGTGAAGGAGCTGGTGAGCGAGATGCCGCCGCTGTTCGTGGCCTGGGGCCGCTGGGTCTCGGGCATCGTCCTGATCGGCGCGTACATGGCCTGGACCACCGGCTTCGCCGGCATGCGCACGCAGGACATGAGGCTCCACTGGTTCCGCGGCCTCTTCCACACCACGGGCTACGGCCTGTGGTACGAGGCGGTGGCGTGGCTGCCGCTCGCCACCATGGCGGCCCTGGGCTTCACCGGCCCGATCTTCGTCACCCTGGGCGCCGTCGTCTTCCTGCACGAGACGGTGCGCTGGCGGCGCTGGGCAGGCGTCGCCATGGGTTTCGTGGGCATGCTGGTGATCGTCCGTCCCGGCGTCGTGCCGATGAACCCCGGCATCTGGATGATGCTGGCGGCGGTGCCGCTGATGGCCGGCTCCAACCTGGTGGCCAAGGTCGTTTCCGGCCGCGACAAGCCCGCCGTCGTCGTGCTGTGGCAGAGCGTGGTCGGCGCCATCTGCTTCACGCCGCTCGGCATCTGGTACTGGCAGACGCCAACCCTGCTGCAGCTCGCCCTGTTCCTGTCGGCCGGCTTCTTCGGCACCGTCGGCTACTTCCTCATCACCTGGGCCTACCGTCTGCTCGACATTTCCGCCCTGCAATCCATCACCTTCCTCGCCATCGTGTGGGCCGCCTTGATGGACATGGCGGTCTGGGGCAAGACCTCCGACCTCTGGACCTTCGTCGGCGCTGCCATCATCGTGGCGTCGACGAGCTACATCGCCCATCGCGAGGCTCAGCTGGGAGGAAAGAAGACATGACGGATCGCCTTAAAGGCAAGGTCGCCCTGATCACCGGCGGCGCCTCGGGTCTCGGCGCCAATGCCGCGATGCTGATGGCGCAGGAAGGCGCCAGCATCGTCGTGGCCGACATCGCCGCCGACCGCGGCAAGGCGGTGGCCGACAGGCTGGGCTCGGCCGGTCATTTCGCCAAGCTCGACGTCACCAGCGAGGACAATTGGCAGGCCGTCATCGCCGAGACCGTGGACAAGTTCGGCGCGCTGCATGTGCTGCTGAACTCGGCCGGCATCGGCCTCAGCAAGACCGTCGAGGACATCACGCTCGAGGAATGGCGCCGCGTCCATGCCATCGACCTCGACGGCGTGTTCCTGGGCTGCAAGCACGGCGTCAAGGAGATCAAGAAGCACACGGCCCGGCTCGGCGGCTCGATCATCAACATCTCGTCGATCTCGGGCATCATCGCCGGCGCCAACATGGCGGCCTACAACTCGGCCAAGGCGGGCGTGCGGCTCTTGAGCAAGTCGGTGGCACTGCACTGCGCCAAGTCGGGCTACAACATCCGCTGCAACTCGGTGCATCCCACCTTCATCGACACGCCGATCCTCGACAAGTACCGCGACCGCTTCGGCCAGGAGATCATGCAGCAGAAGCTCGGCAAGCAGGTGCCGATCGGTCGCCTCGGCCGGCCCGAGGAAGTCGGCTGGGCGCTGGTCTTCCTCGCCTCGGATGAATCGAGCTTCATGACCGGCTCGGAAGTGGTGATCGACGGCGGCATCTCTGCAATGTGAGGACGGACCATGCTTCTCTCTCTCAATAACCAGAAAATCTATTTCGACCTTGCCGGCCCACAGAACGCGCCGGTCGTGTGCTTCACCCATTCGCTCAATTCCGACGGCGGCATGTGGGTGGAGCAGATGGTGCCGCTGCTGGCCGCGGGCTACCGCGTGCTCAGGCTCGACATGCGGGGCCATGGCGGCAGCTCGGCCGTCGACGGCGACTACACGATGGATGCGCTGGCAGCCGACGTGAAGGGCGCGCTCGATGTGCTCGGCATCAAGAAGGTGCATTACATCGGCCTCTCGATCGGCGGCATGATCGGCCAGGGCTTTGCGCTCGCCAACCCGGGCTATCTCGCCTCGCTCTGCCTCTGCGACACCCAGCCCTCGACGCCGCCGGGCTCCGCCGGCACCTGGGAGGAGCGCAAGGCCACGGTCCGCAGCAAGGGGCTCGCCGCGCTCGCCGACGCGACCATGCAGCGCTGGTTCACGGACGAGTTCAAGCAGGTGAACCCGCAACGCTGGACCGAGATCCGCGACACGATCAGCGGGACCACGCCGCAGGGCTCCGCCGGCTGCATGTCGGCGATCCAGAGCTTCGACTATCTCGACCGCCTGCCGACGATCAAGACGCCCACGCTGGTGATCTGCGGCGACCAGGACGAGGGTACGCCGCCGGACCGTAACAGGCTGATCGCCTCCAAGATCGCCGCCGGCCGCTACGAGGAGATCGCCAACGCCCGCCACCTGCCCAACGTCGAGCGGCCCGACCAGTTCAACCGGCTCATGATGAGCTGGCTGGGCTTGAACCGTTAATCCGAAAGCGGCGCCCCATGGATTTCGCCTTCTCCGAGAGTCAGCTCTCCATCAAGGACAGCGTCACCAAGCTCTGCGCGCGGTTCGACGATAAATACTGGCTTAAGAAGGACAAGGAGGGCGGCTTTCCGGAGGATTTCTACCAGGCCATGGCTCAAGATGGCTGGCTCGGCATCGCCATGCCGGAGGAGTATGGCGGATCGGGCCTCGGCATCACCGAGGCGGCGCTGCTGATGCAGGCGGTGGCCGAATCGGGTGCCGCGCTCCAGGGCGCTTCGGCGATCCATCTCAACATCTTCGGGCCCAACCCGATCGTGGTGTTCGGCACCGAGGAGCAGAAGCAGCGCCTGCTGCCTGACATCATCAAGGGCAAGGTCAAGGGCTGCTTCGCCGTCACCGAGCCCGATGCCGGCCTCAACACCACCGCGCTCGACACCAAGGCCGAGCGCGACGGCAACGGCTATGTCGTGCACGGCAAGAAGACCTTCACCACCACGGCGCAGATCGCCGACAAGATGCTGCTGATCGCCCGCACCACGCCCAAGGACCAGTGCAAGCGGCCGACCGACGGGCTCACGCTGTTCTACACCGACTTCGACCGCAGCAAGATCGAGGTCCGCGAGATCGACAAGATGGGGCGCAAGGCGATCGACACCAACCAGGTGTTCATCGACGGCCTGAAGGTCCCGCTCGAGGATCGCATCGGCGAGGAGGGCAAGGGCTTCCGCTACCTGCTGCACGGCCTCAACCCCGAGCGCGTGCTGATCGCGGCCGAAGCCATCGGCATCGGCAAGTGTGCGCTCGCCAAGGCCACGCAATATGCCAAGGAGCGCACCGTGTTCGGCCGGCCGATCGGCAAGAACCAGGCAATCCAGCATCCGCTGGCCGAGAGCTGGATGCAGCTCGAGGCCGCGAACCTGCTCACCTTCAAGGCCGCCTGGCTCTACGACACCGGCCAGGAGTGCGGTGCCGAGGCCAATTCGGCCAAGTATCTCGGCGCGCGTTACGCCTACGACGCCTGCGAACGCGCCATCCTCACCCACGGCGGTTACGGCTACGCCAAGGAGTTCCACGTCGAGCGCTTTCTGCGCGAGGTCATGATCGCGCGCATCGCGCCGATCAGCGAGCAGCTGATCCTCTGCTACGTTGCCGAACGCGTGCTGGGTTTGCCGAAGAGCTACTAAGAGCACTTTCCTCCCCCATTCAAATGGGGAGGTGTTAGCGTCTCACGCTGACGGAGGGGTCAGTGGCGCGATTTGACTCATGACCCCTCCGTCGCCGTATGACGGCGACACCTCCCCATATGAATGGGGAGGAAAGGTTATTGCTCCGCCGGCGCGCTCCATTCGCGCACGACGCGTTCCAGGTCGAGCAGGTTCTGGTGCATCTGCTCGAGCGCGAAGCCCACGGCGAAGAAGCGCTCGGCGGCGTCGCCCGAGAGAGCGCGCGTCTGGCCATCGCGGCGGACGGCATCGACCTCGGCATCGTAGGTCTCCAGAGCGCGCTCGAAATCGGCCAGCGTCGCCGGCCCCTGGCGCGCCAGCAAGGCGGCGCCGCTCGCGCGCAGATAGGCCGAGACCGCCGCAGCGATCGCATCGAGGCAGGGCGCCAGGCGCTTGCGCATCTCCGGCGACAGCGGCATGCCCGCGGCGCGCCCCACCATCACCAGGTCGTGACGCAGGCGCAGCAGCGTGCGCCGGAGCGGGCCGGTCTCGGGACCAGACGAGAGCCGCGCGCGGCGCTCGCGTTCGGCTTCCTCGCCGATCTCGTTCAGCTCCGCCAGGCCCTGGCCGATGCCGTCCTGCAGACGATGCAGCTCGTCGTCGTCCAGCCCCTGCTGCAACCCCGCCAGCAGGGCAATCATCGCCCCCGCCATCAGGTCGAGCAGTCGGGCGGCCAAGGCGCGCATCAGCCGATGGGCGCTCGACGGCAGCACCACGAAGGAGACCACGAGCCCGATCACCGCGCCCAGCGCCACCTCGAGCACGCGCTCCACGGCCGACTCGAGCGGCGTGGTGTGGATCATCTCCGGCACCAGCAGGACGATGATGGCGGTGATGGGCAGGACATTCATGCTGCTGCGGAAGGCCGCAAGGAGGGCCATGGGCGCGACCGCCGCGACCAGCGCCAGCAACAGCGTCGCCTCGCCGGTATGCGGGATGAGGATGCCGATGACCGCGCCATAGATGGCCCCGAGCAAGGTGCCGACCAGATAGTCGCCAGTGGCCTTGAGCGAGCGGCCGACGCTCATTTGCGTGACGATCAGTGCGGTAAGCACCGTCCACAGCGGCAGCCTGAGCTGGAAATATTGCGCGGCGACGAGCGCCAGCACGGCGGCCAGGGTGACCCGCAGGGCGAGTGAAAGCTGGACGCGCCATCGGCCGGCGACGCGTCGCAGGCCTCGCCACAGGACAAGCAGGCGGCTCGCCATCCCGGTTCCCACGCAATTTAATTTCAATATCAAACGAAGTATGGGCCGGCCGGGAGCAAAAGTACCTCAGCAAAGACGAATCGCTCCGGCAACCGCTTCGCGCCCGGGGGCGTTTGGTTTGCAGAGGAGGAACCCATGATCCGTTCCATGATTCGTTCCCGGCTGTTTCTCTCCACGACGCTCGCCACCGTTGCCCTCCTCGGCACGGCCGCGGCTGCACTGCCCTACACGCCGACTTCGGCCCAAGGCCGTGCGGAGCAGGCGTGCCGTGATGAAGGGGTGCGCCCCAATTCCTCGGCGTGGGAACTGTGCCTGTCGCATGTGACGCGCGCCTACGAGTGGGGCGAGCGGGGACTGGCCGTGCAGCTGGCTCGCGTCGCGGGCAATGCCCGCGAGTCCTGCCTGTCCTATGGCCTCAAGGCCGAGAGCGCGGGCTTCCGCGGCTGCCTCGCCCGCGAGATCGATGCCCACAGCGACTTGCTGATCCTGGGCGATGACCAGAGCGGCGCGAACCTGGCGCAGCTGCCGGCCAGCGATCATCCCTGATCGTATTTTTCGCCGACAGAGCGAAACAAATCCCAGAAGGCAGGTGGAACCCGCCCGTTGGCGCGCTCCACCAGGACGGCGAGATGGCTGTGCCAGCCGCGGGTGACGCCGCCCAGCTCGTCGAGGCGACGGTGCGTCAGGGTGAGCAGCACCTCGTCGCCCCGCGGTTCGAGCTCGAAAAGCACTTCGGACGATGAACCCCAGGTGAAGGCCAGTCGCCGCGGCGCGTCGAGCTCGGTGATCTCGCCCTCGCTTTCATGGCCCTTCGCGTCCATCTCGCGAAGCTGCTCCGGCGGCGGTGCCTGATGAGGCGAAAGATCGGCGTGCTTGAAGCGCAGCTTCACCTTGCCGCCGACACGCAGATCCATCGGACCCGTTGCCAGCCATTCGCCGCGCTTTTTCGAATCGGTGAGGAAGGTCCAGATCGTCTCGATCGGACCCGGCAACAGGCGCTGGAAACGCACCTCGGTCGGCGACTGCACGATGCCCTTGGCGTCGTTCATTTCTTCCTCCTCCTGCGATTGTGGCGGACCATGGCGCGCTCGAGCGCATCGAGGCGCGCGGACCAGAAGCGTTGATAGAAGGCGAGCCAGCGGTCGGCCTGGGCGAGCGGGCCCGCTTCGATGCGGCAGTAGTGCGAGCGGCCGTCGATGCGACGGCTGAGCAGGCCGGCTTCCTCCAGCACCTTCACATGCTTGGCCGCGGCCGCGAACGACATGTCGAAAGGCTCGGCCAATCCCCCGACAGTGCTCTCGCCCGTCGCCAGCCGCCGCAGCATGGCGCGCCGTGTGGGATGCGACAGGGCGGCGAACACACGATCGAGCGCGGCCGGTTCGTGTTCAACCATATGGTTTAATTAATCCACGACCCTCATATATTCAACTTATTAGTTGAATATATGAGGGTCGTGGGTCTGCCGCAAAGGCCGCAAAGACTCCATATTCCCCGCGGCAACTCGCTTCCCGCCCCGGCGTTTCTCCAACGAGCGCGAATCTTCCACAACAGGAGGGATTTATGTCTCGACACATCACGCTGCGTGCCATCGCTCTGAGTGGCGCCGTCATACTGGCGGCCGTACCCTATTCGGCGGCGCATGCCGTCTCCGGCGATGCCCTGGCGAACGCAGAACGCACCTGCCTGGATCACAAGGTCCAGCCCGGCACGAACATCTTCGATGTCTGCGTCTCACGTGCCGCCGCCGCCTTCGACCGCGGCCAGCCCACGGTCGCGGACGACGAGGCCCGGCGGGTCTCCAAGACCCGGGGCGTGTGCCTCTCCTACGGCTTGAAGCCGCAGACCCTGGGCTACCAACAGTGCATCAACAACGAGCTGGACCGGCACGCCGTCCACAACATCCGCTACATCGACAATTTCGGCTTCCGCTATGACGCCAGCGGCAACCTCTACGACCCCGACGGTTATCGGGTCCAACCCAATCCCAAGGCGATGCGCTGGTAGTGGTAGTCCGGCCGCTTCGGGGATAGAAACGGGCAATGGATCCATTGCCCGCTTCCGTCCTTCCCGCCGGCGTGCGCGCCCGCATCCTGCCCGGCATCAACGGCCTCGATATCCACGTCCTCGAGGCCGGATACGAAACACCGGGGAGACCTGCCGTGCTCCTGTTGCACGGCTTTCCCGAGCTGGCCTACAGCTGGCGGAAGATCCTGCCGGCGCTCGCCGCCGCCGGCTACCACGCCTTCGCGCCGGACCAGCGCGGCTACGGCCGCACCACAGGGTGGGATGCCGACTACGACGGCGACCTCGCGGGATTCCGTTTCATGAACCTGCTGCGTGACGCGATCGGTGTGCTCTTCGCACTTGGTCACCGCACGGCCGAGGCCGTCGTCGGCCACGATTTCGGCGCCGGGGTCGCGGCCTATGCCGCCCTGGTCCGGCCGGACATCTTCAAGCGCCTGGCGCTCATGAGCGCACCCTTCTCGGGTGCGCCGTCGGTGCCCTTCGGTGACAAGCCGCAGGGCAAGGCTCCCGACATCCATGCCGCGCTGGCGTCGCTCCCCCGTCCGCGCAAGCATTACCAGTGGTACTACTCGACGCAACCCGCCAACGAGAACATGTGGAAGGCCAAGCAGGGCGTGCACGATTTCCTGCGCGCCTACTACCATCACAAGAGCGCGGACTGGAAAGGCAACAAGCCGTTCGAGCTTGGTGGCTGGGCGGCAGAAGAGCTCGCGAAGATGCCGACCTACTACATTATGGATATGGCTGACGGCATGGCCGAGTCGGTCGCCAGGGAAATGCCCTCGGCGGCCGAGATCGCCGCCAACAAGTGGCTCCCTGACTCCGAGCTCAAGGTCTATAGCGACGAATACGGCCGCAACGGCTTTCAGGGCGGCCTCAACTGGTATCGCGTGCGCACCGGCGGGAGGGTGAGCGGCGAATTGGAAGTTTTCACCGGCCGCACCATCGACGTTCCCTCGACCTTCATCTCCGGCCGCAATGACTGGGGCATCTACCAGGTCCCCGGCGCGATCGAGCGGATGCAGAAGATCGCCTGCACGAAGATGAAGGAAATCCATCTTCTCGAAAATGCCGGTCACTGGGTTCAGCAGGAGCAGCCGGACAAGGTGAATGCCCTGCTGCTCGATTTTCTGAAAAACGCTACTTAGCGCGCCACCTCGCCACCTCTGCCGGATCGGCGTTGCAGGCGGCCGCGACCAGCGCCGCCGTCAGCAGCGTCGCCTGACGCAAATCCATCTGCTCGATCTTGTCCCGCGTGTCGGCGGGCGTGAGCACGAGGCGCAGGTTCGCCCCGGGATCGTCGAAGCCCGCGACCAGGCGGATCGCCGGGATTCCTCCCAAAGCGAAGTTGGCATGGTCGGAGTTGGTCATCAGTGGCCGCACCGTGCGCAGCGCCTTACCATTGGCGGCGGCGACGTTCAGCAGGAACGGCTCGACGCCGGCATAGCCGCTGCTGAGCGCCGCGAGCTGCGGGCTGCCCGCCACCGAATCGAGATTGACGTTGAGCGCGATCTTTCCGCGTTCCGCCTCGCTCAGCGCCTGGACATACTGCGCCGAACCGGTGAGCGCCCACTCCTCGACGCTGAAGAACATCACCCGCAGCCCGCGCCGGAACCCCACCACCTCGGGCGCGAGCGCGCGCGTCACCGCCAGCACGGCCGCGAGGCCGGTGCCGTTGTCCATCGCCGACTCGGCGAGGTCGTGGCCGTCGACATGGGCGCTCAGCACCACCCATTCGTCGCTCTGGCCGGGATAGTCATAGACGAGCGTTTCCGTCTCGGCCGGCGACTCCTCGGTCTCGATCGTCATCGTGGCCGTGGGCCAACCCGCCGCCGTCCGGCCAAGACGCTTCGCCGTCTCCGGCGCAATGCCGAGCGCCGGGATACCCTCGCCCGTCATACGTCCCGACGAGCCCGCCACGACCTCGCCCGCGAGCGGACCCGCGATCAGGAATCCCAGGGCGCCATTGGCCCGCGCCATGTCGTACTTGCGGCGGCGATGGATCGTGCCGGCAGCGAACATCAGCTCATGCCGCACCAGCGCGATGCGACCGGCAATATCGGCGGCATGGGCTTCGAACTCCTCCGGCGTCCCGCGGCCGAGATCGATCACCTCGGCGGTGAGGCCATCGCGCGGCGTGGCGATGGTGCGCACCAGGGGATGGCAGGCGGCGAAGCTTCCGTCGGCAAAGCCCAGCGTCGCCTTCCGTGCCCGCCACCCCCCGTACGGCACGGGAATCGACCGACCCGAGTTGGCCGGCGACGCCGCCTTCACCCGCTCGCGCAGCAGCGCGAAGGCGCGCTTCTCGCTCTCGGTGCCGGCGAGCCGGCCGCCGCAATCGCAGATGTCGTTGAAGTCGCGCCACAGGCCGGGATCAGACGAGATCCGGTCCGCCAGGCTCTGGGCCAGCCGCAGGGAGGGAGTGATGTTCATTTGCCGAGCTTGCCATCGACCGCGACATGAATCGAGGCGGGCATAGGAATTGCTTCTGCTGTGAAGACGGGTAGGCTCGGCGATACGGGATTGGGGACTGATACGATGGCGCAAGCGCCGATCATCGCCGCGGAAGGCGTGAGCAAGCGGTTCGGCGAGAACCAGGTGCTGACGCGCGTCTCGCTGCCGGTGATGGAGCGCGACGTGGTCTGCATCGTGGGGCCAAGTGGCTCGGGCAAGACGACGCTGCTGCGCTGCGTGGCGCTGCTCGAGACGCCGAGCGAAGGCCGCGTCGTCATGCAGGGCGTGACGATCGCCACGCCCAAGCCCGACAAGGCGATCAAGACGGCGGCGCGCGCGGTGCGCTCGGACATCGGCATGGTGTTCCAGCATTTCAATCTTTGGCCGCACATGTCGGTGCTGGAGAACCTGATCGAGGCGCCGCTGCGTGTGAAGCGCATGCCGCGCGCGCAGGCGATCGCGATGGCCGAGGCGTTGCTGGCCAAGGTCGACCTCTCCGACAAGCGCGACGCCTATCCGGCCCGCCTGTCGGGCGGCCAGCAGCAGCGCGTCGCGATCGCCCGCGCGCTTGCCATGTCGCCCAAGGTGCTGCTGTTCGACGAGGCGACGAGCGCGCTCGATCCGGAATTGCGACGCGAGGTGCTGCTGGTCATGCGCCAGCTCGCCAGGGAAGGCATGACCATGCTGGTGGTGACGCACGAGATGGGCTTCGCCCGGCACGTCGGCACGCGCACGGTGTTCATGGACCGCGGAGAGATCGTCGAGGAGGCGCCGGGTGCGGCCTTCTTCGAGGCGCCGAAGACCGAGCGCGCGCAACGCTTCCTGCAGCAGTTCGAGGAATAGAAGAGGAGACGGCAATGGGTGTGATGAGAATCCTGGGAGCGCTGGCGCTGGCCGGTGCAATCGGCGCGATGGCAATTCCCGCCGAGGCGCAGCAGTCGCAGTCGCGGCTGTTCGAGGTGACCAAGAGCAAGAAGCTGCGCGTCTGCCAGTTCCCGCTCTACTATTCGATCTCCTTCCGCAACGCCAAGACCGGCGAGATCGAGGGCATCGACGCCGACCTCGCGAAGGAGCTCGCCAAGGAGCTGGGCGCCACGCTCGAGATCGTCGAGTCGAGCTTCGGCAGCTTCATCGCCGATCTGCAGGCCAACAAGTGCGAGATCGGCATGTTCGGTGTGGGCGCGACGCTTCGGCGCGCCCAGGCCGTCGAGTTCTCCAAGCCCTACCTGCTCACCAACCTCTACGCCGTCACGCGCAAGGGCGGCAAGGTCGTGAAGTGGGAGGACATCGACAAGAAGGGCATCAAGGCGGCCGTCTCCCTGGGCAGCTACATGGAACCCTTCATGAAAGTCTATCTGAAGAACGCCGAGGTCGTGTCGGTGGCGCCGCCCAATACGCGCGAGGCCGAGCTGGTGGCGCAGCGAGTCGACGTGATCATCACCGACTTCCCCACGGCCATCAAGGTCACCGACGAGTTCGACTGGGCGACCTACATCCTGCCGCCCGAGAAGCTCGCCATCACGCCCTATGCCTATGTCGTGCCGCAGGGCGACCAGATCTGGCTGAACTACATCAACCTGTTCGTCGACACCATCAAGCTCGACGGGCGGCTGATGACCTACGCCAAGAAGCACAAGCTCGATCCCATCGTGGCGCCGTAATAGGGACGCCATAGAGGACGGACATCACGATGTTCCAATACCAGTTCCGCTGGGACGTCGTCGCCGGCAGCCTCGACTTCCTGATGTCGGGACTGCAGATGACGCTCTTCCTCTCGGCCG
>CANIRG010000033.1 GCA_947469635.1 Rhodospirillales bacterium | reverse complement strand
GCGGGCCTGGTGCTTCTGGTCGCCATGATCGGCGCCATCGTGCTGACGCTGCGCAGCCGGCCGGGCGTCCGCCGCCAGCGCGTGAGCGAGCAGCTTTACCGGCCTCGCGATCAGGTGCTCGAGGTGGTCAAGGTGCCGACGCGGGGAGGTGTGTGATGCTCACCATCAGTCTCGGCCATTACCTCACCGTTGCCTCGATACTGTTCACGCTCGGCATCCTGGGCATCTTCCTCAACCGCAAGAACGTCATCGTCATCCTGATGTGCGTCGAGCTGATGCTGCTCGCGGTCAACATCAATCTCGTGGCCTTCTCGGTCTACCAGGGCAATGTCGTGGGCCAGGTCTTCGCCATGCTGGTGCTGACGGTGGCCGCGGCCGAAGCGGCGATCGGCCTTGCCATCCTGGTCGTCTATTTCCGCAACCGCGGCACCATCGCGGTCGAAGACATCAACGCGATGAAGGGCTAGGGGCGCCGCGTCATGGATCTAGCCGTCAAGCTCATTGTCCTCTTGCCGCTGGTCGCCGCGGCAATCGCAGGCCTGCTCTGTCGGGTGATCGGCGACCGGCCGGCGCAGATCGTCACCTGCGCGGCCCTGCTGATCGCGGCCCTCCTGTCGGTCTTCGTGTTCGTGCGCATCGGCTTCGGGCCGGAGAACGGCAAGCTCGTCGTCACCAAGCTCTTCACCTGGTTCGATTCGGGCACGCTCACGGTCGACTGGTCGCTGCGGGTCGACACGCTCACCGCAGTGATGCTGATCGTCGTTACCGTCGTGTCGTCGATGGTCCATGTCTATTCGATCGGCTACATGGCCGGGGATCCCGGCATCCCGCGCTTCATGGCCTATCTCAGCCTGTTCACCTTCTTCATGCTGATGCTGGTGACGGCCGACAATCTCGTGCAGATGTTCTTCGGCTGGGAGGGCGTGGGCCTCGCCTCCTACCTGCTTATCGGCTTCTGGTACGACCGACCGTCGGCCAATGCGGCGGCGATCAAGGCCTTCGTCGTGAATCGCGTTGGCGACTTCGGCTTCGCCCTCGGCATCTTCGCCGTCTGGATGCTGAGCGGCTCCGTCGGCTTCACGGAGATTTTCGCCAAGGCGCCCGACATGGCGAAGCTTCGCATTCACTTTCTGGGCATGGATCTGCCCGCGCTCGAGACCGCCTGCCTGTTGCTGTTCGTCGGCGCCATGGGCAAGTCGGCCCAGCTCGGCCTTCACACCTGGCTGCCTGACGCCATGGAAGGTCCGACGCCGGTCTCGGCGCTGATCCATGCCGCCACCATGGTGACCGCCGGTGTCTTCATGGTCTGCCGCCTGTCGCCGCTGTTCGAGCTCGCGCCCATGGCCCTCCAGGTCGTGACGCTGGTTGGGGCGGCGACGGCCTTCTTCGCCGCCACGATCGGCCTTACCCAGTTCGACATCAAACGCGTGGTCGCCTATTCGACCTGCAGCCAGCTCGGCTATATGTTCTTCGCCGCCGGTGTCGGCGCCTATTCGGCCGCGATGTTCCATCTCATGACCCATGCCTTCTTCAAGGCGCTGCTGTTCCTGGGATCGGGCTCGGTGATCCATTGCCTTCACCACGAGCAGGACATGCGCAAGATGGGCGGCGTGAAGGAGAAGGCGCCGCAGACGTTCTACCTGATGTGGATCGGAACGCTCGCGCTGGCCGGCATCGGCATCCCGCTGATCATGGGCCACGGCATTGGCCTCGCCGGCTTCCATTCCAAGGACGCGATCCTCGAATCGGCCTACGGCGCGCACAGCCAGGTCGGCATGATCGCCTATTGGCTGGGTATCGCCGGCGCCTTCATGACGGCCTTCTATTCGGCCCGACTGATGTTCATGACCTTCTACGGCAAATATCGCGGCGATCATCACACCTGGGATCACGCGCACGAATCGCCGCCGGTCATCCTGATCCCGCTCTATGTCCTCGCGACGGGCGCCGTGCTGTCGGGCGTCGTCGCCTACGCCTGGTTCGTGGGCGACGGCTGGCAACAGTTCTGGGGCAAGGCGATCGCGGTGAAGTCGACCGCAGAGATCCTGCATCACATGCACGAGGTGCCGGTGTGGGTGAAGGTGCTGCCGCTGGTTGTGGCGCTGGCCGGCCTCGCTCTCAGCTATCTCTACTATGTCGTGGCGCCAGATCTGCCGGCCAGGACGGTGGCGGCGTTCCGACCGCTGCACACGTTCTTCTACAACAAGTGGTATTTCGACGAGCTTTATGATGCGATCTTCGTGAAGCCGGCGCTCGCGATCGGCCGCTTCTTCTGGAAGAAGGGCGATGGCGCGGTGATCGACGGGCTCGGGCCGGACGGGATCGCCACGCGTTCCATGAACATCGCGGGCGTGCTCAGCCGCTTCCAGAGCGGCTATCTGTACCACTACGCTTTCGTAATGTTGATCGGCGTGGCGGGCCTCGTGACCTACTTCATGATCAGCTTGAGGTAAGGCGCGATGTCGAGCTGGCCTATTCTTTCCCTCGTTACCTTCCTGCCGCTGGTGGGCGCGCTGTTCTGCCTGATCGTCAACGGGCCGAAGGAAGCCGTCGACCGCAACTGCCGCAGCGTGGCCCTCGTGACCTCGCTCGCGACCTTCGTGATCTCGCTGGTCCTGTGGGCGCGCTTCGATGCCACCAAGGCCGGCTTCCAGTTCGAGGAGAAGCTCGAATGGGTGCCGGCGCTCAATATCGGCTACCACATGGGCATCGACGGCATCTCGCTGTTCTTCGTGCTGCTGTCGACCCTGCTGACGCCGATCTGCATCCTGGCGAGCTGGGAAGCCGTCACGGTCCGGGTCAAGGAATACATGATCGCGTTCCTGGTGCTCGAGACCTTCATGGTCGGCATGTTCGCGGCGCTCGACCTTGCCCTGTTCTACGTCTTCTTCGAAGGCGTGCTGATCCCGATGTTCCTGATCATCGGCGTGTGGGGCGGCAAGCGGCGCGTCTATGCCGCCTTCAAGTTCTTCCTCTACACGCTGCTGGGCTCCGTGCTGATGCTGCTGGCCATCATCACCGTCTACTGGGAGATCGGCACGACCGACCTGCCGACGGCTATGGAGAAGCTCGTCCTGCCTTTCCAATGGCAGTTCTGGCTGTGGCTCGCCTTCTTCGCCTCCTTCGCGGTCAAGGTGCCGATGTGGCCGGTCCATACCTGGCTGCCCGACGCGCACGTCGAGGCCCCGACGGCGGGCTCCGTCATCCTGGCAGGCGTGCTGCTGAAGATGGGCGGGTACGGCTTCATCCGCTTCTCGGTGCCGCTGTTCCCGGAGGCGACGCAGTATTTCGCGCCGCTGGTCTTCGGGCTGTCGATCGTGGCGGTCATCTACACCTCGCTGGTGGCGCTGGTGCAGGAGGACATGAAGAAGCTCATCGCCTATTCGTCGGTCGCCCACATGGGCTACGTGACGATCGGCATCTTCGTCATGAACATGCAGGGTGTCCAAGGCTCGATCTTCCAGATGCTGAGCCACGGCATCGTCTCGGCGGCGCTCTTCCTCTGCGTCGGTGTCGTCTACGACCGCATCCATACGCGTGAGATCGACGCCTATGGCGGCCTGGTGAACCGCATGCCGGCCTATGCTTTCACCTTCCTGTTCTTCACCCTGGCCAGCGTCGGCCTGCCGGGCCTGTCGGGCTTCGTCGGCGAGTTCCTGGTGCTGATCGGCGCCTTCAAGGCCAACACGTGGGTGGCCTTCCTGGCCTCGACCGGGCTGATCCTGGGGGCGGCCTATGCGCTTTGGCTCTATCGCAAGATCATGTTCGGCCAGCTCACCAAGGACTCGCTCAAAGGCATCCTCGACATGAACCGCCGCGAGATCGCGATGTTCCTGCCGTTGTTGCTGATCTCGCTGTGGATGGGCATCTATCCCAGCTCCTTCCTCGATCCGATGGCGCCGGCAGTGGACAAGCTGATCGGCGACTATCAGGCCGCCCTGAAACTCGCGCGCACTGCGGCGCTGATCCCGTGAGCGGCGGAGAGTAGCGATCATGTTCATCGGTCTCGAATCCTGGACCCTGGCACGGCCGGAGATCTTCCTCGCGGCGGCGATCGGGCTGCTGCTGGTCTACGGCGTGCTGCGCGGCGAGGCGGCCACGCCCTTCATCTCGGTCGTCACTTCGCTTGCCCTGCTGGCGACGGCGGTGCTGCTGTTCATGCCCTACCAGGAGGGCACGGCCTTCGCTTCGCTGTTCGTCGTCGACCGGCTCACGGTCACGATGAAGGTGCTGGTGCTGGTGGGCGCCGCGGTGACCATCCTGATGTCGCGCGGCTATTTCGAGAACGCCAAGGCGTGGCGCTTCGAGTATCCGCTGCTGGTGGCGTTGGCCACGCTCGGCATGATGCTGATGATCTCGTCGAACGACCTGATGTCGCTCTATGTCGGCCTCGAGCTGCAGTCGCTGGCGCTCTACGTCGTCGCCGCCTTCCAGCGCGACACCGTTCGGTCGACCGAGGCGGGCGTCAAGTATTTCGTCCTGGGCTCGGTCGCTTCCGGCATGCTGCTGTTCGGTGCCTCGCTGATCTATGGTTTCTGCGGCGGCACGGCCTTCGTGCAGATCTCGCAGGCGCTGCTGGGCGGCAAGGGTGCCGAGATCGGCGTCATCGTGGGCCTCGTCTTCGTCGTGGCGGGCCTTGCCTTCAAGATCTCCGCCGTTCCGTTCCATATGTGGACGCCGGACGTCTATGAGGGCGCGCCGACACCGGTGACGGCGCTGTTCGCCGTGTCGCCCAAGATCGCGGCCCTGTCGCTCACCGTGTCGATGCTGATGGGGCCGTTCAAGCCGCTGTTCCTGCAGTGGCAGCAGATCATCCTGATGGCCTCGATCCTGTCGATGGCGCTGGGCGCCTTCGCGGCCCTTCGCCAGCAGAACATCAAGCGACTGATGGCCTATTCGTCGATTGGCAATGTCGGCTACGTGCTGCTGGGTCTCGCCAGCGGCAACGAGAAGGGCATCGAGAGCGTCGTCTTCTACCTTTCGATCTACCTCGTGATGACGCTGGGCGTGTTCGCTGTCATCCTGCTGATGCAGCGCCGCAACGTCATGGTCGAGGGCGTGGACGACCTCGCGGGGCTGGGCAAGACCCACCCCATGCTGGCCTTCGCCATGATGCTGTTCATGTTCTCGCTTGCCGGCATCCCGCCGCTCGCGGGCTTCTGGGGCAAGCTCTACATCTTCATCGCCGCGCTCGAGGCCAGGTTGTTCATGCCGGCGGTGCTGGGCGTGCTCGCCTCTGTCGTGGCCTCCTATTACTATCTGCGCATCGTCAAGGTGATGTACTTCGATGAGCCCACCGATGCGCTCGACTACGGCTCGGGCTTCGCGGTCAATCGCCTGGTGGCGTTCGCCGCCGCGATCCTGGTCGCGGTCTTCTCGCTGATGCCCCAGCCGCTCAGCCTGATCGCCGCCGCGGCGGCGAAAGGCTTGTTTCAGTGAACTCTGCCCCCGTCCTTCCGGACGGGTGGAGGCTGCACGCGCTCGACAGCGTCGGCAGCACCAACGACGAGGCGACCCGTCTCGCCGAGGCTGGGGCGCCGGAAGGTTCTGTCGTCTGGGCACGGGAGCAGACCGGCGGTCGTGGCCGTCGCGGGCGGCGCTGGGCCTCTGCGGCGGGTAACCTCTATTGTTCGACGGTGCTGCGGCCCGACTGCACGGCGCAGCAGGCTGCCGAGGTGGGGTTCGTCGCGGCGCTCGCTGTCGCCGATCTGGTTCGTGATGGGCGGGCGGTGCGGGTGAAGTGGCCGAACGACGTGCTGGTCGAGGGCGGCAAGCTCGCCGGCATCCTGCCCGAGAGCTCGATTGGAGATGAAGGTCGCGTCGAGCACGTCGTGCTGGGTATCGGAGTCAACGTCGCCTTCGCGCCTCAGCTGGCCGAGATGCGCTATCCCGGTGCCATGCTGGGGGGCACGATCGAGGCGGCGCTCGAAGGGCTGACGGTGGGCCTGGTGCACTGGCTGGCCGTGTGGCGCATGAAGGGTTTCGAGGCGATACGTGCGGCGTGGCTCGAGCGGGCAGGGCCGCTCGGCGCCTCGGTCGATGTTCGTCTGGGCGAGGAGCTCGTGAGCGGCCGCTTCGCCGGCATGGACCGTGACGGCGCCTTGCTGCTGGATACCGCGGTCGGCTCCCGCCGCATCGTGTCGGGAGAGCTACTGGGCCGCGCGGCCTGAAGGAGTAGGGCGATGCTGCTCGCCGTCAATGTCAACAATACCAACATCAAGTTCGGCGTGGTCGATGGCGACCGCATCGTCGGCGAATGGCGCCAGCATACCTCGGCGATGCGCACCGCCGACGAGCACGCGGTCTGGCTGTTCCAGCTCATGAAGATGGAAGGCATCGACCCCAAGTCGATCACCGCCGCCATCATCGGCTCGGTCGTGCCCAACGCCAACTTCAACCTGCGCCGCCTCTGCTCGCGCTATTTCAACTGCGAGGCCATGTTCCTCAGCGATCCCGGCGTCGTCTTCGGCATCAAGGTGAAGGGCGCCGGCGCCGGCGCCGACCGCATCTGCAACAGCGTCGGCGCCTCGATCCTGTTTCCCAACACGCCGGTGATCGTGGTCGATTTCGGCACCGCCACCAACTTCGACGTGGTCGACGAGGAGGGCAGCTACTGCGGCGGCGCCATCGCGCCCGGCATCAACCTCTCGATCGAGGCGCTGGTCAATGCCACGGCCTTGCTGCCGCGCATCGTCGTCGAGAAGCCCGCGCAGGTGATCGGGACTACTACAGTGGCCTGCATGCATACCGGCGTGTTCTGGGGCTATGTCGGGCTGATCGAGGGCATCGTGAGCCGCATCAAGAAGGAATTCGGCCGTCCCATGAAGGTGGTCTCCACCGGTGGCCTCGCGCCGGTGTTCGAAGGCTCGATCGACGTCATCGAGCAGACGGTGGCCGACATCACCGCGCGCGGACTGATCGAGATCTACAAGCGCAGCAATAAATGACGGTTCCATCGGCCGACGAGCTGCTGTTCGTAGCCCTGGGAGGCGCCGGCGAGATCGGCATGAACCTCAACCTCTACGGCCACGCCGGCAAGTGGCTGATGGTCGATCTCGGCATCGCCTTCGGCGACGATTCCACGCCCGGCGTCGAGGTCGTGATGCCCGACCCCACCTTCATCGAGGAGCGGCGCGACGCCTTGGCCGGCATCGTCCTCACCCATGCCCACGAGGACCATCTCGGCGCCGTCGCCGACCTGTGGGAGAGGCTGCGGGCGCCGGTCTACGCCACGCCCTTCGCGGCCTCGGTGCTGCGGCGCAAGCTCATCGATGCCGGGCTGGTCGACGTGGTGCCGGTCACCGAGATCCCGCTACAGGGCAAGTTTCGCGTCGGCCCCTTCGATCTCGAGATGATCACCATGACGCATTCGATCCTCGAGCCGAATGCGCTGGCCATCCGTACCAAGTTCGGCACGATCTTCCACACCGGTGACTGGAAGATCGATTCCGAGCCGCTGCTGGGCGAGCTCACCGACGAGGCGACGCTGAAGCGCATCGGCGACGAGGGCGCGCTCGCCATGGTGTGCGACAGCACCAATGTCTTCGTCGAGGGCGAGGCGGGATCCGAGGCCACGGTGCGGGCCAACCTCACCAAGCTGGTGCGGAAGCAGAAGAACCGTGTGGCCGTCACATGCTTCGCCTCCAACCTGGCGCGGGTCGAGAGCATCGCCGTGGCCGCCGTCGCCGCCGGCCGCCATCCCGTGCTGTCGGGCCGGGCGCTCCACCGCATGCTCGAGGCGGCGAAGGAATGCGGCTACCTGCTCGATTTCCCGCCCTGCGTCGACGAGCGCCAGGCAGGCTTCCTGCCGCGCGACAAGGTTCTGTTCATCTGCACCGGCAGCCAGGGCGAGCCGCGCGCCTCGATGGCCAAGATGGCCAGTGGTGAGCATCGCGACCTGGTGCTGGAGGAGGGCGACACCGCGATCTTCTCCTCGCGCATCATCCCCGGCAACGAGCGGCCGGTCGGCCGCATGCACAATGCGCTGATGTCCAAGGGCGTGAAGATCGTGACCGACCGCGAGGCCGACATCCATGTCTCCGGCCATCCCGCGCGCGACGAGCTGGTGCGGGTCTATCAATGGGTGCGGCCCAAGATCGCCCTGCCTGTCCATGGCGAGGTCCGCCACATGATCGAGCATGCGGCGCTGGCGCGTGCCTGCCAGGTGCCGGAGACGGTCGTGGCGCCCAACGGCACCCTGGTGCGGCTGGCGCCGGGCCTGGCCGAGATCGTGGGCCATGTGCCGGCGGGCCGGCTGGCGCGCGACGGCGACGGGGGCGGCACCATCCCGCTCGACGGCAATGCGCTGCGCGAGCGGCGGAAGCTCCTGTGGAACGGCTCGGCGGCGGTGACGCTGGTGATCGACAAGCAGGGTCGCGGCGTCGGCAGGCCCGTGGTTTCGCTGCGGGGACTGGAGGAGGCCGACGATGGCACGTTGGCGGCCGATATCGTCGACGCTCTCGCCGAGATGCTGGCCGATCTAAAGTCGGCGGAGCGGCGCGACGAGGAGCGTATCCGCGATGCGGCGCAGCGGACGGTGCGGCGTGTCGTCCGCGCCGAGGGCGGCAAGAAGCCGTTGACGGACATCCATATCGTCCGCATCTAAAGGGCCGGAGAATCAGATGATCGGACGCCTGAACCATATCGCCATCGCCGTGCCGGACCTCGACAAGGCCACCGCGCTCTATCGCGACGTAATGGGCGCCAGGGTGAGCGCGCCCAAGCCGCAGCCGGCGCATGGCGTGACGGTGGTGTTCGTCGAGCTGCCCAACACCAAGATCGAGCTGCTTCATCCCTTGGGCGAGAAGTCGCCTATCGCCAGTTTCCTCGCGCGCAATGTCGACGGCGGCATTCATCACGTCTGCTACGAGGTCGAGGACATCTACGCCGCCCGCGATCAGCTGAAGGCCGGCGGCGCGCGCGTGCTGGGCGATGGCGAGCCCAAGATCGGCGCCCACGACAAGCCGGTGCTGTTCCTTCATCCCAAGGATTTCACCGGCACGCTGATCGAGCTCGAGCAGGTCTGAGGAGCACCACCATGAGCTGGGCGACTGGTCTCATGGTCTACCTGGTGATCTGGTGGACGATTCTTTTTGCCGTCCTGCCGCTCGGCGTAAAACCTGCTGAAAATCCAGGCAAAGGCCATGACGCAGGCGCGCCGGAGCGACCTGACCTGAAGCGCAAGGCAATCATCACTTCCATCGTCTCAGCGGTGTTGTGGATTGCCTTTTACGTGCTTCACCAGGCCGATATCTTCAGCTTCCGGCGCTTGGTAGATCTCAGCTAATTCAATGGGTTAGGGGATCTTCTTCAAGGTTCCAGACGCGAAAACGGCGGACCAAGGCCCGCCGTCTCTCTACCCCCGAAACTTTCGTAGCGGCGACTTGGTGTCGCTCTCCTCCCTAAACTCAGGCTGCGCTAGGCGCGAAGGCTATGTACATGCCTCCCAGGGCCTTGCCAAGACCTTTTCTTTCGATCGAAGGGGTTCTTTCGGAACAATCTTTGTGAACGAGGTCGTTCGTTCACAAACATATTTCCGCAATTTTCCACTGATCATCCAATGACCAGATATTTGATCACGAATAGCACAGCGAGGATTCCAACCGCCGGATGGATGTCGCTCCAGCGTCCCGCCACGAGCTTGATGCCGGCGTAGGAAATGAAACCGAAAGCGATGCCGTCGGCGATCGAGAAGGTGAAGGGCATGCCGAGCGCGGTGATGACGGCGGGCGCTGCTTCGGTGATGTCGTCCCATTCCACCTCCACGAGTCCGCGCGCCATCAGGCAGGCCACGTAGAGCAGCGCCGGCGCGGTCGCATAGGCGGGAATCGATCCGGCGAGCGGGGCGATGAACAGCGCCAGCAGGAACAGCACGCCCACCGTCGCCGCCGTGAGCCCTGTCCTGCCGCCGGCGTTGATGCCCGATGCGCTCTCGATGTAGCTCGTCGTCGTCGAGGTGCCGACCGCGGCGCCCGCCATGGCGGCGGCACTGTCGGCCATCAGGGCGCGATGCAGGCGCGGCACGGTGCCGTCCTTGCGCATGAAGCCGCCACGATGGGCCAGCGCGATCAGCGTCCCTGTGTTGTCGAAAAGGTCGACGAACAGGAAGGCGAAGACCACGACGATGAGTCCCGCCTTCATGGCGCCGGCCAGGTCCATCTGCAGGAACACCGGCCCGATCGAGGGCGGCAGGTCGAAGATGCCTGCGAACTTCTGCTGGCCGGCGAGGATCGACACCGCCGTCACCACCAGGATGCCGACGATCACGCCGCCCATGATCTTGCGGTATTCCAGTGCCACGATCAGCGCGAAGCCCAGCACCGTCATGAGCACGGGCCAGCTCTTGAGGTCGCCATGCTTCACCAGCGTGTTGGTGTCGCCGACCACGATGCCGCCGTTCTTGAGCGCGATCAGGGCCAGGAACAGGCCGATGCCGGCGGCGATCGCCATCTTGAGCGACTTGGGGATGGCGTTGACGATCCATTCCCGGATCGGCAGCACGCTGATGATGAAGAAGATCACGCCGGAGATGAAGACGCAGCCCAGCGCCACCTGCCACGTGTAGCCCATGCCGCCGACCACGCCGAAGGCGAAGTAGGCGTTGAGCCCCATGCCGGGCGCCAGCGCGATCGGGTAGTTGGCGAGGAAGGCCATCAGGAAGCAGCCGATGGCGGCGGCCACGCAGGTCGACACGAACACCGCGTCGGCCGGCATCTTGGCGGCGCTCAGGATCTGCGGATTGACGAAGATGATGTAGGCCATGGTGAGGAAGGTCGTGATGCCGGCCACGACCTCGATCCGCACCGTCGACTCGTTCTCCTTCAGCTTGAAGAGCTGTTCGAGCATGTTTTTCTCCCCCGAGATGATCGGCATAGTTTGCGGGCGGCCGGTTTGCCTTTGCAAGGCCCGTTCCCTACAGTCCGCGCCATGCGAATGAGCCAATATTTCCTGCCGACGCTGAAAGAAAACCCCGCCGAGGCGCAGATCGTCTCGCACCGGCTGATGCTGCGTGCCGGGCTGATCCGCCAGACCAGCGCCGGCATCTATGCCTGGCTGCCGCTGGGCCTGCGCGTGCTGAAGAACATCGAGCGCATCGTGCGCGAGGAGCAGGACGGGGCGGGCGCCCAGGAAGTGCTGATGCCGACCATCCAGTCGGCCGACCTGTGGCGCGAGAGCGGGCGCTACGACGCCTATGGCCCGGAGATGCTGCGCATCAAGGACCGGCACGACCGCGAGATGCTGTTCGGCCCGACCAACGAGGAGATGATCACCGTGCTCTTCCGCGACGGCGTGAAGAGCTACCGCGATTTGCCCAAGAATCTCTATCACATCCAGTGGAAGTTCCGCGACGAGGTGCGGCCGCGCTTCGGCGTCATGCGCGGGCGCGAGTTCCTGATGAAGGACAACTATTCCTTCGACATCGACCGCGCCGGCGCCATCCATTCCTACAACAAGATGTTCGTGGCCTACCTGCGCACCTTCGCCCGCATGGGGCTGAAGGCGATCCCGATGCGCGCCGACACCGGCCCGATCGGCGGCGACCTCAGCCACGAGTTCATCATCCTGGCCGAAACAGGCGAGAGCGCCGTGTTCTGCCACAAGGGCCTGATCGACAAGGACATCCTCGGCCGCACCATAGATTACGCCACCGACCTGCAGCCGATCGTGAACGAATGGACGTCGCTCTATGCCGCGACCGACGAGATGCACGACACGGCGGCCTTCGAGAAGATCCCCGAAGGCGAGCGGCTTGCCGCGCGAGGGATCGAAGTCGGCCATATATTCAACTTCGGGACCAAGTATTCCAAGCCGATGAATGCAGTCGTGACCGGACCGGGCAGCGAGCAGATCACGGTGGAGATGGGTTCCTACGGCATCGGCGTGTCGCGCCTGGTCGGCGGGATCATCGAGGCGAGCCACGATGCCAACGGCATCGTCTGGCCGGAATCCGTGGCACCCTTCAAGGTGGCCATCGTCAACCTCAAGCCCGACGACGGCGCCGTGTCGGGCGCCTGCACCAAGATCTACGACACGCTGCGGGCCAAGGGCATCGAAACGCTGCATGACGACCGCGACATGCGGCCGGGCGGAAAGTTCGCCGACATGGACCTGATCGGCACGCCCTGGCAGCTCATCGTCGGGCCGAAGGGGATTGCCGCGGGCAGGATCGAGCTCAAGAACCGCAAGACCGGCACGCGCGAGGAGCTCCCGATCGACCAGGCGCTCCTACGTTTCGTCTGACGCAGGCGCCATGGCCTTCGCCTCCGTCGAACGTCTGATCGCCTTCCGCTACCTCGGGGCGCGCCGCGAGGAAGGATTCATCTCGGTCATCGCCAGCTTCTCGCTGGTGGGCATTGCGCTCGGCGTCGGCACGCTGATCGTGGTCATGGCCGTGATGAACGGCTTTCGCATCGAGATGCTGAACCAGATGTCGGCCATCAGCGGCCAGTTCGGCATCCAGGGCAATCGCGACGGCCTGCAGGCCACGCCCGAGCTTCTGGCCCGCGTGAGAGCCGTGCCGGGAGCCTTGTCGGCGACCCCGCTGGTCGAAGGGCAGATCGTGGCCGTGGCTGGCGACAAGGTCCGCGGCGTGATGTTGCGCGGCATGGATCCGGCCGACCTTCGTGCCCGCGTCCCGCTGTCGGCGGCGATCGATGGACCGCCCGGCGTGCGCGAGCGCTACCGCGGCCTCTGCCGCGCCGAGGACGACAAGCCGATCGATTGGGGCACGCTGAAGGATTTCGGCGAGGATTTTACGGTGGCCATCGGCCGGCGGTTCGCCGAGCTGATGGGGCTGAAGGTCGGCGACCGCCTGCAACTCGTGTCGCCGGTCTCGGTGGCAACGCCGCTTGGCGTCATGCCGCGCTCGGCGGCGGCGCGCGTCTCGGCGATCTTCTGCGCCGGCATGTACGATTACGACTCGAACTTCGTCTACGCCTCGCTTCCCGATGCCCAGCGCCTGCTGGGCTTCGGCGATCGGGTGACGATGATCGAGGTCTTCGTCGACAACAACGTCTCGATGGCGGAGGACCGTCGCCAGCTCACCCGGGCGGTCGGCTCCCAGGGCTGGGTGTTCGACTGGTTCCAGGCCAACTACAGCTTCTTCAACTCGATCCAGGCCCAGACCAACGTGATGTTCCTGGTGCTGACCATGATCGTGCTGGTGGCCGCCTTCAACATCGTGTCGAGCATGGTGATGCTGGTGCGCACCAAGTCGGGCGACATCGCCATCCTGCGCACCATGGGCGCCACGCGCGGCGCCATCATGCGGCTGTTCCTGCTCGATGGCCTCGCGATCGGCGGCGTCGGCACCGCGATCGGCGTCGGCCTGGGCCTCGCCTTCGCCATCAACATCGAGGCGATCCGCCAGTGGCTGCAGCACACCTTCGGTCTCGTGCTGTTCGACGAGACGCTCTACCTGCTGGCCGAGCTGCCCTCGCGTATCGCGTGGCAGGAAGTGGTGACCATTTCCGGCATGGCGTTGTTCTTCGCGTTGCTTGCCTCGTTCTACCCGGCGTGGCGCGCCTCGCGCCTCGATCCCGTCGAGGGGCTGCGCCGTGAGTGAGCGGGGGACCTTCGGCATCGACCGCTGGCTCGCGTGGCGCTACCTCGCGACGCGGCAGCGTGAAGGCTTCGTGTCCTTCATCGCGATCTTCTCGCTGATCGGCGTCGCCTTGGGAGTCGCGACCCTGATCGTCGTGCTGTCGGTCATGGGCGGCTTCCGCGAGCAGCTCATCGGCCGCATCATCGGCATGAACGGCCACGTCGTCGTCACCGCGCGCGAGGGCATGCTGGAGGCTACGCCGGAGCTGCTCGCAAAGCTGCGCGCGGCGCCCGAGGTGCGCAACGTGCGCCTGACCCTCGAACGCCAGGCGCTGGTGAGCGCCAATGGCCAGACGCGCGGTGCCCTGCTGCGCGGGGTCCGGCTCGAGGATCTGCTGTCGCGGCAGATCGTGACCCGCAACGTCGTCCAGGGCGAGATCGGTGCCTTCGACACGCGCCGCGGCGTGGTGATCGGCGAACGGCTGCGCCAATCCCTGAGTATCGGCGCCGGCGACACCATCACGGTGACGACGCACCGGCTGAACGAGAGCGGCAGCATTGCCCCGCGCTATTCCGACTACGAGGTGCTGGCGAGCTTCCTCAGCCGGCGCTACGAGTTCGATTCCGGGCTGGTCTTCCTGCCGCTGCAGATGCTCCAGGACGACATGGAGTATGAGCACAACAAGGTCAGCTCGATCGACATCGAGATCGCGGACCAGGCCGCCGCGCCGCGCGTCGCGCAGGCGATCGCCAAGGCGCTGGGTCGCGACGACCTCAAGGTGTCCCACTGGCTGGCGCTCAACGCTCGTTTCGTCGGCGCGCTGCAGGTCGAGCGGGTGATGATGTTCATCATCCTCACCCTGATCGTGCTGGTGGCGGCGATGAACGTCGTGGCGAGCTTCACCATGCTGGTCCGCGTCAAGCGCGGGAACATCGCGATCCTGCGCACCATGGGGGCGGGACCTGGCACGATCGTGCGGGCGTTTTTCCTCGCGGCGGCGGCGGTCGGCCTGGTCGGCACAGCCGTCGGCACGGGTCTCGGCCTGCTGGTCTGCGCCAACATGCCGAGCATCGGTCGGCTGCTCTCGGCCATGACCTCGGCGGGTAGCGGCAGTGCCGAGGTGGATTTCATCACCTCGATGCCGGTGCGCGTGCAGGCGGTCGAGGTCGGGACCATCGTGGGCGTAGCGATCCTGCTTTCCCTCGTTGCTGCCGCCTATCCGGCGTGGCGCAGCACACGCATCGAGCCGGTCGAGGGCCTGCGCCATGAGTGACGCTGCATTCCCGCTCTCGCTGCAGGAGATCAAGCGGACCTTCGTGCAGGGCGACCGCAGGCTCGACGTGCTGCGCAGCGTGTCCCTCGACCTGAGGGCGGGCGAGATCGTGGCCCTGGTCGGCCAGTCGGGCAGCGGCAAGTCGACCCTGCTGCATATCGCGGGCCTGCTGGAGCGTCCGGACGGCGGCGAGGTCGTGGTCGACGGCCGTCCAGCAGGAACGCAGAGCGACAGCGCCCGCACGACGCTACGGCGGCGCTTCCTGGGCTTCGTCTACCAGTACCATCACCTCCTGCCGGAATTCTCCGCCCTGGAGAACGTGATGCTGCCGCAGATGCTGAACGGCCTGTCGCGCCGCGAGGCGCGGGTTCGGGCAGCCGAGCTGCTGGCGATGGTACGGCTCAAGGATCGCGGCGACCACCGTCCGGGACGCCTGTCCGGCGGCGAGCAGCAGCGCGTGGCCATCGCCCGCGCCGTCGCCAATGCGCCGCGCGTGCTGCTGGCCGACGAGCCCACGGGCAACCTCGATTCGGAGACGGCCGACACCGTCTTCCGCCAGCTCCTCGCCCTGGTCCGCGAGACCGGCATGGCCGCTCTCATCGCCACGCACAATGTAGAGCTGGCGGAACGCATGGATCGCACTGTCACGCTGAAGGACGGCGTGCTGACCGGTTAAGACTCGATCGGTAAGATACGAATGCGTGTTCGATCCGGTTCAATCGTCGCCAGTGCGCCTTGCTCGAGAACTGTGGCATGCAGCTTCAGCGCGCCAACCAAGAGCTGACCCATAGCAGCGGGGCGTATGTCGGCGGCGCGAATCTGGACGATGCTTGGAAAGGTCGCGCGAGAGAAGGCGAGCAGGCGACCGAAATCTAGGTCGTGTGTCACGACGATCCGCCCCTCGCGTCGCGGGTAGTCAAAGATTTCTGCGTCCGGCGCGTTCGGTTTGACGATATCGAGCCAAGCGCTGCAATCGATATCTTCACGCGCCAAGTAGTCTTTCCACTCGATCGGGACGCAGGCGTCGAGCAGCAATCTCATGCGGCTGGAGCGATCGGTGCGTCGTATTCCTGGGTACGCCAAGCGGCATAGGCTAGGGTCGCGTCCATGTCGCTTGCTTCAAGGAACGGGTAGCTCCGAAGAATTTCGTCGCGAGACGTTCCGACCGCGAGCAGGCCAAGTACGGTGGCGACCCTAAGCCGGTATCCCCGCAAGCAGGGTTTACCCGTCATTACGGCCGGGTCGACGGTAATTCGGTCCGGCAGCTTCATCCTCCGAATATGGTCCTCCGGAGGCCGCACGACCATACAGTCCACAAGCGTTGGGGTAATGATACGCCCGTGCCCATCGCCGATTTCATCCATCTGAAGGTCCGTTCCGCCTACTCACTCACCGAGGGGGCGAACAAGGTCGACAAGGTCGTGGCGCTCGCCAAGGAGCAGTCGATGCCGGCGGTCGCCGTCACCGATCGCAACAACCTGTTCGGCGCGCTGGAGTTCTCGCAGTACGCGGCCAAGGCCGGCGTGCAGCCGATCGTCGGATGCGATCTCGCCATCCGCCGCGAGGAGGAAGGCGGCATCGCCACGGCGTCGAAGATACCGGCCGTGGATTGGTTGACCGTGCTGGTCCAGAGCGAGACGGGCTATCTCAATCTCATGCGGCTGGTGAGCCGGGCTCATCTCGAGTTCAAGACGGGCACTCACTCGGCCCTGCCGATGTCCGAGCTGGAGGGCCACACCGAGGGCCTGCTGGCGATCACGGGCAGCGGCGCCAGCTGTCTCGGGCGGCTGCTCGGGTCGGGGCAGGGGCCGGCGGCGGCGCACCTGCTCGACCGTCTGCAGAGCCTGTTCGGCGACCGGCTCTATCTCGAGCTGCAGCGGCACGGCGAGGATATCGAGCGGCGCATCGAAGGGCCGCTGATCGAGCTTGCCTATGCCCGCAGCCTGCCGCTGGTCGCGACCAACGACGTGCATTTCCCCAAGGAGTCGATGTACGCGGCGCATGACGTGCTGCTGTGCATCGAGCAGGGCACGCATATCGACGATCCCAACCGCCGGCGGCTCACGCCCGAGCATTACTTCAAGTCGGCGGCGGAGATGCGCGCGCTGTTCGCCGACCTGCCGGAGGCGTGCGACAACACGCTCGTGATCGCGCAACGCTGCGCCTACATGCCGTTGCCGCGCAAGCCGATCCTGCCGCGCTACACCAAGCTCGGCGGCCGCGCCGAGAAGGACGCGCTGAAGGAGATGGCCGAGAGCGGCATCGCCGCCCTCGAAGCGAGCGGCCGGCTCTCGCCCGACATATCGATGAAGGCGTATCGCGACCGCCTCGCCTACGAGCTCGACCTGACCGAGCGCATGGGCTTTTCCGGCTACTTCCTGATCGTGGCCGACTTCATCCAGTGGGCCAAGGACAACGGCGTGCCGGTGGGGCCGGGCCGCGGCTCGGGCGCAGGCTCGCTGGTCGCCTGGACGCTCAAGATCACCGACCTCGACCCGCTGCGCTGGGGGCTGCTGTTCGAGCGCTTCCTCAATCCCGAACGCGTGTCGATGCCGGACTTCGATATCGACTTCTGCCAGGACAAGCGCGACCGGGTCATCCGCTACGTGCGCGATGAATACGGCCACGATCGCGTCGCCGCGATCATCACCTTCGGCAAGCTGCAGGCGCGTGCGGTGCTGCGCGACGTCGGGCGCGTCTACGGCATGCCCTACGGCCAGGTCGATCGCATCTGCAAGCTGGTGCCCAACAATCCCGCCAAGCCGGTGACGCTGGCGCAGGCGCTGGTGAGCGAGCAGCTGCTGAAGGAGCAATATGCGGCCGAGGAGGAGGTCAAGCGCCTGATCGATACGGCGCTGCAGCTCGAAGGGCTCTACCGCAACGCCTCGACCCACGCCGCGGGCGTGGTGATCGGCGACCGGCCGCTCGAAGAGCTGGTGCCGCTCTATCGCGATACCGACAACAAGGACTCGTTGCCCGCCACCCAGTTCAACATGAAATGGGTCGAGACGGCGGGGCTGGTGAAGTTCGACTTCCTCGGTCTCAAGACCCTCACCGTGATCGAGAAGGCGTGCGGCCTGATCGGCCACGACAGGATCGATATCGCCAAGATACCGCTCGATGACGAGCCGACCTTCCGCATGCTGGCCAAGGGCGATGCCTACGGGGTCTTCCAGATGGAAGGCAGCGGCATGCGCGACATCCTGAGCAAGCTGAAGCCCAACCGCTTCGAGGATCTGATCGCGCTGGTGGCGCTCTACCGTCCCGGCCCGATGGACGACATCCCGACCTACATCAGCGTGAAGAACGGCCAGGAGAAGGCCGACTATCTGCATCCGTCGCTGAAGGACATCCTGGAAGAGACCTACGGTGTCATGGTCTACCAGGAGCAGGTGATGCAGATCGCCCAGGTCCTGTCGGGCTATTCGCTGGGCGGCGCCGACCTGCTGCGTCGCGCCATGGGCAAGAAGATCCAGTCGGAGATGGATGCCCAGCGTGCCGCCTTCGTCGAGGGTGCCGCCAAGAACAACGTCGAGGAGGCGCGCGCCTCGATGATCTTCGACAAGGTTGCGAAGTTCGCGGGCTACGGCTTCAACAAATGCCACTCCGCGCCCTACGCGCTGGTCGCCTACCAGACGGCCTATCTCAAGGCGAACTATCCGGTCGAGTTCTTTGCCGCGTCGATGACGCTCGATATGGGCAACGCCGACAAGATCGGCAATTTCCGCCGCGAGCTGGAGCGGCTGCAGATCCCGTTGCTCGGTCCCGACGTCAACCGCTCGATGGCCGAGTTCGCCGTCGAGACGACCGACGACGGACGCAAGGGCGTGCGCTATGCGCTGGCCGCCATCAAGGGCGTCGGCCGCGAGGCGATGAACCGGCTGGCCGAGGAGCGCGCAGCCAATGGGCCGTTCAAGGATCTGTTCGATACCGCCGAGCGTCTCGATCCAAAGGCGCTGAACAAGCGGCTGCTCGAAAGCCTGGTGAAGGCCGGTGCGTTCGAATCGATGAACAAGAACCGGGCGCAGACCTTCGGCGCCGTCGAGGCGCTGGTCCGCCATTCGCAGGCGACCCACGAATCTCGTGGCAGCAACCAGGACAATCTGTTCGGCGACGACACCGCGCAACGCCGGCCGCAGCTGCCCAAGGTGCCGGACTGGGCACCGATGGAGCGGCTGCAGAACGAGTTCGCCGCCATCGGATTCTATCTCTCCTCGCATCCGCTGGCCGCCTACGAGCGCAGCCTGCAGAGGCTGGGCGTCACCCGCGCCGCCGATCTCGGCAGCCTGATGGCGCGAGGCGCACCTGGGCGCATCAAGCTCGCCGGCACGATCATCGACCGCCAGGAGCGCACCTCGGCCAAGGGCAACCGCTTCGCCTTCATCCAGTGCTCGGACCAGTCCGGCGCCTTCGAGCTCACCGTGTTCAGCGACCTGCTGGGCAGCAAGCGCAACCTCCTCGAACCGGGGCAGGCGGTCTTCGTGTCGGCCGACGGCCGGCTCGACGGCGAGCAGGTGAAGCTGACGGCGCAGACCGTCGAGAAGCTCGAGGACGCCGTCGCCAATTCGGCCGCGGGCCTTCGCATCGTGATCTCCGATCCGGCGGCGCTGGCCGCCCTCGCCAACACGCTGAAGGGCAAGAGTGGCAAGGGCCGTGTCACGCTCGTGGTGGCGATGCCGGAGGAAGCCGAGGCCGAGGTCACCCTGCCCGGAAGCTATTCGATCGCGGGCGGCCTGCGCGATGCCATCGGCAACCTGCCGGGGATCGCGCAGGTGGAGGAGATTTGAGCCGCCAGCCCGGCCTGTTCGAGCAGCCGAGCCCTCCGGCCAGGCGCCGTGCGGCCTCCGGGACGGAGGTCCAGCCGTCGCAGGACTCGCCGCTGTTGCAGGCGCCGAAGCTTCCGGCCGAGATCAGGCTCGGCACCTCGTCCTGGTTCTTCCCCGGCTGGCGCGGCCTGATCTACCAGGGGCTTCATCCGCAGCCGGCGCTCAGCAAGAAGGGGCTCGCGGCTTACGCGCAGATGCCGTTGCTGCGCACCGTCAGCCTCGACCGGACCTTCTATGCACCGATCACCACGATCGAATATGCGCGCTATGCGGCGCAGGTGCCGGATGGCTTCAGCTTCGTCGTCAAGGCGCCGGCCATGGTCTGCGACGCGGTGATTCGCGACGAGGAGGGGCGGGGCAAGGTGCCCAACCCGCACTTCCTCGATCCGGGGATCGCGGCGCGCGAGCTGGTCGTGCCCTGCCTCGACGGGCTGGGCGACAAGGCGGGGCCGCTGGTCTTCCAGATCTCGCCGCTGCCGCGAGGCCTCGTCGAGGAGCAGGCGTTGCTCGTCGAGCGGCTCGCGAGGTTCTTCGAGGCCCTGCCGCGCGAGCTCGGCAGGCATCGGCCCCTTTACGCGCTGGAGCTGCGCAATGCCGAGCTGCTGACGCCGCGGCTGATGCGCATGCTCGCGAGCGTGGGCGTGCGCTACTGCGTCGGCCTGCACGATCGCATGCCGGAGGTCGAGCGCCAGGAGGTGGCCCTCGGGGCATTGGATGGCGACGAGTCGGGCGACCTCGTGGTGCGCTGGAACCTGCACCGCGGCTTCCTCTACCAGGCGGCCAAGCAGCGCTACGAGCCCTTCGACAAATTGGTCGACGAGGATGTCGAGACTCGCCGGATCCTGGCCCGCATGGCCGCCAAGGCCTTCAAGGCGGGGCGCAAGGTGTGGATCACGGCCAACAACAAGGCCGAAGGCTCGGCGCCGCTGTCGCTCCTCAAGCTCGCCGGGGAAATCGCCGCGGCACTGGAGTGAGGTGTCCTATTACCCCATAGGATGGAGCGGTAATGCGGGAAGAATCGCCATGAGTGCCGATGGCCTCGGCATCGGAGGCTTCCCGGGCGGTGGGAACAAAGTGGGAAAGGCCGGGAAGGTGGTGCTTGCAATCGAGAGGCTAACCCCCTAGAAACGCGCCACTTCGCACGCGGGTTTGCGGTCGACGGGGAGATATCCCGCCGCTCGCTCCGGTGTCTCGTGGTTTTCGAACCACAGGGACGGACGCCCGCGGAGGCCCAACCGGAAAAAGAGGAGAGCGGCATGGCTATGCCGACGTTCACGATGCGTCAATTGCTGGAAGCTGGTATCCACTTCGGACACCACACCCGGCGCTGGAACCCCAAGATGAAGCCGTACCTGTTCGGGGTGCGCAACGGGGTTCACATTATCGATCTCACCAAGACGGTGCCGCTGCTCGAGGCTGCCCTGCTGCAAGTGCGCCAGGTCGTGTCCAACGGCGGCCGCGTGCTGTTCGTCGGCACCAAGGCCGCCGCTGCCGAGCGCGTCGCCGAGTCGGCCAGGCGCTGCGGCCAGTATTACGTGAATCACCGCTGGCTGGGCGGCATGATCACCAACTGGCAGACCATCTCGGCCTCGATCAAGCGCCTGCGCGAGCTCGACGATCGCCTCAAGGGCGAGGTCGTCGGCCTCACCAAGAAGGAGCAGCTCGACCTCACGCGCGAGCGCGACAAGCTCGAGCGCTCGCTGGGCGGCATCAAGGAAATGGGCGGCACGCCCGACATGCTGTTCATCATCGACACCAACAAGGAAGCCATCGCGGTGCAGGAAGCGCGCAAGCGCGGCATTCCGATCGTGGCGGTGCTCGACAGCAACTCCGATCCCGACGGCATCGACTTTCCGGTGCCGGGCAACGACGACGCCATCCGCGCCGTGTCGCTCTACTGCGAGCTGATGTCGGGCGCCGTGCTCGACGGCATCCGCGCGGAGATCGCCGCTTCGGGCGGTGACGTCGGCGAGATGGTCGAGCCGCCGGTGGAGGAAGTTCCCGTGGTCGAAGAGGCCCCGGTCGCCGAGGCCGCAGTCGTCGAGGCAACGCCGGCCCAGTAGCCGGCACCATCGGCAAGAAGCTATCGGGGCCGGTCGCAAGACCGGCCCTTGTTCGACCAAACGGAGCAGGCAATGGCTGAGATCACCGCATCCCTCGTCAAGGAACTGCGCGAGAAGACCGGCGCGGGCATGATGGACTGCAAGAAGGCTCTGGGCGAGGTTCAGGGCGACATCGAGAAGGCTGTCGACTGGCTGCGCACCAAGGGCCTGTCCGCGGCCGCCAAGAAGGCCGGCCGCGTGGCCGCCGAAGGGCTGGTCGGCGTGGCGGCGAGCGGCTCCAAGGGCGCGATGGTCGAGGTCAATGCCGAGACCGACTTCGTCGGCCGCAACGACCAGTTCCAGAAGTTCGTCGGCACCGTGACCAAGATCGCGCTCGACCAGGGCGGCGACATGGCCAAGGTCGCGGCGGCGGCCTATCCCGGCACCGGCCGCGACGTCCAGGGCGAGCTCACGCACCTGATCGCCACCGTCGGCGAGAATATGTCGCTGCGCCGCGCCGCCGCCCTGTCGGTCTCCGACGGCGTGGTCGTGGCCTATACCCACAACGCGGTGGCGCCGGACCTCGGCAAGATCGGCGTGCTGGTGGCGCTCGAGTCGACCGGCGACAAGGCCCAGCTCGGCGCGCTCGCCAAGCAGCTTGCCATGCATGTCGCGGCGACCAACCCGCAATCGCTCACCGTGGCCGACCTCGACCAGGCCGCGATCGAGCGCGAGCGCGGCGTGCTGGCGGAGAAGGCCGGACTGGCCGGCAAGACCGCCGACATCGTCGCCAAGATGGTCGAAGGCGGCCTGCGCAAATTCCACCAGGAGGTGGTTCTGCTCGAGCAGGCCTTCGTCATGGACGGCAAGACCAAGGTGTCGAAGGTCGTCGAGGACGCGGCCAAGCAGGTCGGGGCGCCGGTGCGCCTGGTCGGCTTCCTGCGCTTCGCCCTGGGAGAGGGCATCGAGCGCAAATCCGAAGATTTTGCGGCTGAGGTAGCTGCCCAGCTCATGAAGTAGTATGAAAGCCCGGTCGGTGCGGGTGGGGTGCTCGCACCGTCCAAGAATGTTTCAGAGGCACTGAATGCCGCCGGCTCCTCGCTACCGCCGCGTCCTGCTGAAGCTCTCGGGCGAGGCCCTGATGGGAGATCGGGAATACGGACTCGATCCCGACATGGTAGGCATGGTGGCGAAGGAAATCCGCACCGTGCACGACATGGGTGTGCAGGTTTGCTTGGTGATCGGGGGCGGCAATATCTTCCGCGGCGTCTCGGGCGCCGCTGCCGGCATGGACCGGGCGAGCGGGGACTACATGGGCATGCTCGCCACCGTCATAAATTCCCTGGCAATGCAGAGCGCTCTGGAGCGCCAAGGGCTGCAGACCCGTGTACAGTCCGCCATCCCGATGACCACCGTCTGCGAACCCTATATCCGCCGCCGCGCCGCCCGACACATGGAGAAAGGCCGCGTCGTCATCTTCGCCGCCGGCACCGGCAATCCCTTCTTCACCACCGATACCGCGGCCGCCCTTCGCGCCGCCGAGATGGGCGTCGATGGGCTGCTCAAGGGCACGCAGGTCGACGGCGTCTATTCCGCCGACCCGCGCAAGGACAAGAACGCCAAGCGCTACGAGACGCTCACCTACATGGACGTGCTGTCGCAGGATCTGCAGGTGATGGACGCCTCGGCGATCTCGCTGGCGCGCGAGAACAAGATTCCGATCATCGTGTTCGATATCCACAAGCCCGGCGCCTTTGCCGAGACCATGTGTGGCCAGGGCACCTTCACCATCATCAAGGACGAGGCCTGACAATGAGCTACGATCTCAAGGAGCTTGAGAAGCGTATGCAGAGCGCCATGGAAGCGCTCAAGAAGGAATTCGGCGGTCTGCGCACCGGCCGCGCCTCGGTGAACCTGCTCGATCCGGTGATGGTGGAGGCGTACGGTCAGCGCATGCACCTCAACCAGGTCGGCACCGTCAGCGCTCCCGAACCCCGCCTGCTGGCGGTGAATGTCTGGGACAAGGGCCTGGTCATCCCCACGGCCAAGGCGATTCGCGAAGCCGGCCTCGGGCTCAATCCCGCGCCCGACGGCCAGACGATCCGCATCCCCATTCCCGAGCTGTCATCCGAGCGCCGCGCCGAGCTTGCCAAGCTCGCGCACAAATATGCCGAGGCGGCCCGTGTCGCGGTGCGCAACATTCGCCGCGACGGCAATGAAGCGTTGAAGAAAGCGGAGAAGGACAAGAAAATCTCCGAGGACGAGCACCGCGGCAAGGCGGACGAGGTGCAGAAGCTCACCGACCGCTACGTGAAGTCGGTCGACGAGGCGCTGGTCCACAAGGAAAAGGAAATCAAGACCGTCTGATGTCGACCGCGCCGCTCCCCGCCAATCCCGATCCGTTCCCGGGCCCACAGCACGTCGCCATCATCATGGATGGCAACGGGCGCTGGGCGAAGGCGCGCGGCCTGCCGCGCGTGGCGGGCCATCGCCGTGGCGCCGATGCGGTGCGCCGCGTCATCCGCGGCGCGGCGGACATCGGCATTCCTGTGCTGACGCTGTTTGCCTTCTCGACCGAGAACTGGGCGCGTCCGGCGGAAGAGGTGAGCGATCTCATGGGCCTGTTGCGCCACTATCTGCGCAACGAGCTCGAGGAACTGCATCGCAACGGCGCGCGGCTGCGCGTGATCGGCGATCGCGAGCGGCTGGCCGCCGATATCGTGCGCGACATCACCGACGCCGAGACACGCACGCGTGCCAATGCCGCCATCGACGTCAACATCTGCATCAACTACGGCGCCCGCGACGAGATCCTGCGCGCCAGCCGCAGCCTCGCGCGCAAGGTCGCCGCGGGCGAGCTGGCGGCCAAGGACATCGACGAAAGCCGCTTCGAGAGCGAGCTCCTGACCGCGGGCCTGCGCGATCCCGACCTGCTGATCCGCACCAGCGGCGAGCAGCGCATCAGCAATTTCCTGCTCTGGCAGTGCGCCTACGCCGAGCTGGTGTTCGTCGACACGCTGTGGCCGGATTTCGGCAAGGAGCATCTGGAACGGGCCATCGCCGAGTTCCGCCGCCGCGAGCGTCGCTATGGCGGCGTTGGAAGCTAGCACCCCTCGGGCACAATCGAAGCGGTTTCGGGGCCTGCTGCTGCGGATTCTGTCTGCCGTCATCCTGGCGCCGCTGTTGCTTGCCGCCGTCTGGCTGGGCTTTCCCTGGATCGACCTGGTGGCCGCGTTGGCCGCGCCGATCATGGTGTCGGAATGGGCGGGCCTGACGCGCGGCCGGCCGTTCGC
>CANIRG010000032.1 GCA_947469635.1 Rhodospirillales bacterium | reverse complement strand
CACCACGTCGGCCTGGCTGCACAGGCGAAAGAGATCGGCGCGGCCCTGCTCGCTCTTGAGGTCGAGCACGACGCTCTTCTTGCCGCGGCCCATGTTGCGGAAGAACACCGAGGTGCGAGCGTCGGCCGGCTTGATGTGGCGGCCGGGATCGCCCTCGCCGGGCGGCTCGACCTTGATGACCTCGGCGCCGTGATCGGCCAGCGCCGTGGTGAGATAAGGTCCCGGCAGAAACCAGGAGAGGTCGACGACCTTCAGTCCTTCGAGCTTCATGTCACTTGTCCAAATAAAGAGCGTTGTCGGCGCCGAGCGGCGAGCAGGCGGCTTGCGCCAGCCTTTCGCCATCGACGCGAATGGGATTGGAGATCACGCGCAACTCGCCTTTGGTCGGATGCGGTACCGACGACACCATGCCCGTTGCCTGGGCGAAGGAACTGTCGAGTGACTGGTCGAGGCGATAGACGGGCGCTGCCGGCAACAGGCCGTTGAACTTCGCAAGCCACTCCGCAGTGGTGCGCGTACGGAACGTGGGATCGAGCGCGTCGGTGAGCTCGGCGCGGTTCCTCGCGCGCGTGTTGGGATCGGGGAAGCGCGGGTCGGCGATCAGCTCGGCGCGGCCCATGGCCTCGCAGAGCGCCAGCCAGAATTTCTGCGTCATGCACATGATGAAGATCCAGCCGTCCTTGGTCGGGAAGGTCTGGACCGGCGCCAGCGACAGATGCCCGCCCCGCGGCACGCGCGGCGAGATATCGCCTTCGTTGAGATACCAGAGACCTGGATAGGTGAGCTGGTGCATCGCGACGTCGTAGAGGCAGGTCTCGACGTCGCAGCCGATACCCGTCGTACGCGCGCGCAAGAGGCAGGCGAGCAGCCCTACCGCGCCGGTCAGCCCGCTCATGCTGTCGATCATCGACACACCGACGCGCGTCGGCGGCCCGTCGGGTTCGCCGGTGAGCTCCATCAGGCCGGCCTCGGCCTGCATCAGGAAATCATAGCCCGGCCAGTCCTTGCGTTCGTTGGCACGCCCATAGGCCGAGATGTGCAGGCAGACGATCGAAGGCTTCAGCGGCGCCAGGCTCGCATAGTCGATGCCGAGCTTGGCAGGCTGGGTGCCCCGCATGTTGTTGACGACGCAGTCGGCGCTCTTCACCAGCGCCTCGAACTGCGCCCGGCCCGCCGCGCTCTTCATGTCGAGCGTCACGCTCTTCTTGCCGAGGTTCCAGGCCTGGAAGTATTCGCTGTCGTTGGCACCGAGCTTGTGCGGCCCGACCTGCCGCGAAGGATCGCCGCCGTCGGGCGCCTCGATCTTGATCACCTCGGCGCCCAGCTCGGCCAGGAACATCGTGCCGTAGGGACCCGCGCCGAACTGCTCCAGCGTCAGGACACGTATGCCTTCGAGAGGCTTGCCGCTCATGTCCCGTTCCGGCGCATATACTGCCGCGCGATGATGAGGCGCTGCATCTCGTTGGTGCCTTCGCCGATGCAGGTGAGCGGCGCATCGCGATAGAGCCGCTCGATGTCGTATTCCTTGGAGTAGCCGTAGGCGCCGTGGATGCGCATCGACTCGGTGCTGTTCTCCAGCGCCGCCTCCGAGGCGAAGAACTTCGCCATGCCGGCTTCCATGTCGCAGCGCTCGCCGCGATCGAAGGCCTTCGCCGCATCGAGCGTCAGCAGACGCGCGGCGCGGGCGCGCGTCGCCATCTCGCCGATCTTGAGCGCAATCGCCTGATGCTCGGCGATCGGCTTGCCGAAGGTCTTGCGCATCTGCGCGTAGGTCGACGCCAGCCGCAACGCGCCTTCGGCAATGCCGACGCCGCGTGCCGCCACGTTGATGCGGCCGAGCTCCAGCCCGCCCGCGACCTGCGTGAAGCCGCGCCCCTCGACCTCGCCGATCAGATGGTCGGCGGGGATGCGATAGTCCTCGAAGATCAGCTCACCCGAATCGATCGACTTGTAGCCGAGCTTCTCCAGCTTGCGGCCGACCTTGAAGCCCGGCCCCTTGGGCGCGATGAACAGGCTCATCCCGGAATAGCGCGGGCTCGCCTCGGGATTGGTCTTCACCAGCAGCGCGAAGCAGTGACCTTCGATGCCATTGCTGATCCAGGTCTTGGTGCCGTTGATGACATAGTCACCACGATCGCGCCGCGCCGTCATGCGCAACGCCTGGAGATCTGTCCCGGCATCGGGCTCGGTGAGCGCGAGGCCGCCCCGGATCTCGCCGGTGGCGAGCTTGGGCAGCCACTGCCGCTTCTGCGGTTCGGTGCCGAACTTCTCGATCGCCAGCGCCAGCATCAGATGGGAATTGAAGATGCCGGTGATCGCCATCCACACCGAGGAGATGCGCATCACGATCTCGGCGTAGGTCGCGGCCGGCAGGCCGAGCCCGCCATACTCCGGCGAGACCGTGGCGCCGAACAGGCCGAGCTCCTTCATCTGCTCGACGATCTCGGCCGGCCAGCGATCGGCATGGTCGAACTCCTTGACCCGCGGCGCCACCTCGCGCTCGACCCAGCGGTCGATGGTGGCGAAAAGCTGCGCCTCGTCCGCTGCGTCGATGCTTCTCATTCTTTGTCCTCCCGAGCCAATGCCCTATATACTTCCGATACACGCAGCATGGAGAATGATCATGCCCATCCAGGTCGAGCTTGCGAAGTGGGGCAACGGCCTTGGACCCAGGGTGCCGAAGGATATCGCCGCGCGACTGGGGCTGGTTGAAGGTGGACATGTCGATATCGAAGCGCTGGCGGACGGACGGCTCATCGTCATCCGCTCGCGGCCACGCTATACGCTCGATGAATTGCTGACCGGGATGACGCCCGATCGCGAACATCCGTTGGACGACGATAAGCCCGCTGCGGTGGAGATTGTATAGTGGCGCTGCCTGACACAGGCAGTCTGGTTTGGCTGGAGTTCTCGCCGCAAGCAGGAACAGAACAGGCCGGCCGCCGCCCCGGGATCGTATTGACATCATTGCGCTACCATCAGCGTTCGCGACTGGCGATCGTTTGTCCGATCACCAATCGTGAACGTGGCTGGCCTATGGAGGTCAAGCTCCCGCCGGGTTTGCCGATCGCGAGGCGCGCAATATGGAAGTTGTCGGAGTCGCGCCGCAAGCGGTCTTCGAAAAACGATGCTCGCCTTGCTCCTCTTCTGAGTTTGTAGAAGGTCACAAATGAAAAGACGCCAATTCTCCCTGGCAATCGCGATGCTGCCGTTCGCAGAGCGCGCGCTGGCGCAGGGCGACGACTGGCCCTCCAAGTCGGTGCGTGTCGTCTGCCCGTTCACGCCCGGGGGCTCGCAGGACAATATCGCGCGGCGGCTGTCGGCCAAGCTCAGCGACTATCTCGGCCAGACCTTCGTCGTCGACAACCGCACCGGCGCCGGCGGCTCGATCGCGGCCGACAATGTCGCCAAGTCGCCCGCCGACGGCTACTCGGTGCTGCTGGGCAGCATCGGCAGCCACGCGCTGGTGCCGCATCTCTATCGCAAGCCCGCCTACAATGCCTTCACCGACCTCGAAACCGTGGCCTGGATCGGCACGCAGCCCAACCTGCTGTGCTGCAACCCGTCCTTCCCGCACGACACGCTCCCCAAGCTGATCGCCGCGGCCAAGGCCGAGCCCGGCAAGTATGCCTTCGGCTCGTCGGGCCTCGGCACCTCGCCCACGCTCACCATGGAACTGTTCAAGCAGAAGACCGGCGTCGACATCACCTTCATCAGCTATCGTGGCGCCGCGGCAGCGGCGGCCGACGTGCTGGCGGGCCACGTGCCGATGGTCATCTCCAACATCGATTCGCTGATGGGCCAGGTGAGCGGTGGCAAGCTGAAGCCGATGGCCTCGACGGGCGCCAAGCGCTCGCCGGTGACGCCCGACACGCCGACCTTCGCCGAAATCGTGTCGCCCGACCTGGTCGTGACCTCGTGGTCGATCTGGTCGGTGCCGACGGGCACGCCGGCCAAGGTGAAGGAGAAGCTCAAGGCCGCGACCGAGCGTGCGCTCGAGTCGCCCGACGTCATCGCCAGCATGAAGCAGGGCGGCTTCGAGCCGGGCAGCATGACGATCCCGGAGATCGATGCCTTCATCAAGACCGAGCATGCGCGCTGGGGCGAGGTGATCCGTGCCGCGGGCATCAAGCCGGAGTGACCATCTCGTTCCCGACCTGCTGGCGCCGGGCCTCGACCTGGTGTTCTGCGGCACCGCGCTCGGCCCCGCCTCGTTCAAGGCTCGCGCCTACTATGCCAATCCGGGCAATACCTTCTGGCCGACGCTGCATGCCGTCGGCCTGACGCCGGAGAGGTTGACGCCGCAACGCTATCCTGAATTGTTGACCCTGCGGATCGGCCTCACCGACCTCAACAAGACCGAGTACGGCTCCGACCATGAGCTGAGTGCCGATGCGATGGATGCGGGCTCCCTGCATGCCAAGCTGCGGAAATACCGGCCGGCCGCGGTCGCCTTCACCAGCAAGAACGCGGCCTCGCTCGCGCTGGGCGTCAAGGCGCCCGCCTACGGTCGACAGGTGCAGCTGCTCGAAGGCGCCGTCGCCTTCGTGCTGGCCTCGCCGTCGGGCCGCGCCCGCTCCTTCTGGACGCTGGCGCCGTGGCGCGAGGCTGCCGACTTCGTCATGGGGTTGCGGCAGTCGCGGGAGCGTGCGGCGTGAGGCGCCGCTCTTTTCTCGTCGCGCTGGCGGCAACGCCGAGGCTTGCTCGCGCGCAGGATGGCGCCGAGCTGCGCGACGCGGCCCGGCGCGCGGCGATCTATCTCGCGCCGCTTTACGAGATGTATGTCCGCCGCCATCGCGACGTCGTCGAGCACGGGCAGAAGCTCAACCGCCTGTCTCGCCAGCTCGCGCCCGAGAACGGCGTTCTGTCGGCGGCGGCGTGGCTCGACCTTTCGGTCGAGCCGCTGTTCCTCACCCTGCCGCCGATGGGCCAGCGTTCCGGCAGTGCGGTGTTGCTCGATCCGTTCACCAACACCTTCGCGCGAATCGGCGCCACGCCGGAGCCGCACATGATCGTGGGCCCGGCCTGGAAAGGCGCTGTGCCGACCAGCGAGGTTACGGAGATCCGTGCGCCCAGCCGATCGGCATGGCTGCGGATCGGCATCGCCGTGAACGGCGACGACGACGATCTCGACGCGGCGCGTGCGCTGCAGGCGCGGCTGCGGCTGGAGACGCCGGACCAGCGGAACGAGCGGCGCATCATCGAGATGCGCGAGCTGATGCGCCAGCGCACCGTCGCGCCGCCCGAGCCCGTCGTCTTCTGGCAGGAGCCGCGTCCCGGCGATCCCTTCGATCTGTTCGATGCCGGTCTCGCCATGCTGGCAGAGTGCGTGCTGACCGACCAGGATCGCCAGTTCCTCGAGTCGCTGGCGCCGCTCAGCCTGCGGCCCGGACGCAAGTTCGACGCGCGCGCCTTCAGCGAGACCGAGCGCGCGGCGATCGTCGCCGGCATTGCCGACGCGGTGAAGAAGTAGAGGTCAGGCGCCGGGCTGCGCCCGACGATACTCTTCCTCGGCCTTGGCTTCGATCGCTTCCATGTCGTCGTCGCTCAGGCCGAAATGATGGCCGATCTCGTGGATCAGCACGTGGCGCACGATGTGCGGCAGGTCCTCGGTCGATTCACACCAGAAGTCGAGGATGGGGCGGCGATAGAGGAAGATGCGGTCGATGTCGTTGGCGACATGGCCCGCGCCGCGCTCCATCATCGACACGCCCTGATAGAGGCCGAGCAGGTCGAACGACGAGTCGAGCTCCATCGCCTTCTCGACCTCGTCCGACGGAAAATCGTCGACCTGGATGCGGACGTTGCCGACGTGCTTGCGGAACTCCTCGGGGATCGTCGCCAGCGCTTCGGCGGCGATCGCCTCGACGTCTTCAAGCGAAGGCGCCAGACCGAAGCAGGGCGTGCGCCGCGGATTTGTGAAGACCGGCATCACTCCCCCATATAGGAGGCGCGCGCCCTCGCCAAGGGTCCTGTCCATCGGCCTGTTCACGGATGGCGAGACGGTTTGGCGCGGGAATCGCATGGTCGCCTTCCTGATCGAACCACTCTAGTCTCGGGCCGCGCATGCTCCGCTTTTTCGTCCGCCGCCTCATCGTCGCGCTGCTCGTCACGGCCACCGTGATGACGCTCGCCTTCGTGCTGACGCGACTCTCCGGCGACCTCGCGATCTCCATCGCCGGTCCCAACGCCACGCAGGCCGACGTCGACGCAGTACGCAAGGCCTATGGGCTCGACCGGCCGGTGATCAGGCAATATTTCGACTGGGTCGGGCGCGCGCTCACCGGCGATCTCGGCGACAGCTACTTCTTCAAGACCCGCGTCGCCAACCTGCTCGCGGAGCGCATGCCGGTGACGCTGACGCTCGGCATCGTCGGGCTGCTGATCGCACTCGCCGTGTCGTTGCCGCTCGGCATCCTGGCGGCGGTGCGCGAGAACACAGTGCTCGACCGGCTGGTGCAGATGGTGGCAGTGATCGGCCAGGCCATGCCCTCCTTCTGGCTCGGCCTGATCCTGATGATCACGCTCGGCCTGCGCGGCTGGCTGCCGATCTCGGGCACCGGCTCGTGGCAGCACTACGTCATGCCGGGCATCGTGCTCGCCTTCTCGGCGATTCCCGCGCTGACGCGGCTGACCCGCGCCGGCATGATCCAGGCAATGAGCAGCGACTATATCCGCACGGCGCGCGCCAAGGGCCTGTCGCGCGCCTCGATCCTGCTGAAGCACGCGTTGCGCAACGCCGCCATTCCCGTCGTGGCGATCGCGGCGGTGGCGCTCGGCTTCATGCTGGGCGGCTCGATCGTGATCGAGCAGGTCTTCGCGCTGCACGGTGTAGGCTTCCTGGCCTGGGAGAGCATCGGCAAGAACGACTTTCCCGTCGTGCAGGCCGTCGTGATGGTGCTGGCCGTGATCTACGTGGCGCTCACCACGATCGCCGACCTGCTGAACGCCGTGCTCGATCCGCGGCTGCGCAGCGCATGAGCGTCGTGGCGATCGATGCCGGCCCGCGGCGCGGCTGGAGAAGCGCCAGCACCTGGGTGGGCGCCGTCATCGTGGGCATCGCGGTTTTCTGCGCCCTGTTCACCAACCAGATCGTGCCGCACGATCCCTTCATGCAGAACCTCGGTGGACGGCTGAAGGTGCCGTTCTGGATGGAAGGGGCCGACCCCGCGCACCTCCTGGGCACCGACCAGCTCGGCCGCGACTATCTTTCCCGCCTGATCTACGGCTGCCGCATCTCCATGCTGATCGGCGTCACCGTCTCGATCGTGTCGGCCCTGATCGGCATCACCATCGGCGTGCTGGGCGGCTTCATCGGAGGACGGGTCGACGACGTCGTGCTGTTCGCCATCACCACGCGGCTGTCGCTGCCCGTCGTGCTGGTGGCGCTGGCCGTGGTCGGGCTGCTCGGCACTTCGATGACGATCCTGGTGATCACGCTCGGCCTCCTGCTGTGGGACCGTTTCGCCGTGGTCGCGCGCTCCACCACCATGCAGGTGCGCAATCTCGACTTCGTGGCCGCCGCCTGGTGCGCCGGCTGCTCCCGCTTCCGCATCCTCACGCACGAGGTGCTGCCCAACATCGCCAGCCACCTCGTGGTCGTGGCGACGCTGGAGGTGGCACTCGCCATCCTGCTCGAGGCGGCGCTGTCTTTCCTCGGCCTCGGCGTGCCGCCGCCGCTGCCGTCGTGGGGCCTGATGATCGCCGAGGCCAAGGACTACATGTTCTTCAGCCCCTGGGTGATCGTGATCCCCGGCGTCGCGCTGTTCGTGCTGGTGCTCGGCATCAACCTGCTGGGCGACGGCTTGCGCGACCTGTTCGGCGCGAGGACCGACCCATGACCGCGCTGCTCGAGATCGAGCAGCTCGAGGTGGGCTTCGGCGCCACCGCCGCGGTGCGCGGCGCCTCGCTCGCAGTGGAGCGCGGCGAGACCCATTGCCTGGTGGGCGAGTCGGGCTGCGGCAAGTCGGTGACGGCGCTCGCGGTGATGAACCTGCTGGCGCGCGGCGGCCGGCGCCAGGCGAAGCGGCTCGCCTTCGAGGGCGAGGACATCGCGGGTCTCGACGATCACGGCATGGCGAGGCTGCGCGGCAACCGCATGGCCATGATCTTCCAGGAACCGATGACAAGCCTCAACCCGGCCTACACGGTCGGCTCGCAGATGACCGAGGTGCTGCGCCGTCACCGCAAGGTGCCCCAGAGCCAGGCGGTCGATCGCGCCGCCGACCTGCTGGCGCGAGTCGGCATCACCGCGCCCGGCCTCCGCCTCGGCCAGTTCCCGCACCAGCTCTCGGGCGGGCTGCGCCAGCGCGTGATGATCGCCATGGCGCTGATGTGCGAGCCGCAGCTCCTGATCGCCGACGAGCCGACGACGGCGCTCGACGTCACGGTGCAGGCGCAGATCCTGCGGCTGCTCGCCCAGCTGCAGCGCGACCTCGGCCTCGGCATGCTGCTGATCACCCACGATCTCGGCATCGTGGCGCGCGTCGCCCATCGCGTGTCGGTTATGTATGCCGGCGAAGTCGTGGAAAGTGCCTCGACGGCGGAACTCTTCGCCGACCCGCGCCATCCCTACACGCAAGGTCTGCTGCGCTGCGTACCGATCCCCGGCAAGGTCGCGCGCGATTCGCCGCTGGGCTCCATCCCCGGCACGGTGCCGCGCATCGGGCCGGGCTTCGAGGGCTGCGGCTTCCGCGACCGCTGCGACTTCGCCGACGCAAGCTGCGCCGTCGCGGTGCCGCGCCGCCAGGTGGGCGCGACGCACGAATATCTCTGCCGGCTGACCGCATGAGCGCGCCTGCGATCGAGCTCAGGGGCGTCCACAAGACGTTCCGCGTCAAAGGCGGCCTGTTGGGCAAGGACCGTCATGTCGTGGCCTGCGACGACGTCTCCTTCTCGGTGCCGGCCGGCGGCGTGCTTGGTGTCGTTGGCGAGTCGGGTTGCGGCAAGTCCACGCTGGCGCGGCTCATTCTCGGCCTGCTGACACCCGACTCAGGCGATATCGCCGTCGAAGGCCAGCGCGTCGTCGACATGGACCGCAAGGCCCGCGCGCGGCTGATCCAGCCGGTGTTCCAGGATCCCTTCGCCTCGCTCAATCCGCTGGCGCGGGTACGCGACATCGTCGCCATGCCGCTGCGCGCGCAGGGCAACATCGGCCGAGCCGACATCGACCGGCGCGTTGCCGAGATGCTCGAACGCGTCGGCCTCTCGACCGAGATGGGCGCGCGCCTGCCGGCCCAGCTCTCGGGCGGCCAGCGCCAGCGCGTCGCCATCGCGCGCGCGCTCGTGCTGCGGCCGCGCATCGTGGTCTGCGACGAACCGACCAGCGCGCTCGACGTCTCGGTGCAGGCGCAGATCCTGAACCTGCTGTCGGAGCTGCGCCGCGACCTCGGCCTCACCTACCTCTTCATCAGCCACAACCTCGCCGTCGTGGAGCATGTCGCGAGCGAGGTGGCGGTGATGTATCTCGGCCGGTTCGTCGAGCGCGAGCCCGTCGAGACGCTGTTCCATGCGCCCGAGCATCCTTACACCAAGGCGCTGCTGGCCTCGGTGCTGACGCCCGAGCCGGGCCTCGGCGTGCCCGACGTGGGCCTGGGAGACACGCTGCCCGACCCGGCCAACATCCCGCCTGGCTGCCGTTTCCACCCGAGATGCCCGATCGCCGAGCCGCGCTGCTCGGTCGAGACGCCCCTTCTCAAGCCCCGGCCAGCCGGCGGCGTGGAGTGCCTGCTGGCGCCATCAGTCCCGCCGGCCTGACCAGACTTCCCACCGTTTCCCACCTGGGTGGGAAACCTCCGATGCCGATGGCATCGATGTTTTCCGACGGTTTCCCGCTTTCCCGTCGCTCCATGCTCTGGGGTAATAGGATACCGTATCCGCGCGTCACTTCCACTTGGCGAAGTAGAAGCGCGGCAGCTCGTCGGGGTAGGTCTTGAACTCGAGCTGCTTGGAGAAGGCGTAGGCGTTCACGTAGGTGAACAGCGGCATCCAGTAGGCCTGCTCGGTCGCGATCTTGATCGCCGCCGAATAGGCCTTCTTGCGTGCCGCCAGGTCGGAGGTGGCGCCGCCCTGGGCGACCAGCTTCTCAAGCTCGGGATCGCGCGAGTAGTTGTCGTTGGCGCCGGCGCCGAACATCACCGGCAGGATCGCCGACACGTCGTTGATCGAGTAGCTGCCCCAGCTGCCGTGATAGAGCGGCGCCTCGCCGCGCCACGCCTTCTGGATGGCAGGCGCGACCTGGAGCTGGGTGATCCTGGCGCGGATGCCGACGGCCTGCAGGTAGTTCTGGATCGCCGCACTCCACTGCGTCGGCTGCACGTAGGTCACGAACTCGATCTCGAAGCCGTTGGGGAAGCCCGCTTCGGCAAGCAGCGCCTTGGCCTTGACCGGATCGTAGGGATACTTCACCGCGGCATCGGCGTCGCAACCGAACTGGCTGGGGAAGCAGGGAGCGGCCGGCACGCGGCTGCCGCCGGTGATCAGCTTCTCGGCCATCTCCTGGCGGTTGACGGCATGCCAGATCGCCTGACGCACCTTCTGCTTGGTGAGCGGGTTGTCGGCGCCGGTGCGGCCGGCCGCATCGATCGACAGGTAGCCGACGCGCATCGACTCCTGCCGCACCGCCTGCAGGAACGGCATCTTGTTGATGCTCTCGATCTGGTCGGGATTGATGTTCCACACCCAGTCGGCGCGCTGGGCCAGGAGCTCGGTCACCGCAGTGGCGAGGTCGGGCACGAAGCGCACATGCAGGGTCTTGATCGCGGGCCTGCCCTTGGGTGAGTCCTTCCAATAGTCCTCGAAGCGCTCGAACACGACCTCCTTGCCCTGGTCGTTGCGCACGATCTTGTAGGGGCCCGCGCCGATCGGCTTGGCCGAGAAGCCCTCGGCTCCCACCTTCTCGCGATAGGCCTTGGGATGGATCGGCGTCACCATGGCGAGATATTCCAGCGCCGCCGGCGTCGCCTTCTTCATGCGGATGCGCACGGTGTGGTCGCCGGTCTTCTCGGCCTTGTCGATCCAGGCGTAGTTGCTGGGCGTCGCCACCTTGCTCTCGGGGTTGGCGGCCATGTTGATGGTGTAGACGACGTCGTCGGCCGACAGCGTGCTGCCGTCGTGGAACTTCACGCCCTGGCGGATGGTGAGGTCGAGCGTGTTGTCCTCGTTGAACTTCCAGTCGGTGGCGAGCGACGGCTTGATCTCGAAGGTGGCGGGATCGCGATGCACCAGCATGTCCCAGGCCTGATGGGCCAGGATCAGCCCGGTGCGCTGGCTGTTGAAGTACATATCGACGTTGGGCACCGCGTCGTTGAACAGGATGCGCAGCGAATCGGCGCCCTTTTCGGCAAAGGCAGGCGGCGCGACGGCCATGGCGGCAGCGGCGAGAAGCGCGGATCGGCGGAAGAGTTTCACGGAGGCCTCCTGATTATGGGGCGAGCCTAGGCTCCCATGGCACAATGAGGCAAGCTTCACGCCAACTGAAGGAGAACGCCATGACCGCCAAGCTCACCGGCAAGGCCCGCAGCGACGCCCTCGCCACCTTGAAGGGCTGGAGCGAAGTCCCGGACCGCGACGCCATCCGGAAGAGCTTCAAGCTCGCCGACTTCAACCAGGCCTGGGGATTCATGACGCGCATCGCGCTCGCGGCAGAGAAGGCCGACCATCATCCCGAATGGTCGAACGTCTACAACCGCGTCGAGATCGTGCTCTCGACCCACGATGCCGGCGGCCTCAGCGCCAAGGATGTGAAGCTGGCGACGTTCATCGATTCGCTGAGCCCATAGACCGGCAGGAACTATGCGACCTTTACTCCGTTGTCTTCCAGACGGAGGCTGTCATGGAAATCACACCCGGTACGCTCGACAAGTTCCACCTCGGCGTCAGCGCCGACGGCCAGAATTGCATGATGATCTTCGTCGATGAGGGCAAGCACACCATCCAGTGCGTGGCCGACTTCGCCGAGTTCAAGGCGTTCATCGACAGCCTCACCCGCGCGGCGCAGGAGATGGCGCGCCGCCTCGGTGACGACGCCGACGTGGCGGCGTGCCCAGGGGTCGCGGCGCCGGTGATGAACCTCGCGGGAGCCGCCTTCCAGCGGAACCCCAACGACGAATATATCGAGGGCGCCTTGATCGCCGACACCGGCGAGGTCGTTGGCATCCGCATGTGCCCCGACGTCGCCTGCCAGGTGACGCGCGCGGTGCTGATGTCCGCTGCCGCGACTGCCTGCTGACCCTTTCCCGATTTCCTCCCCCGTCATCGGGGGAGGTGTCGCGTCATGCGCGACGGAGGGGTCAGAGGCGCGATTTGGCCTTTGACCCCCTCCGTCGCCGTATGACGGTGCCACCTCCCCTTCGCGGACTTCGCGAAGGGGAGGAAATTGATACTCACTTCGGCTCAGGCTTGGCCTTGCCGTGGATGGCGCCGGCCTTGCCGACGGCTTCGGCGGCCTTGAGCTCGCCGGACTCGTTCGATTCCATGGCTCGTCGCGCTTCGCGGGCGGCCTTGTCGACCTTGCCCTGGGCGATGAATCGCGCCGTCGATTCGTTGTAGGCCTGAGTGGCGCTGTAACTGCCTTCGCCTTCGACGCCATCCTTGGACGGCTTCTTCGGGGTGTCCTGCATCTTTGCTCTCCTCGGTTCAGTTGAGGAGAGAACGCGCACGGGACGCCAAGGTTACGGCGTGAGGCCGGCTTGCTTGTAGTAAGCGCGCACGCCGGAATGCAGCAGATTGATGTCCAAAACCGACGTCAATGTGTTCCTGGCCGTCGTCTCGGCGAGTTGCGCCGAAGACGCCGCCTCGGCCTGATGCAGGGCGCGGGCGAGACGCAACACCACGGCCTCGTCGAGACCGGGCCGCGCCATCACGAAGCTCCACGATCCCACCGAAGCAATCGCCTCGGCCTGGCCGGGAAAAGCACCGGCCGGCTGGGCGATCGGCTTCAGGAACTTGTGCCGGGCGAGGATGGTGCCGATCTCGTTTGCATCGGGCGCCACGAAGCGGCCGCCTTCCTTGCTCGACATCACTGTCTTGAAGCCGGGCCAGCCGGCGCCGCCGCCCCACAGGGCCGCGACGCGCCCGTCGAGCACCATTGCCGGACCGTCGCCGGCACGTTCGAGATAGACCGGCTGGAAATCCTTCGCGGCGTCGAGGCCGAGCCCGTCCACGACATAGCGGCCGAGGATCACCAGGCCGGAGCCTGCAGCACCCCAGGCGATCTTCTGGCCCTTGAGGTCGGCGATCCGGCGATAGGGGCTGTCGGCGCGGACGACGAACAGCCCGGCCGTGGGATACATCGCGGTCAGGATCTTGAGGTTGGCCGGCGACCGGCCGATGCCCGCCATCACCTCGTAGACCACCTCACCCTGCACCAGCGCGATATCGAGCGTGCCGGCCTCGAGCATCGGCACATTCTCGGTGCTGCCCTTGGTGTTGATCGCCTCGATCTCGAGCGCCGGATCGTGCGCCTTGATCGCCGCGATGAAGGCATCGCCATAGACCGGGAAGCCACCGCCCGGCGTCGCCGTGCCGAGACGAACCTTCACCGACTGGCCGAGCGCCGACCCGGTCATGAGCATGCCTCCCGAGAGTCCGAACAGGGTGCGACGAGCCAGTACCATGGCAACCGCCTAGGTCTTGAGGTAGGGCTCGACCTTGCCCTTGAGCTTGATGGTGAGGGGATTGCCCTTGCGATCGACGGTCTTGCCGACGGCAGCGCGGATCCAACCCTCGCTCACGCAATATTCCTCGACGTTGGTCTTCTCCTGGCCGTCGAACTTGATGCCGACGCCCTTGGTGAGCAGCGCCTCGTCGTAGAACGGGCTGGTGGGATTGGTCGAAAGCCGGTCCGGCAATGTCGTGTCTGTCATGCGCCCACTATAGCACCAGCGCGTAGATCATGCCCGCGATCGAACTGGCGAGCAGCACCGGGATCATGCCGATCCTGAAGCGGAACACCGCGACCGCCGCCGATGCCGCCAGCACCATCGACGGCAGGTTGGCCGAGGCCAGCACCGGCAGATCCACGGATGCGCCGAGGAAGTTCACATGGACCTGTCGGGCGAAAAGCACATGCAGGGCGAACCAGACGGCGAGATTGAGGATGACGCCGACCACGGCCGCCGTGACGGCGCCCAGCGCCGCGCCCAACGCCTTGTTGGCGCGCAGGGCCTCGACGAAGGGCGCGCCGAAGAAGATCCAGAGGAAGCAGGGCGTGAAGGTGACCCAGGTGGTGAGCAGGCCGCCCAGCGTCGCCGCGAGCAGCGGATGCAATCCGCCCGGTTCGCGCCAGGCGGCGAGGAAACCCACGAACTGCGTCACCATGATCAGCGGGCCGGGCGTGGTCTCGGCCATGCCGAGCCCGTCCAGCATCTCGCCGGGCTGGACCCAGTGATAATTGTCGACCGCCTGCTGCGCCACATAGGCCAGCACGGCGTAGGCGCCGCCGAACGTCACCACCGCCATCTCGCTGAAGAAGATCGCGATCCTGGTGAAGACATTGCCGCCGCCGAGGGCAAGGTAGAGCGCCAGCACCGGCCCCATCCACAACGCGAGGAAGACAGCCGTTACGGTGAGCGACCAGCGGAGGTTCGGCTTGGCGTGCTCGGGGGTCTCCTCGCCGAGCAACGAATCGGCGTCGGCGACCTGCGTGGCGCCGACCTTGCCGTGGCCACCGCCCGCCAGAAACGCCGGCAGGCCGGCACGGCCGCCGAGGTATCCGATCAGGCCGGCGCCGAAGATGATGATAGGAAACGGCACGTCGTAGAAGAACAGCGCCACGAAGGCCGCCGCCGCCAGGGCCCGCATGGAGTTGTTCTTCAAGGCCCGCTTGCCGACCCGCAGCACAGCCTCGATCACGATCACCAGCACGGCAGCCTTGAGGCCGAAGAACAGTCCCTCGACGATCGTGAGCTTGCCCAGCAGCACGTAGATCCACGACAGCGCCATGATGGCGAGCAGCCCGGGCAGCACGAACAGCGTGCCGGCCAGAAGCCCGCCCCTCGTCTTGTGCATCAGCCAGCCGATGTAGGTCGCGAGCTGCTGCGCCTCCGGTCCGGGCAGCAGGGTGCAGTAGTTCAGCGCCTGCAGGAACCGGTTCTCGCCGATCCACTTCTTCTCCTCGACGATGATGCGATGCATCACCGCGATCTGCCCCGCCGGCCCGCCGAAGCTGAGCGCGGCCACGCGCGCCCAGACCTTCATCGCCTCGCCGAAGGGAACGCCGTGGTCCTTCATCTGATTTCCTTCTTGCCCGCGAACGAGCTGTAGAGATCGTCGAGAAGCGCGGCGCCGCGCGCCAGCCGTTGCTCGTCGTCGGGACTCGAGGCGGCGATGCCCGCGATCAGTGAGCGAACGCCGGCCGTTTCCTCGCGGCCGTACTTGTCGTCCTTGAGGTCGATGTCGTGGATGATCTCGCCCATTGCCCTCAGCGCCGGGTCGGCGAGACCGGTATGGCCGATCAGGACCTCGAAGGTGCAGCGATCACCCTTGTGCGTGAACTCGCCTTCGAACATGTCGAAGCGCAGCTCGTCGGGTTGCGGCGCATAGCCGGTACCGGGCACGAACTTGAAGTGCGCCGCCGGATCGATGAAGCGGCGGATCAGCCAGGCCGAGGCGATGCGGTCGACCTGCACGCCCTGTCGCGTCACCCAGACTCGGTCCTTGAGCGTCGAGGGTGCGCTCGTAATGGTTTCGCCCACGGCTTCATCCTCCTGCTTCAGTCCTGCCTCGAGCCCCGATAGGAGACCCTCTGCGATCGCGCGGCCCTCGGCGCCGAAAAAATCGATGGCAACGACAGCGTCGAGTTGCTTGCGCAGGCGTGCCGCCAGGCTCGTCACCTCGGCCAGGGCGCCGTCCGAGGCGCGTTCGCTCGATCTCGCCGCGAGCTCGCGCGCCTCGGTGGCGATGCGGCCGTAATCCTCGTCGCGCGCTGCATCGAACAACGCCTGCAACTCGGCGTCCGACAGGCCTTCGGCCAGCGTTGCCTCGCAGACGATGGCCTCACCGCCGCTTTCGACGATCTCCTTGGCCAGCCAGGCAAAGTCCTCGCGCGCCTCTGTCGTGCCGGGCAGCGCATAGACCGCACCTTTCACCGTCACAGCCCCCAGAGTCTGCAGGCGCCGCCACACTTTCACTCGAGCATAGGCAGGCTTGGCGGGAAGCTGGTGGATGAGAAGAAGCCAGCGAGGACGATCGGTCGACATAGTTCACTCGTATCATTAAATTTCGCGTTATTGCAACACTCGTATCATTTTATCCTTGCATATCCGTGTCATTTGACTAACTTCCAGTGAAACAAGTGTATCAAGAGGGGAAAATGCAGTTTCTTGCCCGGCCGATCTCTTTCAAGCCGCCTCGCCTTGCTGGCCTCTCGGCCCGCCTGATGGCGAGCCACTACGAGAACAACTACGGGGGCGCCGTTCGCCGGCTGAATGCGATCCGCACCGATCTGTCGGCGCTCGATCCCGCGACCGCTCCCGGCTTCCGCCTCAACGGGCTGAAGCGCGAGGAGCTGATCGCCACCAACTCGATGCTGCTGCACGAGGTCTATTTCGAAAGCCTCGGCGAAGGCGGCGGCGGCGATCCGACGGGCGACCTTGCCGACGCCATCGCCCGCGACTTCGGTTCGCTCGACAAATGGCGCGCGGAGTTCGTCGCCATGGGCAAGGCGCTGGGCGGTGGCTCGGGCTGGGTGCTGCTCACGCGCTCGCCGCGCGACGGCACGCTGTCGAATGTCTGGGCGGCGGATCACACGCACGGCCTCGCCGGCGGCACGCCGGTGCTGGCGCTCGACATGTACGAGCATTCCTATCACATCGATTTCGGCGCCAATGTCGGCGGCTACGTCGACGCCTTCATGGCCAACATTGCCTGGGAGCGCGTCGCGGCGCGCTTCGCCGGAAAGTCGTTCGAATACAAGCCGCACACCATCACGACATCGGTGGCGCGCACGATGCTCGACGCCGATCCCGACCTCATCGTGATTGACGCCCGCCTCGCCCAGGACGCCACGACCGTGCCGGTTCGCCTGCGCGGCGCCCGTCGTGCCCCACCGGAGCGCGTCGACGAGGTGGCGGCATCGCTGCCGGCCGGCGCCAAGGTCCTGGTCTATTGCGCCTGGGGCTTCGAGATCGGCGGCGACGCCGCGGCCAAGCTTCGCGCGCGCGGCATCGATGCCGTGGCCGTCGCCGGCGGCATCGGTGCCTGGCGCGCCGACGGGATGCCGACCGAACCCCACAGCGAAGGAGACCGGAAATGAAATGGGTCACGCGCGAACGCCCCAAGATCGACCGCATCGCCTGTCCGTGGCTGATCCAGCGCTTCATCGAGAAGGAGCCCGAGTTCCTCTACGTGCCCGCCGACAAGGTGCTGGCCACCGCGTCGGAAACCGGCGCGACCCCCTACGACATCCCCGGCGTGAAGTTCAGCCATGTCGGCGAGAAGTGCAGCTTCGACACCTTCATCGCCGAATACAAACTCTCCGCCCCCGGCCTCGACAGGCTGGCCGACATCGTGCGTGGCGCCGACACGTCGCGGCTCGACCTCACGCCACAATCGGCCGGCCTGTTCGCGATCTCGCTCGGCCTCAGCCACATGCACCAGGACGACCACGAGATGCTGAAGCACGGCATGGTGATGTACGACGCGCTCTATGCCTGGTGCCGCAGCCTCGTGGGCGAGACGCACAACTGGCCGCCGAGGATGAACTGAGGCGGGCCATGACCGACACTCCCGTGAAGCCGCCCTGGCCTGCCGCAGCGCGCACGCGCCTGATGCTGGAAGGCCCGATCGTTCCCACCTTGTTGCGGCTCGCGGTGCCCAACCTCGTGGTCAACGTCCTGTTGATCGCGGTGACGCCCAGCGTCGATGCGCATTTCATCGGCCGGTTTGGCCTCGATGCGCTGGCGGGCCTCGCGCTGGTGTTTCCGCTGATGATGCTGATGCAGCAGATGGCCAACATGGCCATGGGCGGAGCCATCGCCGCTTCCATCGCGCGGGCGATCGGCGCCGGACGGCGCGAGGATGCCGCGTCCCTCGTCGTCCATGCGCTGGCGATCGCCGCAGGGGCCGCGGCGCTGTTCAGCGCGGTGTTCCTGATCGGAGGCCCCAGCATCTATGGCTTGCTGGGCGGCCGTGGGCCGATGCTTGCGGCGGCACTCGAATATTCCAACGTGATCTTTGCCGGTGCGCTGGCCTATTGGTTGCTCGGGGCGCTCACGAGCGTGGTGCGAGCGACCGGACAGGTCGCCATCCTGGCCTATGTCTACGTCGGCGCCGAAGCCCTGCATCTCGCGCTGGTGCCGGCACTGGTCTTCGGCCTTGGGCCGATCCCCGCGCTCGGCATCACCGGCGCGGGTCTCGCTACCGTGATCTCTTTCACTGCCTCTTCGACGGTTCTCGCCTAGTATCTTGCCTCGGGCCGGACGTCCGTCGCTCTGTCGCTCCGCGGCGTGCGTTTCGAAAGTCGCCTCTTCGCCGAGATCCTGCGCGTGGGCGCGCCGATGTCGCTGGCGCCCGTGCTGAACAACGTGGCGCTGGCGACGCTCACGTCCTACGCCGGCATGCTCGGCGCCACCTCGCTCGCCGCTTTCGGCGCGGCGGTGCGGCTGGAGTATCTGCTCTATCCGCTCAATTTCGGCCTGGGGGCGGCGGTGCTCGCCATGGTCGGCAGCAACATCGGCGCGCGCCAATTCGAGCGCGCCGCGCGTATCGCCTGGATCGCGGTGGGCCTGTCGGCCTGTGTCATGGCCTCGGTCAGCGTGCTGGCGATTGCCGCTCCCGACGCCTGGATCGGCCTGTTCAGCCGCGATCCGGCGATCCTTGTCGCGGGCGCCGGTTATCTCGCGATCGTCGCGCTCGCCTATCCTTTCGTCGCGGTCAACACGCTGATGTCGGCATTCCAGGCAACGCGCCAGCCTGAGTGGCCGCTGGCCGCCATGACCTGTCGGTTGATCGTTGTCGTGCTGGGCGGATGGATCGCCATCCAGGTCCTTCATAGCGGTCTGGTGGGGCTCGCCGTGGTCACCGCCCTTGGCCTTGCGACCTGGGGCATCGTGCAGGCCGCCGCCTTCCACCTCTATGCCCGTCTGAGATAGCGCCATGCCCCCGAAACTCCTCGGCTATATCGATCTTCCCGAGCACAAGGCGAAAGGCGGCTTCGATCATGCCGCCGTTCATGCCGCGAGCGGCCATGTCTATGTGGCGCACACCGCCAACGACGCCGTCGATGTCTTCGACGGGCAGAAATACCTGTTCTCCATTCCAAACCTGCCCGGCGTGGCCGGGGCCCTGGTGAGCGACGAGGCAAATCTCATCTTCTCGTCGAACCGGGCCGAGAACACGATCGGCATCTTCTCACCCGGACCCGATCCCGACGTAACCAAGGTCAAGGTTGGCATTGGACCGAACGGCCTCGCCTACGATCATGGCCGCAAGCTCCTGCTGGCCGCCAATGTCGGCGATCCGGCAATAGCGGGCTCGCATACCGTAACCATGGTCGATGTCGGCGACCGCACCGTGCGCGCCGAGATCGCCGTGCCAGGCCGCACCCGCTGGACAGTGTTCGATCCGGACGCCGAGGTTTTCTACGTCAACATCGCCAATCCCGCCGTGATCGCCGTCATCGATGCGAGGAAGCCCGACAGGCTCGCCCATATGTTCGCCGTTCCCGCCGCCGGGCCACACGGCCTCGACCTCGACCGGGCGACGCGCCGGCTGTTCTGCGCCTGCGATGCCGGCATGCTGTTCATGCTCGATGCCCGCTCGGGCAAGATCCTGAGCGCGCGCCCGCTGAGCGGACCGCCCGACGTGGTATTCTTCAACCGACAGCACCAGCAGCTCTATGTCGCCATCGGCGATCCCGGCGTGATCGACGTCTTTTCCACCTCGCCCGTTGACAAGCGTGCGACCATCGAGACCGAGGCAGGCGCCCACACCACGGCGCTCTCGCCGGCGGGCGATCGGCTCTATGCCTTCCTGCCGGGTAGCCATCGTGCTGCGATTTACGACATCGTCTGATCTAGATTCGCCATGTATCGCTCCTTCCCGCGCCGCCGGCTGCTGATGGCAGCAGCTGCGGCGACGTCGATGGCCGCCGCGCCGGGCAAGGCGGCCGACCCCGCGCTCCGGCTGGACTTCGAGAACATGCCCGCCGGGTCGCTGCCCCGGGGCTTCACCGCCGGCCTGACCGGCGTGGGGGTGCCGCCGACCTGGAAGGTGATCGAGGACCCGTCGGCCCCGGCCGGGTCGAAGGTGCTCGCCCAGACCAGCATCGACAAGAGCGACTACCGCTTTCCCCTGGCGATCCTCGATGCACCGCGACCGGCCGACGTCGATGTGACGGTGATTTTCAAGCCGATCGCAGGCGAGGTCGACCGTGCAGCCGGTATCGCCGTTCGGCTGAAAGATGCCAGCAACTACTACGTCGTGCGCGCCAACGCGCTCGAGGACAATCTTCGCCTCTATCGCGTGGTCGGCGGGCAGCGCATCCAATTCGCCGGCACATCGATCAAGGTGCCCACGGGCGTGTGGCAGGAACTGCGCCTGCGTGTCCAGGCGACACGCTTCGAGGTCTTCCTGGGAGGCAAAAGCCTCTATGTCGCCAACGACACCGCAATCGCCGGCGGCGGGCGCGTGGCTCTATGGACCAAGGCCGATAGCGTTACCTATTTCGACGATCTCGTGGTCAAGCCGCTGGCTTGATCGGCAAAACCCTTCGCGTCATCGCCGAATCTTCCTTGCGCTACGATCGCGGCGCGCCGGGCGGCGGTGGGCTGCGCCGGCACTCGCCCTGCACCAGGCCGGTCGGGATGGAGGTGCCGCTGATCAGGCTGAGCGCCAGCGTTCCATTGTTCCGGTTGTAGGTGAGGCTATAGGCCGGGAAGCGCGAGCGGATGAGCTGGAAATTGATGAAGGTGCTGGTGCCTTCGGTCATCGTGCCGAGGGCGGGGTCGAAGACGGCCGTGAGGTTTCGATCCTCGTCGAACATCATGTGGAAGCCCTGCGGCTTGCCGAGATTGTCGTTGAACCTGCAGGCAAGCCAGCGAACGTCGGCCGCTGCCGGCGCTGCCGTAGCCGCAAGTAGCAACAGTCCAAGGAGGGCGTGCCGCATCGCCCTATCTTGGGGCCATGCGGATGGCGCCGTCCAGACGGATGGTCTCGCCGTTGAGCATGCGGTTCTCGACGATGCTCATGGCGAGCTGGGCATATTCCCTGGGGTCGCCCAGCCGCGGCGGGAACGGCACCTGGGCGCCCAGGCTCTTCTGCGCCTCAGGCGAGAGGCCCATCATCATCGGCGTCAGGAACAGGCCGGGCGCGATGGTGCAGACACGGATGCCCAGGCTGGAAAGATCGCGGGCGATCGGCAGCGTCATGCCGACCACGCCGCCCTTGGAGGCCGAGTAGGCGGCCTGGCCGATCTGGCCGTCGAAGGCCGCCACCGAGGCGGTGTTGATGATGACGCCGCGCTCGCCGTCCTCCATCGGCTCGGCCTGGCTCATGGCGAAGGAGGCGAGGCGGATGACGTTGAAGGTGCCGATCAGGTTGACCTGGATCACCTGGGCGAACATGCCGAGGTCGTGCGGCCCGTTCTTGGAGATGGTGCGGGCGGCGCGGCCGATGCCGGCGCAGTTCACCGTGACGCGCGGCGGGCCGAGCTTCTCGACGACCATCTTCACCGAAGCCTCGGTGTTGGCGGCGTCTGCGACGTTGGTCTTTATATAGAGGCCGCCCAGCTCCTTGGCCTTGTTTTCGCCCAGCTCATCCTGCACATCGAAGATCGCGACCTTGGCGCCGGCAGCGGCCAGCGCCGAGGCCGTTGCGCCGCCCAATCCCGAGGCGCCGCCTGTGACGATGACGGCCTGACCCTTGACGTTCATTCGTATCCTCCAAGCTCTTGGGACGCTTCTAGCACGGCCGGCCGCCGCGCCAAGCGCCCCGCCGCCGCGGCCGGGCGCCGCCGGTGCATCCGCGCCGGGTGGATCCATGGGTGCGCCCGGCGGCATGCCCGACATGGGCAAGCTCCGCCGCGACGAGAGCAAGGTGCGCCTGGGCTTCTGGCCCAAGATGCGCAAGACCCTGGGTCATGTGCCGTTCGCCGAGGATGCGATCGCGGCGTACTATTGCGCCACGGACTCTGCCACGCCGATCCAGGTCCGCGCCGCCCTGCTGGGTGCGCTCGCCTACTTCATCCTTCCGATCGACATCATTCCCGACTTCGTCGTCGGGCTGGGCTTCACCGACGATGCGGCCGTGCTGCTGGCCGCCGTCACGGCCGCCAAGACCTTCATCACCGACTCCCACCGCGCCAGGGCGCGAGCCTGGCTGCTCAAGGAACAGCCTGGACGAGGATAACTCGGCCAAAAGGCTCTGGTGTCATCTACCGAACAGTCTTTAAACTTCACGTGGCTCCGGGGGGGGGGGGCCTGGGGAGCGATCAAGGATGAGGCTGGGAGCGGTGCGCAACTTTGGGGTTGCGGCGACGATGATGGTTGGCCTGTGGCTGGCCGCCCCACAGACGGCGCAGGCGCAGTCATCGCCCGGCTGCACGGCGGTCAACGGCTTCACGTTGAACATGGTCCCAAGCACGGTTTTCAACGCGACCACCGTAACCGCCCTCTTCTTCGCCGGCGACGCCGTCACGATAACGGTCACCGGTGCCGCTGGCTGGAGGGTTGCCATCAGCCCACCCGACGGATCGGCCGACATTCTGGTCGCCAACGGCGTCAGCGTCTCGAGAATCTACACCAATGCGACCGCCCTCACGGCTTCGATCACGGTTGAAAGCTTCACGACGGCCGCGACGTCCGGCACGCTCACGATTTCCTGCGGTGCCGGTTCCGGCAGCACGATCTCGGGTCCGATGCAGAACGCGATCAACGCGCAGTTCGCGATCGCCAACGGCCAGATGGTGCTGCAGCAGACCGGCGATGCCATCAAGCTCGCCGTGCTGGGCAGCTTCACCGCCAAGCCGTCCGGATCGCCCATCGCGGCGCTGGCGGCGCGCGCACGGGTCGCGCGGCTGGAGCGGGAGGCAGCGGAGCTGGCGGAAGAGCTCGGCCAATCCGGCGGCGCGCCGGGCGACAGGAAGCGCGACGACATCGAGGACCGCCTCGCCCTGACGCGGCGCAACCTCGTCCTGGCGCGCGGCAGCCTCGAACCGGCGGCGAAGCCCGTCTCCGCGTCGGTGGCGCTGTTCCCGGGCATGGATCGCTCGGCGCCGGCCGGCGAGCAGGCCGCCACGTCCGCTCCGACGTCGCTGCGCTTCGAAAGATCGCGCGTCGAGGATGCCTGCTCGAGCGACGAGTGCGCGCCGACTCCCGGCATTTGGAGCGTCTGGCTCGACGCGCGCGCGATCGGAGCCACCGATTCGATCGCCCGGCAAAGCGGGCTGGGCTTCATCGGCAACGCCGGCGCGGACTACAAGGTGCAGCCGTGGTTGACGCTGGGCCTCACCGTCGGCGCCGAGACCTTCGAGACCAAGCTCGGCACCGGCGGCCTCCGCATGGGCGAGCGCGGCATGTCGGCGATCCCTTACCTGTGCGTGCGAATCGATCCCAACATCTTCGTCTCGGCCTATGTCGGAGCCTCGCGCCTCAACTACGACACCGCGCCGGCCGTCGGCATCACCGGCCAGTTCGACGCCTGGCGCTTCCTCACCGGCGCCGCGCTGACCGGCGTCTGGCGCGAGCAGGCGTGGCGCTTCCAGCCCTCGCTCAGCGTGGCCTACGCCTCGGAGACGCAGAGCGCCTACGCCAACTCGGCCAACACCGCCGTCGCCAGCCAGGTCGTCCAGTACGGCCGGCTCTCGGCCGGGCCGGAGATCGGCTACCGCTTCACCTTCGACGGCGAGGCCTCCTGGTCGGTCGAGCCGTTCGTGACGTTGGGGGCCAACTACACCTTCGCCACCGACACCACCGCGCTGTTCAACAACCAGCAGGCGGGCCTGCGGGGCCAGGGATCGGGCACGGCCGGCGTCGGCCTGCAGGTGCAGAACGCCAGCGGCCTCTATGGCCGAGCCGAGCTGCGATATGAATCGATCGGCATCAACGGTCTCGACGTCTGGGTCGGCATCCTGCGCGGCGGCTGGAACTTCTAGGGGACAGGCGTCGCCGGCGGCGGCTCGAGCTCGGCCCGCCGCCGCTGGCGGGCGAGCTGGGCCTCGCGGTGGGCGATGTAGAGCGCCGAGGCGATGACGATGGCGGCGCCCACATAGGTCCAGACCACCGGCATCTCGCCCCACAGCAGCCAGCCCACGAACACCGCAAAGGGCAGGCGCAGATATTCGAACGGCGCCACCGCCGACATCTCGCCCGACTTGAAGGCCTGGACCCAGAAATACTGGCCGACCGTGGCCGAGAGCGACACGCCGACCGCCAGCACCCAGCCCCAGGCGTTGGGCCACTGCCACACCCAGATCGCCGGCACCGCCAGCAACACGGTGGAGAAGATCGCGAACTGGGTCAGGATCATCAGCGGTGTCTCGGAATCAGACAGGCGCTTCACCAGCAGGATCGACAGCGCCACGGCCGCCGCGTTGGCGAGCGCGATAAGGGCGCCGGGCTGCAGCGTCTCGGCGCCCGGCCGCACCATCACCAGCACGCCGGCGAAGCCCACGATGGTGGCGCCCCAGCGGCGCCAGCGCACCTTCTCGCCCACGATCACCGCCGCCACGACCACCGAGAACAGCGGCTGCGAGAAGGCCAGCGCCGTGGCATCGGCCAGCGGCAGCATCGAGATGGCGTAGAAGCCCAGCACCATCGAGCAGGTGCCCATGAAGGTGCGCCAGAAATGGCCCTGGATGCGCGTGCTCTTCCACGGCTTGACCCGGCCCATCAGCATCAGCGGCAGCAGCATGACAACGGAAAGGATGGAGCGGAAGAACGCCGTCTCCACTGGCGGGATCTGCTCCGACAGGAGCCGGATCATCACGCCATTGGTGGTGAAGATGAAGCCGCCGCTCACCAGCCACAGCGCGCCCTGCACGTTGGGCGGCAGGCCGCGCAGCCAGGCGGCGGCGAGCTTCACCTAGATCTTCCGATCGCGGCTGGACCAGTAGGGGGCGCGCAGATCCT
>CANIRG010000031.1 GCA_947469635.1 Rhodospirillales bacterium | reverse complement strand
CCCTGGCACTGGCCGGTCTGCTCGCGCAAGCTCGGCATCCCGGCGCAGATCAGGGCGATCAAGGATATCTAGGCGTTGCCCAGCCGGTAGAGCTTCATCGCATTGTCGCGGATCACCTTGCGCTTCACCTCCGGCGAGAGCGCGGTGAGTTCGTTGGCGATGAACTCCTGTGAATCGGGCCAGATGCCGTCGGGATGCGGATAGTCCGAACCCCACATCACATTGTCCTCACCCAAGAGGTCGAGCAGGCGGATGCCGACGGGATCGGTCTGGTAGGTGGCGTAAAACTGGCGATGCCAGTACTCGCTGGGCTTCATCGTGAGGTCGAGATCCTTGAACTGGTCCTCCCACTCGAGGTCCATGTGCTGCAGCACATAGGGGATCCAGCCGAGCCCCGCCTCGCCGATCACCACCTTCATGTTGGGATAGCGCTCGGGGGCGCCGCTGAAGATCAGCGACATCAGCATGTAGCCCATGTGCATCTGGAAGTTGGTGATGTGGGCGGCGAAGGCGCGGCGCTGCACGAACGGCGGCATCTTCGTGGTGTCGGGCGAGCGCCCGCCGATGGTGTGGAAATGCACCGGGATGCCGGTCTCGTGCGCGAGCTGCCACAGCGGCTCCCAGAACGGATCCCACAGCGGCGTCATGTCGGGCCGGTTGGCGACATCGAAGCCGCGCACGCCACGCTTGGCGCAACGGGTGGCCTCGGCGACCGATGCCGTCATGTCGTAGTTGGGGATGTTGGCCAAGCCGACCAGCCGGTCGGGTGCGGCGGCGCAGAAATCGTGCAGCCAGTCGTTGTAGATGCGCAGCATCTCCAGCGCCGCTTCCGGATCGTTGAGGCGTCCGCTCGACCCCAGCACGCCGTACAGCACCTCGGCCTGCACGCCGTCGCGGTCCTGGTCCTTCAGGCGATGGTCGACCTCGGTGAGGCGGCGGATGCCCTTCTTGCCGTCGTCGTAGAGGCCAGTGGAGGCCATGCGATCGGAGCGGTGGATGATGCCCGGCACATATTCGCGTCCGGCCGAGCCCATGCCGTTCACCAAGCCGAACTTCGCGCCCTTGATGCTCACCCACTCCGGACCCTTCGGGCCATCGACGACATGGGGCATCCGCTCTTTCATCGCGGCCGAGGCGTTCGAGGTGAACAGGTCGGGCGGCAGCCAGATCAGGTCGACATGGCCGTCGGCGGAAATGACGTCGTATTTCATGGCTGCGTTCCTCCGGCCAGGATCATCTACCTGCGACAGCCGCCTTGTCAGCCCCCTCAGGAAACCGCAGCGCGGATTTTGCTCCAGGCGCGCGCCCAGTCGCCATCACCCCATTCGTTGCCGACGATCTCGCCGTCCTTGACGACGATGAAGCGCGGCGTGCCGCTCTGGCGGGGCAGGCGGTTGCGGATCGGCTGCAGGGCCGCGGGCCAGTAGCGGTCCCGGTAGGCTTCCCGGAGCTTGGGCGATTCGATCTCGACATACTCGACCTTCGAGCGCTCGGGCGAGGCCAGCCACTCCGCCTTCTTCTGGTTCTTCCAGGTGATGCAGGGCGGGCAATCCCAGCCGCCGACATAGATGACGGTGACCTTGCCTTGCGCCCGGACGGGGCTGAGAGACGTGCTGGCGAGCATCGTGCCGAGAACGAGTGTGCGACGAGCGAGCATCGTGTCTCCAGGTTGTCGTGATCCTAGGGTGACGGTGCCGGCCGGCGCAAGGTGAGCGCGATGCCGCCCAGGATGGCGATCGAGCAGACGAGCAGCCGGCTGGTCATCGGCTCTGCCAGCAGGACGACACCTCCCGCCGCGGCGAGTGCCGGCACGGAGAGCTGGATGGTTGCCGCCGATGCTGCGGGCAGGGCGGGGAGGACCGCATACCACAGGACATAGCCGAGACCTGACGCGATGGCGCCGGACAGCACTGCGTAGGTGGAGCCCGCCACATCGACGTGGGCGCTCGTGACGGTGGCCAGGCTGAGCAGCGCGGCGAAGGGCAGCGTGCGCAGAAAATTGCCGGCGGTGGCCGAGGTGGGATCCTTGGCACCTCGCCCCAGCAGGGAATAGAAGCCCCAGGAGATGCCGGCGGCGAACATGAAGCCCGCGGCCCCCGGTGGTGGTGCTGCAAGGCCCGGCAGCAGCAGGACGACCAGCCCGCCCGCCGCGACCAGCAGGCCCGCGAACTGGACCGCGCGCAGGCGCTCACCCGACACCAGGCCGCTCACGAGCATCGTCGCCTGCACGGCACCGAACAGGAGCAGGGCGCCCGTGGCCGCCGATAGCTCGCGATAGGCGAAGGAGAAGAACGCCGCGTACCCGAACAGCAGAAGGCCGCCGCGCCAGCTTCCCGCCGCCGCTGGTCGGCCCTTCCGCGCCAGCACGATCGCCGCCAGGACGAAGGCACCGGCCGCCAGACGGATCGAGGTGAAGCTCGCGGCATCGATCGCTGTGTCGCGGAGCGCCACGCGGCACAGCAGCGAGTTGGCGGCGAAGGCCAGCATCGTGAGCGCGGTCAGCGAGGCAAGGCGCAAGGCTCGAGGCATGCCGCTTCATATCACGGGCCGGAAGGTGGAAGGCGAGAGGTCGTTGCGGGCGCGACGACTGCACGGTAACGGAGGGCGGTGACAAACATCGATATGAAGGACTGGCTGGCCGGCTTCGGCGGCGCAGTCGAACGCGGTGATGGCAAGACAGCGACCTCGCTGTTCGCCCAACAGGGCTACTGGCGCGATCTGGTGGCCTTCACCTGGAATATCGCCACCTTGGAAGGACACGCCGCGATCGTCGCCATGCTCGACGCGCGGCTGGGCGACGTGAAGCCCGGCTCCTTCGAAGCCGACGGCAGCGAGGGCTGGTTCACCTTCGAGACCTCTGTCGGGCGGGGACGCGGCCATGTGCGGCTGCGCGACGGCAAGGCACTCACCCTGTTCACCGCGCTGATGGAGCTCAAGGGCTTCGAGGAGAAACGCGGCGCCACGCGCGAGTCGGGCGTCGAGTACGGTGCCATCCGCGACCGCACGACCTGGACCGACCGTCGGCAGGCCGATGCGGTGGAATTGGGCACGGCGCGTCAGCCGTTCGTGCTGATCGTGGGCGGTGGCCAGGGCGGCATCGGGCTGGGCGCGCGGCTGAAGCGGCTGGGCGTGCCGGCGCTGATCGTCGACCGCCACGCGCGGCCGGGCGATGCCTGGCGCAGCCGCTACAAGTCGCTCTGCCTGCACGATCCCGTCTGGTACGACCATCTGCCGTACCTGCCGTTCCCGGATCATTGGCCGATCTATACGCCCAAGGACAAGATGGGCGACTGGCTCGAGTCCTACACCAGGATCATGGAGCTCGATTACTGGGGCAACGCGCCCTGCAAGTCGGCGTCATGGGACGAGCAGCGTCGTGAGTGGACGGTCGTCGTCGAGCGCGACGGAAAGCCCGTCACGCTGAAGCCCAAGCACATGGTACTGGCCACCGGCATGTCGGGCTTCCCCGAGCTGCCGCAGCTGCCGGGCGCCGACCGCTTCAAGGGCGTGCAGCGCCATTCCAGCCAGCACAACGGCGGCGAGGGCTGGAGCGGCAGGAACTGCGTCGTCGTGGGATCCAACAACTCGGCGCACGATATCGCCGCCGACCTGTGGGAACACGGCGCCAACGTCACCATGATCCAGCGTTCGCCGACGCTCGTCATGCGGTCCGAGACGCTGGCGCGCAACCGGCCGCTCTATTCCGAGGAGGCGCTGGCGGCCGGCATCACCACCGACAAGGCCGACCTGATCGCGGCATCGCTGCCCTATGCGCTGCAGCCCGCCGCGGCCAAGCCGATGGTGGCGCAGGCCAGACGCGAGGATGCGGCCTTCTACGAGAGCCTCACGGCGGCCGGCTTCCAGCTCACCTTCGGCGAGGATGAGACCGGCATCGGCACGATGTATATGCGCCGCGGCTCCGGCTACTACATCGACGTCGGTGCATCGGAGCTGATCGCGTCGGGCCGCATCAAACTCTGCTCGCCGGCCGAGGTGGCGCGGCTGACCGAGACCTCCGTGGTGCTGAAGGACGGGCGCGAGCTTCCGGCCGACCTCGTGGTCTATGCCACGGGCTACGGCTCAATGAACCAATGGGCCGCCGCGCTGATCTCGCCCGAGGTGGCCGACAAGGTCGGTAAATGCTGGGGCTTGGGCTCCGGCACGGTCAAGGATCCCGGTCCGTGGGAGGGCGAGCTGCGCAACATGTGGAAGCCCACGGCGCAGGAAGGCCTGTGGTTCCATGGCGGCAACCTCGCCCAGTCGCGGCACTATTCGCGTTATCTGGCCTTGCAGCTCAAGGCGAGGCTGGAGGGACTGGCGACGCCGGTCTACGCTCGCGCTCCGGTTCATCACAAGGCGTGAGACATGACCAGGCTGACAGTCACGATCGCGGCGCTGCTCCTGCTGGCCGGCTGCAGCGACTATATCAGCGAGCCGCCGGGGTCGAAGTACCGCTTCATGGCCTACCTCAGCGGCGCCAACGAGGTGCCGCCGTCGGCCAGTGCCGGCAAGGGCTATATGGAGGCGCAGTACGCGCCCGCGACGCGCATCCTGAAGTGGGTGCTGAACTATAGCGACCTCGGCGGACCGGTGACCTGGGCGCATCTTCACGGGCCCGACGGCGTCGGCAACGACGATGCCGCCATCGTGCCGATCAACATGCAGATCGAGGGCGGCGGCCATCCCGGCGGCGCGACGCTCACCCAACGCCAGGCCGAGGATCTGATTGCCGGCCGCTGGTACGTCAATCTCAAGACGGCCCAGTATCCGGCGGGCGAGGTCAGAGGGCCGCTGGTGCTGAAAACCGAACCGGCCAAGCAGTAGGCGCGGGCGGCGACGATGGCTGGCAACGCCGTTGCAGGTCACGCCGCTCTCGCGATGGCGCCTGCCTCCGGGCGGCAGCAGCGTCTCGCGATCGCGATCTGCGTCGTTTCGCTGGTGCTGTTCTTCGCCGCCGTCCCCTTCGTGCGCGAGCCCTTGCCGCGCGCGCCGGCCTTCATTCCGGTCTACCAGTCGGCGCTGTTCCTCATCGACCTGATCACCGCCGCGCTGCTGCTCGGCCAGTTTCTCCGCCTGCGCGCGGCGGGCCTCCTCGTGCTGGCGATGGGCTATCTCTTCGATGCCCTGATCATCGTGCCCCATACGCTGGGCTTCCCCGGGGCGCTGGCGCCCGACGGATTGCTCGGCGGCAAGCCGCAGACGACGGCCTGGCTCTATGTCTTCTGGCACGCCGGCTTTCCGCTGTTCGTCATCTTCTATGCCCTGCTCGGACGCCACCGGCCGGGCCTCACGCTGGGTGGCGGCATGGTCTGGATCGTGCCGCTGGCGATGACTGCCGTCGGCGCGCTGGTGGCGGCGCTCACGCTTCTCGCCACCTCCGGCCACGACCTGCTGCCGGTCGTCATGCAGGGTAACGACTATTCGCTGCTGGTCAGCAAAGGCATCAGCCCCTCGGTCTGGCTCCTCACCTTGATCGCCGTGCTGCTGCTGTGGCGGCGCGACATGCTGGCCGCCGATCTGTGGATGATGCTGGTGATGTGGACGTGGCTGTTCGACATCGCGCTGTCGGCGGTGCTGGGGTCGAGCCGCTACGATCTCGGCTTCTATGCCGGCCGCCTCTTCGGCCTGCTCTCGGCGGGATTCCTGCTGGTCGTCATGCTGATCGAGATGGCGGGCATGCAGGCTGAGACCGTCCGCTATCTGCTCCGGACCGGCGGACGGCCGAAGGATCCGCCGGCCGCCTGATCTCTCAGGCGTCGAACTTGTAGTTCCAGCCGATCCACTTCGCGAGGCCGCGGCCCATGACCTTCTCGAGGTCCTGGCCCCTGAGCCACGGCAGCTCCTCGGTGAAGAAGGTCACGCACTGGCGATAGCTGCAGGGCATACGGGTGATGTCGGTGCCCCAGAACATCCGGTCGGGACCGTAGGCGTCGAAGATGCGGTGCAGGCCGTCCTGGATGTTCTTGAACGGGTAGGGCTGGGTCGAATAATGCGGCGCACCCGTGGCCTTCACCGCGACGTTGGGCAGCTTGGCGAGCGCCAGCATCTCGTCGAGATGGACGAACGCTTCGGCATCCTGGCCGTGGCGGTTGAGGCCGCAATGGTCGAGGATCAGCTTGAGGCGCGGATGGCGTTCGGCGATCTTGCGGAATTCCTTCAGGAAGATGCCGCCCATCATGCCGATGGCGAGGCCTTCCTTCTCGGCTTCCGGCCAGATCCAGTCGAGCGCGCCGTCGTGCAGCATCTGCTGCTCCACCGGCTGCAGCAGCGCCCAGCGCAGGCCCATCATGCCAGGCTGGTTGCGCCAGCCATGGATCAGCTTCTTGTTCGCGGGGTTCTTCGGATCGAACTGGCCCATGACGGCATAACGGTCGGGATATTTCCTGGCCGCCTCGAGAGCCATGACCTGCGAGTCGGGATCCCAGCTCATCGGAGGATGGATGAGCGCGGCATCGACGCCGGCCTCGTCCATCTCCTTCAGCATGTCCTCGGCGCTCACCTTCGAGACCTTGCGATGCTTGCCGGTCGGCGGGGTGACGGTCTGCGACCAGATATGGACCTGGGCGTCGATGATCTTCATTTTCGTTCCTCCTCTTGGCAGGGGGCACGCGACTGGAGTCGCGCGCCCTCAGCCGTGACCTCTCAGTTCGGTGTCGGCGCGCTCGGATCGAGCAGCTTCTCGCGCTTGAGCTCGCTCCACAGCTCGGTCGGGATCTTCACACCCATGCGGCCGACGTTCTGCGTCACCTCGGCGGTGCTGAGCGCGCCGGGGATCACCGCGCACAGGGCAGGATGGAACAAGGGGAACTGCATGGCGGCGGCACCGAGCTCGACGCCGTGACGCAGGCAAACCGCCTCGATCTTCTGCGCCTTGTCGATCAGGTCCTGAGGCGCGGCGACATAGTCGTGCGTCGCGCCCGGCTTCACGCCGCCCGTGAGGATGCCCGAATTGTAGGGTCCGCCCAGGATCACCGAGACGTTGCGCTTCAGGCACTCCGGCAGGAAGGCTTCGAGCGCTCCCTGCTCCAGCAGCGTGTAGCGGCCGGCCAGCAGCAGGCAGTCGAAGTCGCCGGCCTGGATGAAGCGGAGGCTGGTGTCGCTCTCGTTGATGCCCACACCGATGGCGCCGATGATGCCGGCCTTGCGCAGCTCGTCGAGCGCCCTGTAGCCGCCGTCCATCACCGTCTTGAAGCGCTGGTCCAGCACCTCGCGATCCTTGATCGTCCAGAAATCGACGTCGTGGATCAGTGCGATGTCGATCTTCGCGAGGCCGAGCCGGTGATGCGAATGCTCCAGCGAGCGCATGACGCCGTCATAGGTGTAGTCGAACTCCGGCACGAAGCCCGGCAGCCCGTTCTCGCGGAAGTCCTTGGGCAGGATCTCGCCCGGCTTGCGCGGATGCAGGATGCGGCCGATCTTGGTGGAGAGCACGAACTCGTCGCGCGGCTTCTCGCGCAAGGCGGCGCCCATGCGCAGCTCGCTGCGGCCGTAGCCGTAGAAGGGCGAGGTGTCGAAGTAGCGCACGCCGCCCTGCCAGGCCGCCTCGCTCAATGCCATCGACTCGGCATCGGGGATGGTGGCGCGGAAGCCGCCCATCGGGGCGCCGCCGAGCCCCAGCGTGGTGACCTCGAGCTTGGTCTTGCCGACGCGGCGTTTGGGAAGAATTGTCATGCTGCCTCCTGTGCGGCGGTGGGTCCGTCGCTCTTTGTCGTGGTGCGGCGCAAGTCGCGCACTGTGTTGAGATCGTCGTAGCGGCGGACGCGGTGCATGGTGGCACGGTTGTCCCAGATCACCAGGTCGTGCTGCGTCCAGCGGTGCGCATAGACGAACTGGCTTTGCGTGGCGTGCTCGATCAGGTCGCGGACGAAGGCCATCGCCTCGGGGCGCGGCCAGCCGACGATGCCGCCGATATGCGCCGACAGGAACAGCGACTTGCGCCCGCTCGTGGGATGGGTGCGCACCAGCCGATGCCGCACCGGCTTCATCATGGCGCGTTCCTCGGGCGTGTATTCGGTGAAGCCGAGCTGGTTGCGCGAGAAGATCTGCGAATGCTCGCAGATGAGATCCTCGATCTCAGCCTTGGTCCTGTCGTCGAGCGCGTCGTAGGCGGCGCGCATGTCGGCGAACTCGGTGTTGCCGCCGTCGGTGACGACGATGCGGCCGCTCAGCAGCGAGTAGCGTGCCGGGATGACGCGGAACGAGGCGTCCGAGTGCCACAGCCGGTTGCCGAGCGACGCCATCCGTCGGCGATCGTCGCGCGCCAGCACGGCTCCGGACTTGTCGATGTTGGAGACGTCGGCGAAGGCGGGATCGAGCCGCAGTTGCGGCCGGCGCTCGGTGGCGTTGGCGCCGTTCTGCAACGGCCCGAAGTTGCGCGAGAACTCGACCTGCTGCTCGTCGGTGATGTCCTGGCCGGGCAGCACCAGCACGGCGTACCTGTCCATGCCAGCGTTGACCGCGTCGACCTCGGCCGGCGTCAGCGGCCGGCGCGCGTCGATGCCGGTCATGTGGCCGCCGATATGGGTCGTGAGCGGATGCACTTCGATGGCCATGCTTCCTCCTCTTGTCTTGTCGGACCGCGGGCCTCCAGGTCCGCATCATAAGCATGAGCGGGCCTGGAGGCCCGCGGTCCCGTATGATCCTATCGCAGAGCGGCCGCGATGTTGCCGCCGTCGACGGTGATCACCGCGCCCGTGGTCTTGGTCGCCTTGGCGAGCGACACGAAGGCCTGCGCCACGTCGTCGGCGGTGACCTCCAGGCCCAGCAGGTTGCCACCCATGTAGTCGGCCTCGCTCAAGCCGCGCGCCTTGGAGCGCTGGGCGATCATCTCGTCGTTCAGCAGCCCGGTGCGGATGCGGTCGGCGTTGAGCGCGTTGGAGCGGATGCCATCGGCGCCGTGATCGAGCGCATACTGGCGGCTGAGGAACAGGGTCGCGGCCTTGGGAAGGCCATAGGGGCCGAAATCGGGCCCGGGATTCACCGCCTGCTTCGAGGCGTTGAAGAGGAGACACCCGCCCAACCCCTGTGCCCGCATGATGCGGACGGCGTTCTGCGCCACGCTCTGGTGCGCCCAGAAGTTCAGCTCGAAGCTCTGGCGCAAGGTGGCCTCGTCGACGTCGCCGATCCTGCCTTGCCAGGCGGCACCGGCGTTGGAGACGACGATATCGACACCGCCGTACGTGGCCGCGATCCTGTCGAAGGCGGCCCGCACTTGGGCGGGATCGGTGAGATCGCAGGCGATGGCGAAACCCTTGGCCTTGGACACGTCGCGATCGAGCACGACCACCTCGGCGCCTTCGCGCGTGAAGGCCGCGGCGGTCGCGGCGCCGATGCCCGAGGCGCCGCCGGTGACGACGACGATGCGGCGCGCGAGCGGCTTCTCGGCCGCGGAGTTCAGCTTGGCCTGCTCCAGCGACCAGTATTCGATGTCGAAGATGTCGGGCTCGGGAATGCATTCATAGGTGCCCAGCCGCTCGGCATCCGTCACCACCTCGACAGTGGTCTCGGCGAGGTCGGCCGCGATCTTGGCGTCCTTGGCACTGTTGCCGACGCCGAACAGGCCGAGGCCCGGCACCAGCACGACGCGCGGGATCGGGTCGAGCTCCTTCCTGGCCACGATCTGCTTGCCGTTGTGGCGGCCGAAGTAGGCGTGATAGTCGGCGGCGAACGTGTCGAGCGCGGCTTTCGTCGCGGTCTTGAAGGCATCGAGCTTGCCGGCCTCGGGCGCCGGCGCGATCAAGGGTGTGCCCTTGGTGCGGATGGCATGGTCGGGCGTCACCGGCCCTTGCTGGCTGTAGCGCGCGACCTCGGTGCCATTCACATAGGCCAGGATCGCCGGATTGCTGCGGAACTCGAACACGAACCGCTGCGCCGCCTCGCGCCCGCCCGATTTGGCCGGCAGCGACAGCAGTCCGCGCAGGATCGGCGCAACCTCCGCCGCCGTCGCCGGCTGCGCTGGCAGCGACACGCCCGGGAAGATCTTGCGCGTGGCCTTGGCCAGCCGCTGCTCGGCCATCGTCACGAGATCGATCATGCGCACATAGGCTTCCTCGGCCGTGGCGCCCATCGAGAAGATGCCGTGCTTCAGCAGGATCAGCCCTTCGACATCGGGATGGGCCGAGGCGATCTCGGCCGTCTTCTTGGCAAGTGCGAAGCCCGGCATGACGTAGGGCACCAGCGCCGCGCGCTTGCCGTAGAGGTCGGCGGCCAGCGCCTCGCCGTCGGGCTGGTCGGTAAGCGCCAGCACGGCGTTGGAATGCGTATGGTCGATGAAGATGTGCGGCAGGAAGGCGTGCAGCAGCGTCTCTACGGAGGGGTTGGGAGACTTGGCGTCCAGAAGGTTGCTGCGCTGGACGTTGACCATGTCCTCGTCGCTCAGCGCCTGCAGGCCCTGCAGCTCGCGCAAGGGATCGAGCCGCACCGCCGGCAGGCCGGGCGCCTCGATCGTGCCCATGTCCCAGCCGCTGCCCTTGACGCAGAGCACGTCGATCGTGGCGCCGGTGATGTCCGCCATGCGGGTCTTCACCGAGGTGTTGCCGCCGCCATGCAGCACCAGCCTGGGCTCGCCGCCCAGCAGCCGCGTGGTGTAGACGCGCAGCGCCAGGTCGCGGCCGATGCCCTTGGCGGCGTGGCGGGCGATGGCGTCATTGGCGTCCGAAGCTGACCAGAGATTCTGCATTGTGTTTCCTTCGCCCCTGCTCAGTCGGCGATTGCCTGATTTACCAAAGAATTGACGACATACCGATAGTGCGCGCGCTGCGCCGGAGCGGGCGTGCAGGCCATCCATACGGCGGCCAGCTCCTCCCGAGGGTCGGCCCACCAATAGGTGCCGAAGGCGCCCGGCCAGGAGAATTCGCCGACCGAACCCAACGTCCGCACGACGCCCGGCGTCGTCCGCACCGCGACGCCCAGGCCAAAGCCATGGTCGGCATGGACGATGCTGCCGCCGCCGACCCTGTTCTCGATGGCGCTGCCCAGGTGATCGGCCAGCATGTACTCGACCGTCTTGCGGCCGAGGATGCGCGCACCGTCCAGCGTGCCGCCGTCCAGCAGCATCTGGGCGAAGCGCAGATAGTCGCCGGCCGTCGAGAACATGCCCATGCCGCCGCTCTCGAACTTGCGTGGCTGCGTCGGTGACGGGATCAACTCGGGCTGCAGCGCCTTGGCATGGCGGCGGAGCTTGTCTTCCAGCAGCACGAAGCTCGTGTCGTCCAAGCCGAGCGGCCGCCACAGGTTCTCCCAAAGATAGAGTCCGAGCGGCTGGTCGGTGACCTTCTCGATGACGAGGCCCAGCACGTCGAGCCCGAAGCCATATTCCCAGATGGTGCCCGGCTGATGCGGCAGCGGGAGGGAGGCCAGCAGGCGCAGCAGCGCGTCGCCGTCATGCTCGCGGGATGCCGCCTCGCTCGACAGCGGGAAGGCCTTGTGCGCCACGGTCGTGCCGCTGCGGCCGTAGCTCAGCCCCGAGGTGTGGCGCAGCAGGTCCTGGATCGCGATCGGGCGCGCCGGCACCGTTGCGACGATGGTCTCCTTGCTGTCGTCCATGACGGCGACGCGTGCGTCGGCGAATCTCGGGAACCAGGTCGACAGCGGCTGGTCCATGTGCAGCAGCCCGTATTCGAGGAGCTGCAGGGCCGCCACCGCCACCATGGGCTTGGTCATCGAGGCGACGCTGAAGATCGAATCCACCGCCATCCGCGCACCGATGGCCTTGTCGCGATGGCCATAGGCGTCGAGCGCAACGAGCTTGCCGCGCCGGGCGACTGCCACGACGGCGCCGGGGAGCCGGCCGCCGGAGACCTCGGCCTCGACGAAACGGCCAAGCAGCGCCAGGCGCTCGGACGACATGCCGACATCCTCGGGCACGGCGCGGGGCAGGGGATCCTTGGCCATGTCAGTGTGCGATGACGATCTTGCCGAAATGCTGCTGGCTCTTGAGGTGCCTGTAGGCGTCCTTCGCCTCGGCAAAAGGGAACACCTTGTCTATGACAGGCTTGAGACCGCTTGCCTCGATGGCGCGGTTCATCGCCTCGAACATCTCGGTGCTGCCGACATAGAGGCCCTGTACCCGGAGGTTTCGCCGCAGGATCGGCATGGGATCGACCGTGACCGCGGCGGTGAGCAGGCCGATCACGGCGATGCGCCCACCAACCCGCGTCGCCAGGAAGGAGCGGGGCAGGGTGCCGGCGCCGCCGACCTCGACGGTGATGTCGACTCCGCGATTGCCGGTGAGCTTCATCGCTTCGACGTCCCAGTCGGGAGTGGCCTTGTAGTCGATCACCGCCTCGGCACCCATCTGCTTCAATCGGGCAGCCTTGGCCGCAGAGCTCGAGGTCGCGATCACCCGTGCGCCGAACATCTTCGCGAACTGCAGCGCGAAGATCGAGACACCGCCCGAGCCCTGCACCAGCACCGTCTCGCCGGCCTTCAATTCGCCGATCACGACCAGGGCGTTCCACGCCGTGACGGCGGCGCAGGGCAGCGCCGCACCTTCCTCGAAGCTGAGGTGCGCCGGCAGGAGCACCGCGCCTTCTTCCTCCAGCACCGCAAGCTCGGTCAGCATGCCGTCGATCGCGCCGCCCATGGCCGAGCCCATGACGCTCTCGCGGATCGGCCCTCCGAACCAGCGCTGCATGAAGCAGCCGGCGACCCGGTCACCGGTCTTGAAGCGTGTGACGCCCCGTCCGACCGAGACGACCTCGCCGGCGCCGTCCGACAGCGGGATCAGGTCGGGCTTGGGCGCGGTCCGCGCGGACTTGGCCTCGATGGTGAGCAGGTCGCGATAATTGAGCGAGGAGGCGCGCACCCGCACGAGGATCTGTCGCGGGCCGGGCGTCGGGTCGGGCCGCTCCACGAGCGTGAGCGAGTCGATACCGGTGGGCGAGGGGATGACGTAGCACTTCATTGAGGAACTCCCAGGGGAGCCTTTTAGAGCAGTCCACGGACGCCGCGAAGGTCACAAACAAGTGGCGCCGCGATGTTACCGTTGGGAAACAGCCTGGACTATGATCCTCCATGGCCGCCAATCCCATTAAACCTCCGCCGCTCTCTCCCGCCATCGCCATCGCGATGAAGCGGTTGTTGCTCGACCAGATGGTGGTGGCCCCGTATGGCGTGGATGCCATCTGGATCATCGTCATGGCGGCGATCTGGACGTCTGTCGAGCCGCCCTGGGCGCTGGTGCTGGCCGCGACCTATGGCACGGCCGCGGCGGCGCGCTACCTGTTCCACTGGCTCTATGTCCGGCGCAAGCCCGCCGACGATCGGATCGATGGCTGGATGACCGCCTTCTGCATCCTGTCGGCCCTGATCGGCCTGGGCTGGGCGGCGCAGACCCTGGTGTTGCTGCCGGGCTCGCCGGGCTTCGTCTGGGTGCTGCCGCTGGTCGCGGTGGGCGTCATGACCGTCAATTCGGTGCAGGCGCGCACGCTCCATTTGCCGGCGGTCTACTGCTTCATCGTGCCGGCCCTCGTGCCGGTAGGCCTCGCCCTCGCCCTCTATCCCGACGCGACCGCGCGCGGGCTCGGCATCGGATTTCTCGCCTATCTCGTTGCGCTGTCGGTCTGGATGCGCGGCCAGCACATGGCGCTTCGCCGCCGCTTCGAGCTCGAGGCCGATCTCGCCGCTGCCCGCGCCGAGGCCGGCAACATGCGGGAGATGACCCGGACCATCCTCGACAACATGAGCGATGGCGTCACCCTGGTCGACGGGTCGCACCGTCTTCGCTTCGTCAATCGGGCCTTCCTGAAGCTGCACAACCTGACCGACGAGACCGTCGCCGGCTTCGAGACGATCGAGGACGGCATCCGCTGGCAGATCAAATCGGGCGACCTCGCGCGGCAGCCGGAAGATGCCGACGACGAGGCTGCGGTCCAACGCATATCGAAGAACTTCTGGGACCTCGACGCCCCGAGATTGTCGCGCGTCACGCGCCAGGGCCGGCACATCGACCCCGGCCTGATCCGTCTGCCCGACGGTGGCGTCGTCGTCGTGCATCGCGATGTCACCGACCTGAAGCTCAACCAGGAAGCGCTGGCGCGGGAAAAGGAAGTGGCGGAAGCCGCGCGCGACGATGCCCAGGCGGCTCAGCGGCTGCTGGACGAGGCGATGTCCAGCCTGTCGGACGGCGTCGCGATCTGGAGCGCCGACGAGAAGCTTCTCAAGTGCAACGAAGTCTACCGCGCCAGCATGCGCCGCGTGCCGGAAGCGGTGACTCCCGGCACCTCGCTGGAGGCGGCCGTGCGGGCGGCGGCCAGGCTGGAGATCGACGGCCGCAGCGCTGTGCCGCCGGGGAGTGAAGAGGCGCTGATCGCCGGCATCCTCGCCCAGCACCGCGGCGGCTCCGGCGCTGTCGAATTTCCCACCGGCAAGGGGCGATGGGCACGGCTTTCGGTGTCGCGCACGGCGTCGGGCGGAGTCGTCTCGCTGTTCACCGACATCACCGAGCTGCGTCGCCGCCAGAGCGAGCTCCGCGCCGCGGCACGCGCCGCCGAAGCCGCCAACCAGGCGAAATCGGCGTTCCTCGCGACCATGAGCCACGAGATCAGGACGCCGATGAACGGCGTCATCGGCACCGCCGAGCTGCTGGGGCGAGAGGAGTTGAGCGAGCGCCAGAAGCGGCTGGTCGATACGGTGCGCGCCTCCGCCACCACCCTGCTCAGGATCATCGACGAGGTGCTCGATCTGTCCAAGATCGAGGCCGGCCGCATGGAGCTGGAAGAAGCGCCGTTCGGCCTGCGCGCCCTGGTCGAGGGCATCGCCGATGCGCTGTCGGTGCAGGCCGAGCACAAGGGGCTCGCCCTCCTGGCCGAGGTCGAGCCCGGCACGCCTGACTTTCTGTCGGGCGACGCCACGCGGCTGCGTCAGATCCTGTTCAACCTCCTGGGCAATGCCATCAAGTTCACCGAGGCGGGCGAAATCCGCATCGGAGCGCGGGCGCTGTCGACCGGCAATGGCCGCGTATCGCTCGCCCTGTCGGTCGCCGACTCCGGCATCGGCATGAGCGAGGAGCAGATGGCGCGCCTGTTCCAGCCGTTCGTCCAGGCCGACAGCAGCACGACGCGGCGCTTTGGCGGCACCGGCCTCGGCCTGTCGATCGTGCGGCACCTGGCCGAGCTGATGGGCGGCGACGCCACGGTCGAAAGCGTGCCGGGCAAGGGATCGACCTTCACCGTCACTCTCGACCTGGCGATTGCCGACGTGGCAGCGGCGCACGCCGCACCTCTGCCTGTTGCGCCGCACGAGGCCATGGCCGGCACGGTGCTGGCCGTCGACGACTATGCCATCAACCTCGAGGTGCTGGCCGGGCAATTCGAGATCCTCGACGTCCCGCTGGAGACCGCCGCCGGCGCCATGGAGGCGCTGACCAAGTGGCGCGCGAAACCCTACGCCATCGTTCTGACCGACATCCAGATGCCCGACATGGACGGCTTCGAGCTGACGCGCCGCATCCGCGCCGAGGAGGAGCTTTCGGGCACCGGGCGGCGCACGCCCATCATCGCCCTGACGGCCAATGCGATGGCGAGCGAGGCCGACAAGTGCATGGCTGCCGGCATGGATGGCTACCTTACCAAGCCCCTGACCCTCGCCCGGCTGCGTGAGGCCGTCGAGCGCTGGATGGGTGCTCCCGTTCAGCCCGCCGCGTGAGCTCGATCGCGAAAGCCTCGGTCTAGAATTTCAGCGTCCAGCGCAGCGCCGAGGCGAAGACGTCGATAGCACCGTCGTCGGCGAAGAGGCGGCTCGCCCGCAGCTCCATTGAGATCGTGCCGCCCGCGACGCCGGCCAGCTCGTGGCCGATCGAGACGGCGGCGAGAGGGGCGGCGACGTCGATCACGGCCGGAATGCCGTACTGGACGCGGCCGGCGGCCAGGCCGACCGACCAGCCGTCGCGCGTCCAGGCGATACCGACCGTCCCGATGCGCAGCTGCAGGGGCAGCTCCTCGGTCCCACCGCGGTTGGCGCTATCGATGCCGAAGAGGGCGAGCGACAGGCCATGGCCACCGCCGAAATCGGTGAGCGGTGCGGTGGCGCCGTCGGCGTTGAAGGCGCGACTCTCCTGGGGGGAAAGGACTGCGATCAGCAAGGCCAGGAGAAGAAGCCGAAGCATGGGAGCCGCCCGTCTTCCGCGAGGCAGCAGCCTTGCAGGCTCGGAGCGCATGGCCTGGGCCCAGCCCATCGTCTGCAGCGCGATCTCGCGAAACGGCCGCATGGTGTTGTGATGCCCCGCGGGAGCATCGACGCCGATCTCGACCATATCGACGTCGTCTTGCGGCGCGAGATAGGTGCCGAACAGGCGGTCCCAGATGTTGGTCAGGTCGCCGAAGTTGCGGTCGTGATACCGCGGGTCCCGCCCGTGATGCAGGAGATGTCCGGCGGGCGTGCAGAGGCCGATGCGCTCCAGCCAGGCCAATCGGGTCAGGCGGCTGTGAAGGAACAGCGCGGCGAACAGGGCGTAGACGCCGAAGATCGCGATCGCGCCGGTGCTGAAACCCGCGACCGCAAGCGCCAGCGTATTGACGACGGCGCTCAGGGCCGCTGCGACCGGATGGATGCGGAAGGTATTTATGAGGGTGAATTGTTGCGGCGAATGATGGCTACGGTGAAACGCCCACAGGAATTTCGTGTGCAGCGCCCGATGCTGGCAATAGGCGACGAAGCTCATGTAGAGCCACAGCAGAGGAAGCTGGATCCATAGGGAAAGATCCCGGAGCGGCAGCAGGCCGACGGCACCTTCCGCCCAGCGTTCCGACCAGCCGACGAGGCCGAAGGCGACCAGGACGGCGAGAGTCTGGGCGCCGCCCGTCAGGTACAGGACCATATAGGCGAGGTCGGAGAGGGCCGACGGCAGGCGCTCGACCAGCAGCGACCGGAGCGCGGAGCGCTGCCAGCCGACGATGCAGAGCTCGACCAGGAGGCCGATGGCCGGCGCACCGAAGGCGGGCCAGAACTCGAAGGGTGGGAGTAGCGTTGCGATGCTCCACCCTGTCGTTCCGAATACGGCACCCTCGATCGACGCGACGGCTGCGGAAAAGACGAAGCCGCCAAGGGCGATACCGAGCAGGGGACAGGCGATCGACTGAGGTTGCGTGGACATCGGGGCCTCGCGCAGGGGCTTGTCGCTGTTGGAAGATCGCCTCTCCGATCCGTCCGAGGACGAACCGGAGAGGCGTGGCGATTTCAGCGAGCGGCGGGCAGCTCGATGCCGTCGATCTGGAAGCCCGTGGCGCCGGTGGTCGTGCCCTGCCAGCCGCGGCCGTTCTTCTTCACGCCGTTCCAGCCAATGCCGTTCCAGGTCCTGCCGTTCCAGGCCCTGCCGTTCCAGCTCATGCCGTTCTTCTTGAGGCCGTTCAGTGCGAAGCCGTTCGTCTCGACGCCGTTCTTCTTGATGCCGGCATGGGCGGGCGGGGCGATGGAGGCGAGCACGAGAGCGGCGGTGGCGGCGGCGAGGATGGTCTTGAGCATGGGTGTCTCCCTGAGGACTGGCGGGCGGCGGGATGCCGTCCGTCGATGTCGGGAAACTAGGCGGCGACGGTGCGGAAGACTTTGCGGCAGCCTTGGAAGCTCCTTGGAATCTCGTCCAAAGCAATGCCGAATGCCGCGCGATGGCCGAATCGTGCTTCTATTTCGACGACTTCGCCCTCGATACCGACAGGCGGGAGCTGCGCCGGGGCGATGAACGCGTGGCGCTGGGACCGCAGGTCTTCGATCTGCTGGCCTTCCTGGTGCGCAACCGCGAGCGCGTGGTCAGCAAGGACGATATTCTGGAGGCGGTGTGGAAAGGCCGGATCGTCTCGGAATCGACCCTGACCAGCCATGTCAACGCCGTGCGCAAGGCGCTGGGCGACAGCGGCGAGGCGCAGCGTTTCGTGCGCACCATGCGGCGCAAGGGTATCCGCTTCGTGGGCGAGGTGCGCGAAACCATCAAGCTTGCGCCTTCCCCGGTCGCGCAGGAGCAGCGCATCTCCTTCTGCCGGGCGGCAGATGGCGTCCGTCTCGCCTATGCCACGGTGGGCAGCGGCCCGCCGCTGGTGAAGACCGCCAACTGGATGAACCATCTGGAGTACGACTGGAAGAGCCCGGTGTGGAGCGGCTTCTTCGGGGCTCTGGCGCGCGACCGCACGCTGGTGCGCTACGACGCGCGCGGCAACGGCCTGTCCGATTGGAACGTCGACAAGTTCGACTTCGAGGCCTTTGTGACCGACCTCGAAACGGTGGTCGACGCGGCGGGGCTCGATCGCTTTCCGCTCCTCGGCATTTCCCAGGGGTGCGCCGTCTCCATCGCCTATGCCGTTCGCCATCCCGAGCGGGTCAGCCATCTCATCCTGTATGGCGGCTTCGCCCGCGGCCGGCGGCGGCGCGGCGAAGTCAGCGAGGGCGAGCAGTCCGACGCGCTGGAAGTCCTGATGCGCCAGGGCTGGGGGCAGGAGAACCCCGCCTTTCGCCAGATCTTCACCTCGCTCTTCATGCCGGGCGGAAGCGCCGAGCAGATGCAGTGGTTCAACGACCTGCAGCGCAACACGACGTCGCCGGAGAATGCCGTGCGCCTGCGCCGCGCCGTCGACGACATCGACGTCAGCGGCCTGTTGCGACAGGTCGCCGTCCCGACCCTCGTCCTGCATGTCCGCGGCGATGCCGTGCAGCCGTTCGAGCGCGGCCGCGAGCTGGCGGCCGAGATCCCGCGCGCACGCTTCGTACCGCTGGAGGGGCGCAACCATGTCCCGCTGGAGGGTGAGCCGTCCTTCGTGCGGTTCGTCGACGAGATCCGCGCCTTCCTGGCCACGTGAAGTCGTCGAGCGATGGTCGATTCGTGCTTCTATTTCGACGACTTCGCCCTCGATACCGACAGGCGGGAGCTGCGCCGGGGCGATGAGCGCGTGGCGCTGGGGCCGCAGGTCTTCGACCTGCTCGCCTATCTGGTGCGCAACCGCGATCGGGTCGTCAGCAAGGACGATATCCTGGAGGCGGTGTGGAAGGGCCGGATCGTCTCCGAATCGACGCTCACCAGCCACATCAACGCCGTGCGCAAGGCATTGGGCGACAGCGGCGAGGCGCAGCGCTTCGTGCGCACCATGCAGCGCAAGGGCCTGCGCTTCGTGGGCGAGGTGCGGACGGAGGAGGTAGCCGCGGCGCCGACGCCCCCTGCCGCGGCTCCGCGCGCCCTCTCGCTGCCCGATCGTCCATCGATCGCCGTGCTGCCCTTCCAGAACATGGGGGGAAACGTCGAGGACGATTACTTCGCCGACGGCATCGCCGAGGACATCATCACGGCGCTGTCGCGCTTCAAGTCGCTGTTCGTGATCGCGCGCAACTCGAGCTTCACCTATCGGGGCCGCACCGTCGACATCAAGCAGGTCGGACGCGAGCTCGGCGTGCGCTACGTGCTCGAAGGCAGCGTACGGCGTGCGGGCGGTCGCGTGCGCATCACCGGCCAGCTCATCGACGGCGACAGCGGCGCGCATCTATGGGCCGACCGCTTCGACGGCTCGCTGGAGGATGTCTTCGATCTCCAGGACCGGGTGACCGCCAGCGTCGTCGGCGCCATCGCTCCCAAGATCGACCAGGCCGAGCGCGAGCGCGCCAAACGCAAGCCGGCCGAGAGCCTCGATGCCTACGATTGTTTCCTGCGCGGCATGGCGAATCACTACGAGCATACGAAGGAATCGTGCGAGGAGGCGCTGCGGCTGTTCTACCGCGCGATCGAGCTCGATCCCGGCTTTGCAACGCCCTACGGCATGGCTGCGCGCTGCTACGCCGATCGCAAGAGCATGGGCTGGATCGTCGATCCGGACGCCGAATCGGCCGAGATCCGGCGTCTGGCGCACCGCGTCTCCTTTGTCGGCCGCGACGACGCGCTGGCGCTGTCGTGGGCTGGCTTCTCGCTGGTCTGGATCTGCCGCGAGTATGACAGCGGTGCCGCGCTCGTCGAGCAGGCGCTGGCGATCAACCGGAATCTGGCGGCGGGATGGATCAATCGCGGCTTCGTCAGCATCTATCTCGGCCAGCATGAGGCGGCCGTGGAGCAGCTCCTCAGCGCCGTCCGCCTGAGCCCGATGGATCCCGAGCTTCATCGCCCGGCGACGGCGCTGGCCTTCGCCCATCTGCTGCAGGGCCGGCACGATGAGGCGTCGGATTGGGCGGCTCGGGCGCTGGCGCACCGCTCCGACTGGATGGCGGCCCTGTGGGCCTCGGCGCTCGCCAACGCCTTCACCGGCAACGTCGACGATGCCCGGAAATCAGTGGCGCGGATGCGGCAGCTCAATCCGAAGCTGCATATCGCCGGCTTTCACGACGTCATTCCCTTCCGTCGCCCGCAGGACACTGCGCGTGTGATGGAAGGCTTCCGGCTCGCCGGGCTGCCGGAGTGAGGGCGGCTGCCGCTTCTCGGCGCACGGCGGTGAGCCAGTCCAGCGTCTGCAGCCAGATCTCGCGGAAGGGGTCGAGGGTGTTGTGCCGGCCGGCCGGCGCGTCGACACCGATCTTCACGGCGTCGATGTCGGGGCCTGGCGCTGCGTAGGTGCCGAACAGGCGATCCCAGATATTCAGCGCCTCACCGAAGTTGCGGTCGTGGAAACGGGCTTCCACGCCGTGATGAAGGCGGTGCCCCGCCGGGGTGATGACGCCGAACCTCTCCAGCCAGGCGAGGCCCGTCCAGTTCGAATGCAGCAACGGCGTCTGGAAGATGAATATGGCGCCCGTCACGGCGATCGCTTCGGGCGAGAAGCCGAGGCTGGCGGGGACCAGCAGGTTGGCAACGTCGTTCAGTGCCCATTCGATGGGGTGCGACCGCACCACGTTCAGCACGTTGAATTCCTCGGCCGAATGATGCGAGGCGTGCAGGCTCCACATCCAGCGCGAATGCTCGAAGCGGTGCTCCCAGTAGCCCCAGAAGCTGCCCCAGAGATAGAGCGCTGGCACCGCGAGCCAGAGCGGCCAGGCGCCGGCGATGCTGAGCCCCGCGCCCGCGCTCACGTGATGCTCCAGCCAGAGGCCGGCGCCGAGAAGCCCGACGATGCCGATGATGCGGCCGATGCCGGTGAGGTAGAGCGCGACATAGGCGATATCGTTCAGCGAGGACGCCGACCCCCCGACCAGCAGCTTGCGCAGCGAGCTCCTCGCCCAGCCGACGGCCAGCGCCTCGATCGACAGGGCGAAGGCCACCGACGGCAGCAGCGCGAGCGCGAGCGCCGTCTCGAAGGGATTGATCGGCAAGCCCTCTCGCAGGCCGGTGGCCGCGGCGACCGCCAGGGCGGCGATGTAGGACAGGGCCGTCATGGCCACGATCAAGCCGGCAAGCGCGGCGCCGCGATGGGTCCGGAACATCTTGGCCTCTCGGGAAATGAACGGCAGGTCTGCCCCTCCGACCCTTCGAGCCGGAGGGGAGCGGGCTGCGTGGTCAGCGTGTCGCCGCCGGCAGCTCGATGCCGTCGATGGTGAAGCCGGTGGCGCCGATGGCGGTGCCCTGCAGGTTGCGGCCGTTCAGGCGCATGCCGTTGATGCGCACGCCATTGAAGTTGACGCCATTGAAGTTCACGCCGTTGATGCGGACGCCATTGGAGCTCTCGCCGGCATGGGCGGGCGGGGCGATGCTGGCGAGAACGAAGGCGGCGGCGGCGAAGGAAGCGAGCTTGGCGAACATCTGAGGTCTCCGCGGTTTGTGGCGGCGGCGACATGCCGTCCGTCGATGGGCAGCCAATACCGCGGAGCCTGAGATGCAGGCAGTTGCGGCGGAAGCCGAGGGGTTGCGAGGCATTGCGAGTCGGGTGACGAGGGAGGCGGGGAGATGGTTCAGATGGCCGCTGACGCGCAGAGCCGGGCGCTTTGCGCAGAGCCACCGAGGCGGGCTTCGCGCCGCGTCGTGCGCAGCACGGCAAGGACTTCCGGCGATATCGACTCGCTTGTCTCGCCGTCCGTGTAGGGGTTGAACTCTTCATGGGCCAGCGATTGCCAGACACGCTCGTTTGCCGTGGCATCGTCGCCCATGGGTTCCAGGAACTCCAGGACGGCCGGGCCGACGCCGACGGCACCTTCGATCCGGCTGGCCACCTGAAAGAGCGCGAGGCCGCTCAGTCGCCTGGGATGCACGCGATACGAGCCGCCGAGCGCTTGACGCGAAGCCCGTTGCCCTGGCGCCAGATACGGGCGCGCCGGCGCAGGATCGCATCATCGTTGGCTATAGATCGGTGCGAGATAGTCGATGTCGTCGACGACGTGGCTGAAGGAGCGCAAGGCCGCCAACGTGTCGGCCATCGTCTTTACGAGCGCTTCGGAGGCCACGGCGGGAGCGTCGGGGCCGCCGACGGCTCCGGGGAGGCGATGCCGATCTGCTGGGCGAGCTTGGCGCGGCTCCAGTTGAGCCGCCTGCACACCAGGCCGAGCCTGGCCGGAAAATCCTCGATCTGGACCGCTTTTGGCGTCCCGCGAGCTTACGGCCTCGACCGGTTGAGCACGAGCGCGCCATTGGCTCGGGCGAATTCCTCCGTGCAGATGGCACCGGTGCGGCCCTTGAGGCGGGGATACTTCTCCTCCAGCGCGGCCAGCGTGATGTTCTCCTTCACCCGCACATGGTGGATGCACACCGCGCCGTCCGGTGACCAGCCGGCCTCGAAGGCGAGGTCGGGGCTGGCATCGGCCACCTGGATGCCCTGCGGATCGAAGACGTCGATCAGCATGCCGTCCCTGGTCCAGGGCTCACCCGAGCCGCCATAGTCGCCGCGCACCATGCGGACGCAGGCGGCGTGCTGCGGCGCCAGCGGCTTGCCGTCGGGCCCGTTGGCCCACGGCCGATAGCCGAAGCGCACGCACTTACCGAGCGCGCCGGCGCTGCAGGTGAATTCCAGCCCGGCCGCGCCCTGCAGCGGAAAGCCCTGGCGGCGTCCATCGGGACCTGTGGAGCAGAGATTGTTCCAGCTTCCGTCGGGCTGGCGGCCTTCCATCGTGTGCAGCCACACCGTCCCCGACTTGTCGTCGGGATCGGGCTCGACGGCGGCGATTCGCACCTTGGCGGGCTCGCCCTCGAAGCGGACGTCGAGCGTGGCGCCGACGAGGTCCTTGCTGCGCAGCGTGCGGCCCTCGGAGAGCTTGACCACGATCTCCGTGCCCTCGACCGAGATCGACGAGACGGTGGGTTGGGTCTGGGCGAAGGCCTCGAACGAAGGCGACGCTCCCGCGAGAGCGCCGCCGATCGCGAGGCCGGCAAGGAGCCGGCGGAACATGAGGCGACGTTAGCGCGTCGTCGCCGGCAGTTCGATGCCGTCGATGGCAAATTTCGAGGTCGCGGTCGACGTGCCGTTGGCGCCACCGCCGTTCAGGAGTGTGCCGTTTTCCCCGCCGCCGTTGAGGCTGACGCCGTTGGTCCATCCCGCGCTTGCCGGCTGGGCGATGGTGAAGGCGATCAGGGCGGCGGAAGCGGTCGCGAGGATGGACTTGAACATTGTTGTCTCCCTTGAGGTTTGACGGTGCGGCGAGTGCCGTTCGTCTCCGGGAGAGAACTTAGGCGCCGCCGGTTTCCAGCCAACTGCGCGAGACGGTCGAATTGCTACGTTGGTTGCGCGGGGCGCTCCCCCATGAGGAGGAGGAACGACGCATGGCATCGTCCCGTCGCTCCGGGGAAGGCGTTCATCGGCTGCTCCTCGCGGGGCAACAGGCCCGCCGGTGGCGGACCTGTCCTGGCGCATGGGTTCAGCGGGCGTCGCGCGGCAGATCGATGCCGTCGATGGCGAAGCCGGTGGCGCCGGTCGCCGTGCCCTGCATGTTGCGGCTGTTGATGAAGGTTCCATTGGTGCGCAGGCCGTTGAAGTTCGCGCCATTGATGAAGGTGCCGTTGATGCGGACGCCATTGGCGCTCTCGCCGGCATGGGCGGGCGGGGCGATGCTGGCGAGAACGACAACGGCGGCGGCGAAGGAAGCGAGCTTGATGAACATCTGGGGTCTCCCGGGTTCAGGGCGGCGGCGACATGCCGTCCGTCGATGGGAGGACAATGCCGCGCGGCCCGGGGCACGGGGAGTTGCGGCGGAAGGCGAGAGGGGTTGCGAGGCGTTGCGAGCCGGGTGACAAGGGCCGCGGGGGGAGAGGGTTCGAATGGCCGCTGACGCGGATTTCGCCAGCAAGTTCAGCCTTGTTCTGAAGGCCTATAATCTGAGCCGCGGGCGCTTTGCGCAGATGCTGGGCGTCGACAAGTCCGTCGTCAGCCGCTGGGCCTCGGGCGTCCAGTCGCCGACCGACCACAATCTCTCGCTGCTCACCGAGGCCGTCGCCCGCTACAAGACGGATTTTCACCGCGCCGACTGGGACCTCCCGCCTGCGGCGTTCGCTGCCCGTCTGGGGCTGGATCGACCGGGGGATGCGCCGGACGCGGCCACGCGCGCCTGGAAGGAGCCGAAGCTCACCTCTGCCGACAAGCCTTCCATCGCCGTGCTGCCGTTGCAGAACATGAGCGGTGACCGGGAACAAGAGTATTTTGCCGACGGCATCACCGAGGACATCATCACCGCCTTGTCGAAGTGGCGATCGTTCCTGGTGATCGCCCGAAACTCGACTTTCACCTACAAGGGTCGGAACGTGGATATCCGCCAGGTCGGGCGCGAGCTGGGCGTGCGCTATGCCCTGGAGGGCAGCGTGCGCAAGGTCGCCGACCGTGTGCGCATCACCGCCCAGCTCATCGACGCCACGACTGCCGCGCACCTGTGGGCCGAACGCTTCGACCGCGAGCTCGTCGATGTGTTCGCGATCCAGAACGAGATCAGCCAGCACATCGCCGCCGTCGTCGCGCCCGAGCTGGGGCGGCATGAGCAGAGATTGTCGAGTGCCAAGGCGCCGACCAACCTGGAGGCCTGGGACTGCCTGCATCGCGGCATGCATCTGATCTACAGGTTCACCAAGGCCGACACAGCCGCGGCGCGGCCGTGCTTCGAGCGCGCCATCGAGCTCGATCCCGCGTTCAGCCGGGCCCATACCAGCCTCGCCTACACGCACCAGCTCGACATCCTGCATGGCTACACCGCCGACCGGCCGGCCTCGATCGCCGAGCTGCTTCGCCTCGCCAAGCGCGGCGTCGAGCTCGACGACGACGACAGCTACGCCCATATGATGCTGTGCTTTGCCTATCGGTGGGCCGGCGAGCACGTTCTCTCCGTTGCCGAGGGCCGCAAGGCGATCGAGGCCAATCCCAGCGACGCTTGGGCGCTGGCCACGTTCGGCAACTCGCTCGATCTCTCCGGCCAGTCGCGCGAGGGGCTTTCCTGCATGGCACGGGCCCTCGTCCTGACGCCGCGCGATCCGCACGCCAAGTTCTATCTTTCGGCCGGCGCCCGGGCGTGCCTCAACAATCGCGACTACGCCGCCGCCGAGACATGGGCGCGCAAAGCCATCGCGCAGGATCCGTCACACGCGCGAGCCCATCTGATGCTGGCGGCGGCGCT
>CANIRG010000030.1 GCA_947469635.1 Rhodospirillales bacterium | reverse complement strand
TGGTAGAGGGCGATGAAGCGCGGGATGTCGCGCACCGGCACGCAGCTTCCCATGTAGCTGCCCTTGATGGTCTTCTCCTCGCTCACCAGCGCGCTCTGCTTGAAGGAGAAGTCGGCGCTGATCGGCGACAGGCCGGCGGTGATGGTCGTGCCACCCCAGCGCGTCGACAGGTAGGCCGTCTCCATCGCCTTGATCGTGCCTGCGAAATCGAACGCATAGTCGACGCCGCCGTTGGTGAGGTCGCGCACCTGCTTGATGTGGTCGGCATCGCGCGCGTTCACCGTGTCGGTGGCGCCGAGCTGGCGGGCGAGGCCGAGCTTGTCGTCGGAGAGGTCGATGGCGATGATCTTTCCCGCACCGGCCAGCACCGCGCCCAACAGGCCGCTGAGGCCGACGCCGCCCAGGCCCACGACCGCGACGCTGCTGCCGGGCTGGATCTGCGCCGTGTTCACGACGGCGCCGACGCCGGTCACGACGGCGCAGCCGAACAGGGCGGCGACATCGAGCGGCAGGGTCTTGTCGATGACCACGATCGAGCCGCGGTCGACCACGGCATACTCGGCGTAGCACGAGACGCCGGAATGATGGTTCACCGGCTTGCCGTCGATGTGCAGGCGGTGATGGCCCGAGAGAAGCTGGCCGGCCGCGCGCGGAGTGATCGATCGCTCGCAGATATAGGGACGGCCTTCGAGGCAGCGCCGGCAGCGGCCGCAGCTCACGTTGAAGGTGAAGCAGACATGGTCGCCCTTCCTGACGTCGTTGACGCCTGCCCCGACCTCGACGATCTCGCCCGCGCCCTCATGGCCCAGCACCATCGGCACCGGCCGCGGCCGGTCGCCGTTGATCAGCGACAGGTCGGAGTGGCAGAGCCCGCCGCCGCCCACCTTGACCAGCACCTCGCCCTCGCCGGGGGGATCGAGATCGACCTCGAGGACATGGATGGGCTTGCTCGTGGCGAAGGGGCGCGGCGCCCCGCAGACGGTGAGCACGGCGGCTTTCATCTTCATCAGGCTATTCCTCCATCGACGCGCAACAGCGAGCCGGTCGTGAAACTCGATTTGGACGAGGCGAGATAGAGCGCCGCCGTCACGATCTCCTCCGGCCGGCCGCTGCGCTTGAGCGCGGCCGTCGCATTGAGCTTGTGCTCCTCGTTCCAGGCCCTGGAAACATCGGTCAGGAACCGGCCAGGCGAGATGGTGTTGACGCGCACCTTCGGCCCGTATTCGAAGGCGAAGGCCTCGGTCAGCGCATTGAGGGCGGCCTTGGCGCCGGCATAGGGCGCGATCGCGGGTCGCGGCCGCAACGCGCCGGCGCTGCTGACATTGATGATCGAGCCGCCGTCGCCTGCCGCCATGCGGCTGCCGACCAGCGACATCAGCCGGAACGGTCCCTTGAAGTTGAGCGACACGATGCGGTCGAAGAGCTGCTCGGGCGTGTCCAGCGACGAGGGGGCGAGCGGCGAGGATCCGGCATTGTTCACCAGGATATCGACCTTGCCGAAGGCCGCGTAGGCCGCCTCGACCAGCCCGTCGAGCTCCTGCCAGTTGGCGACATTGCAGGCATGGGTAGCGGCCTTGCGGCCCAGCACCCGGACCTCGGCGGCCGCCTTCTCGCAGGCCTCGATCTTGCGGCTTGTGATGAAGACATCGGCGCCATGGGCGGCAAAGGCCTTCACCATTTGATAGCCCAGCCCCCGGCTGCCGCCCGTCACGAGCGCGACCTTGCCCGAGAGATCGAAATAGTCGGTCATTTCCCGTTTCCTGCTCCCTCCTTCACTAAAGCGGATTCCGACCGGAGTGGCTAGGCCGCCGCCAGCGTGTGAAGGGAGCAGGAACCGGGAAGCAAAATCTCGAACCGCGCGCCGCCTTCGGGACGATTGGCCACCGAGATGCTGCCGCCCATCTCCTCGACGATGCGGCGGCAGATACGCAGCCCGAGCCCCGTGCCCTTGCCGCTCGGCTTGGTCGTGACGAAGGAGTGGAACAAGCGCGGCAGCACATGGGCAGGAATGCCCGGCCCGTCGTCGGCTACGGCGATGCACACAAATGTCCGGCCGCCGTCGAGCTGGGAAACGGCTGACACATCGACAATATGGCCACCGGCGTCGCGGGCATTGTTGATCAGGTTAATCAGGACTTGCTCGAGCTTGCCGACATGGCCGTTCAGCGACGGAAGATTCTCGCCGAGGACCATGGAGACCTTCATCCTCGCCTGGCGCGCGCCCGCCGAGGTCATGTCGATCGCACCCTGGACCGCCGTGGCGGGATCGAACGCCACTTCCGCGTCGCCTGCCGCCCCGCGGGCATAGATCCTGAGGTCGCCGATGATGCGATCGGCCCGCCCGATCTGGGCGTTGATCCGTTCGAGTTTCTGGACGACGAACGCGCCGTCGACCGGGATGGCCTGGGCCGCCGCGTCGGAGACTTCCTCCAGGGCTGAGCCGCAGGCCAGCGTCATCACCTGCAGCGGCTGGCGCAGCTCGTGGGCGACCGTCGCGGCCATTTCGCCCAGCGTCGCCATGCGATCGGCGTCGAACATTGCCTGCTCGGCCTCGCGCCGCTCGGTGTCGTCGACGCCCAGGAAAATGACCTGTTGCATTGTCCGGTCGTGGCCGACGATCGGTCTGGCAGTGACGTTGAGGACACGCGGCCGTCCGTCGGGCGCGGCATACTTGCTCGTGTAGTGGACCGGCTTGCTTTGCTCGGCGCTCAAGGTGCCGCAGCGCCATCGCGCGAGGATCGCCGGATCGAGGCCGCAGGGAACGAGCTCAGTCAACGGCCGGCCGATCGATTCGGAGGCCACCAGTCCGCGTCCCTTCCAGAACTCCCCGTTGGCCATCTGGACCCGAAGGTCGCGGTCGGTCAGCACGATCATGGCGGTGCTCGACTCGACCACCGCACGGAGTCTGTTCCGTTCGGCCGCCAGCCGTTGGGTCATCCTCACCCTCACCGTCACGTCGCGCATGACGCCGATCTGCACCGTCGCCTCGCTCTCGACGCCGATCGGCTTGCGGTAGCGCACCTCGACATGGCGGATCTCGCCGTCGACGGTCCTGATGCGCAGCGACCGTTGACGCACTTCCTGGTTCGACGAGCTGTGGAAGACATGGCCGTCCTCAAGCGCCTTCGCGACGTCCTCGCGCGGAACGAAATCGGCGAAGCGCATGCCGACCAGCAGATTCGGCGCCACGCCGAGCAGGCTTAGCGCACTCGGGCTTGCGAAGGTGAAGCGACCCTCGGCATCGAGCGCATAGACAGTGTCGCTGAGCGAGTCGATCAGGGACTGGTAGCGGTCATGCGAACGTTGCAACGCCAGCTCCTGCGTCTTCGCCGCAGTGACATCGACCCGCAGGCCGACCGTCTTGCCGCTGGGTGTCACCCTGCCTGTCCACTCGAACCAGCGTCCGTCCGGCATCTGGTGTGCATAGGGAACATCCTTGGCGCGGAACCGGGCGATCCAGTCGGCGATGTCCGTTTCGCGGACCACAACCCCCATCCCCGCGCCAAGCTTCGCCAGCTCGCGCACGATCTGCTCATAGGTCATGCCTATCGCATCGTCGCGCAGCAGCACCGGGCTGATTTCCGCCGCCATGGCGTTGAACAGCATCAGCCTTTCATCGCTGTCGTAGACGATCAGGCCGGCGGGCAGGCTCTCTATGGTTTCCTTCAGAAGGTCGCGCGCTTCCGTGGCAGCGCGCGCGGCAGCCGCGGCTTCCTGTTCCTTGGCGAAATGGCGCATCGAGGCGCGACCGACGAGCATCAGCAGCACCAGGCCCGACCCTGCGAAGCCGATCGCACTCACGGTGAGCACCAGCATGACCTGCCCGTAACTGCTTACCAGCCGCTCTTGCAGCTCGTCGGTCTGGCGAGTCGCGAATTCGCGCAGCGTGATGACCTCGTCGCGAATGTCCTGGAATTCGCGCATGGCGGCCGGGTCGAACTGGCTACGCGGTGGATCGAAACGGGCGATGGCCGATGCCATCTGCTCGTTGAAGCCGTCCTTGGGATCGCAGGTGCGGCGCAGCCGGCCGATGCCGGGAATTGACGGGGAGAGTTCGTCGCAAATTCCGCGCAGGGCAGTCGAATAAGCATTCCAGGCGTCGCTCACCGGCGCCTCTCCCTGCTTCGGCACGATCCGTCCCACCGCCAGGCCGTTGATGGCCTTCATGACCAGATGGTTTACCTTCTCGAATGCAAAGACATTGGCTTCGGCGTCCTGGCTGCGGCGTATTTCGGACATGCGCAGCGAGGAAGCCATGGTCACCAGGGAGACGACGCAGCACAGCAGCCCGACGACAGCGGCAGCCGATGCCCACAGCATGCCGGCACGGCCGATGGCCAGGGTCCATTGGCGCCAGAGGTCGCCAAGTCGCAGATCGTTGGAAGTCATCAGCCACAGTCCCCGCCGGCCAGTTGTCCGACTGTGGTCTAGTACGCCTTTTGGTACCCAGGCCTTGACGCATGTCAAAGGCCGAGGCGGCACATGACCTGTGGCGTTGCTGGCATGTGGCTTGCTAAGTGTAGTCTTCGAGCGAAACCGCAGGTTCCCACGAGCATCGCCCCATGAGCATTAACGTCGCGCTGCATCATCGGACGACCTACACCTACGACCGGCCGGTGGCGCTGGGGCCGCAGATCGTGCGCCTGCGGCCCGCCCCGCACAGCAGCACCCCGATCCTGTCCTATGCGCTGAAGGTCGAGCCGCAGCCCCATTTCATCAACTGGCAGCAGGATCCGCAGGGCAACCATCTCGCCCGGCTGGTGTTCCCGGAGAAGACCACGAAGTTCGAGGTCACGGTCGACCTGGTCGCCGACATGTCGGTGAACAATCCGTTCGACTTCTTCCTCGAGCCCGCGGCCGAGACCTGGCCCTTCGCCTACGACCCGTCGCTGGCCGAGGAGATCGCGCCGTTCCGCAAGGTCACGCCGCCGGGGCCGCTGCTCGCGGCCTGGCTGGCGAAGGTGCCACGCACCCCGCAGCGCACCATCGATTTCATCGTCGGCCTGAACGCCCGCCTGCAGCAGGAGATCGGCTATATCGTCCGGCTGGAGCCCGGCGTGCAGAGCTTCGAGGAGACGCTTTCCAGCGCCAAGGGCTCGTGTCGCGACAGCGGCTGGCTGCTGGTCGCCATCCTGCGCCACCTGGGCTTCGCCGCGCGCTTCGCCTCGGGCTACCTGATCCAGCTCGTGGCCGACGAGAAGCCGCTCGACGGGCCGGAGGGGCCGACCGAGGATTTCACCGACCTCCATGCCTGGTGCGAGGTCTACCTGCCGGGCGCGGGCTGGATCGGGCTCGATCCGACCTCGGGCCTGCTGACGGGCGAGGGCCACATCCCGCTCGCCTGCACGCCCGAGCCGTCGAGCGCCGCGCCGATCGAGGGCGCCGTCGACAAGGCCGAGGTCGAGTTCTCCTTCGAGATGTCGGTGGCGCGCGTGCGCGAGACGCCGCGCACCACCAAGCCCTACACCGAGGAACAGTGGGCGCGCCTGCTGAAGGTCGGCACCGCGGTCGAGACCACCCTGTCCAAGGGCGACGTGCGGCTGACCATGGGCGGCGAGCCGACCTTCGTGTCGATCGACGACATGGACGGAGCGGAATGGAACACGCTGGCGCTGGGGCCGGAGAAGCGACGGCTGGCGGGCGTGCTGTTCCGCCGTCTGGCCGACCGCTTCGCCAAGGCGCCATTGCTGCATTTCGGCCAGGGCAAATGGTACCCCGGCGAGCAGCTGCCGCGCTGGGCGCTGGGCTGCCACTGGCGCAAGGACGGCGAGCCGATCTGGCGCGATCCGGCGCTCACCGCCAACGAGGCCAAGCCCGCCGGCACCACGCCCGAAGCAGCGCATCGTTTCGCCGCCGCCTTCGCCGAGCGCCTGCAGCTCGATCCCGGCTATCTGTTCCAGGCTTTCGAGGATACCTGGTACTACCTGTGGCGCGAGCGGCGGCTGCCGAGCAACGTCACCGTCGACCAGTCCAAGGCCAAGGACTCGATGGAGCGCCAACGGCTGTCGCGCATCTTCGAGCAGGGGCTGGAGAGCGCGGTCGGCACGGTGCTGCCGATCTCGCGCGATCATGGGCGCGACAATGGCCGCGAGCACAACGGCCGCGGACGCTGGAAGAGCGGCCTGTGGTTCCTGCGCACCGAGAAGTGCTACCTGATACCCGGCGACTCACCGCTGGGCTACCGTCTTCCGCTCGATTCGCTGCCCTGGGCCGCGCCGGCCGATGTGGGCTTCATCCCCGATCCCGATCCCATGATCTCCCATCCCACCCTGCCGCCGCTCGACGCCTTCCGCCGCGCGCCTTTGCTGCGCCGCCAGGAACGCGGCGTGCCGGAGCTGGCGGAGAGCAACGACGACATCAGCCGCCGCGAGGCCTGGCGTCGCGCGCTGGCGCCCGACCTCGGCACCAAGCCGTCCGTCGGTTCCTCGCCCGGTACGATCGTGCGCACGGCGATCTCCTTCGAGCCGCGCGACGGGCATCTCTATGTGTTCATGCCGCCGGTGGAGCGCAGCGAGGATTATCTCGAGCTGGTCGCGGCCATCGAGGACACGGCCGAGGAGCTCGGCCAACCGGTCTTCATCGAGGGCTATCCCCCGCCCGGCGGCGATTCGCGGCTGCTCTCCTTCAGCGTTACGCCCGATCCCGGCGTCATCGAGGTCAACATCCACCCGTCGTCGGACTGGCGCGAGCTCGTCGACAAGACCGAGATCGTCTACGAGGAGGCGCGCCAGACGCGGCTGGGCGCGCAGAAATTCATGGTCGACGGCCGCCACACCGGCACCGGCGGCGGCAACCATGTGACGCTGGGCGGACCCTCGGCCTCCGATTCGCCGATGCTGCGCCGGCCCGACCTGCTGAAAAGCCTGTTGGGCTACTGGCACAATCATCCGTCGCTGTCGTACCTGTTCTCCGGTCTCTTCATCGGCCCGACAAGCCAGCATCCGCGCGTCGACGAGGCGCGCAACGATGCGCTGCACGAGCTCGAGATCGCCTTCCGCCAGATCGTGCCGGGGCAGCAGGCCGCGCCCTGGCTGGTGGACCGCATCTTCCGCAATCTGCTGGTCGACGTGACGGGCAACACGCACCGCACCGAGTTCTGCATCGACAAGCTGTTCACGCCCGACACGGCCGCCGGACGCCGCGGCCTGCTCGAGCTGCGCGCCTTCGAGATGCCGCCGCATTGGCAGATGAGCGTGGCCCAGCAGGCGTTGCTGCGCGGGCTGGTGGCGAAGTTCTGGGACGCGCCCTACGAGCGCAAGCTCAGCCGCTGGGGCACGCGCCTGCACGACGATTTCATGCTGCCGCATTTCGTGTGGCAGGATTTCACCGAGGTGCTCGACGATCTGTTCGCCGCCGGCTACCTCTTCGAGAAAGAATGGTTCGCGCCGCACTTCGAGTTCCGCTTCCCGCGTCTCGGCGAAGTGGCGCAGCGCGGCATCGAGCTGGAGCTGCGCCATGCGCTCGAACCCTGGCATGTGCTGGGCGAGGAGCCGGGCGGCGGCGGCACGGTGCGCTATGTCGACTCTTCCGTGGAACGCCTGCAGGTCAAGGTCGTGGGGCTGAACGATGCCCGCCACATCCTGGCCTGCAACGGCTGGCGCGTGCCGCTGCGCTCCACCGGCGTGCCGGGCGAGTTCGTGGCCGGCGTCCGCTACCGCGCCTGGCAGTCCACCAACGCGCTCCATCCCACCATCGGCGTGCATGCGCCGCTCACCTTCGACGTGCACGACAGCTGGAACGGCCGGTCGCTGGGTGGCTGCACCTATCACGTGGCCCATCCCGGCGGCCGCAACTACGACCGCGTCCCGGTCAACGCCAACGAGGCCGAAGCCCGCCGCCGCGCCCGCTTCTTCCCCATCGGCTTCACCGGCGGCCCCGCCGCCGAACCCCGGCCGCTCGACAATCCCGAGCACCCGCTGACGCTGGATCTGCGGAGGGCCTGAAAGTTAAGGATCCCTCGCTGCGCTCGGGATGGCACGAGGTGTGGGATCTCGCCTCTCCCCTAGCGGGCGAGGATCACACGTGCGAACCTAAGACCTTGTAATTCCTTCCTTTCCTTCCGTGGGCCCATGGAGTCGTTGCGCGGCCTCTCGTCCTCGCCGGCAAGCGCATACGACGAGCTGGTCACCGGCCAGAAGTCGATCCGCTATCACTGGCAGGGGATTCTCAGCGTCATCCGCGCCTTGCCGGGCGGGGGGCTGAAGGACCGCGTCGAGAGCGCGCGCCGTCAGCTCCAGGAATCCGGCGCCACCTACAACCTGCTCGACGAGCGCAGCACGCCCAACTGGTCGTTCGACCCGCTGCCCTTCGTGATCACACCCGACGAATGGCAGACGATCGAATCCGGTCTCGTCCAGCGCGCGCGCCTGCTCGACGGCCTGCTGGCCGACCTCTACGGCCCGCAGAAGATGCTGGCGGAGCGGCTGGTGCCGCCGATGCTCGTCCACGCCAACCGGCATTTCCTGCGTGCCTGCCGCACCACCGACGGGTCCCGCCCATCGCGCCATCTCGGCCAATATGCCGTCGACCTGGTGCGGTTGGGCGACGGGCGCTGGCATGTGCTGGCCGACCATACCGAGGTGCCGGCGGGCGCAGGCTATGCGCTGGAGATCCGCCGCGTGCTGGCGCGCAGCCTGCCCGAGGCCTTCCGCTCGATCCCGGTGCGGCACCTCAGGCCCTTCGTCGACCGCTGGCATCATTCGCTGGCGGCCATGGCGCCAGCGGATATCGACCATCCCAACATCGCCCTGCTGACGCCAGGCTCGCTGTCGGCGACCTATTTCGAGCATGTCTATCTCTCGCGCACGCTGGGCATCCCGCTGGTCGAAGGCGGTGACCTGGTGGCGCGCGACGGCGAGGTGGCGATCAAGACGCTGGCCGGGCTCCGGCCCGTGCATATGTTGCTACGCCGCCTCGACAGCTCCTTCGCCGATCCGCTCGAGCTGCGCGCCGATTCCGCGCTCGGCGTCACCGGCCTCGTCGAGACGACGCGCAGTGGGCGGATCGGGCTCGCCAACGCGCTGGGCTCGGGCCTCGTCGAGACCCCGGCGCTGATGCCGTTCCTGGAACGCCTCAGCGAGCGGATGCTGGGCGAGAAGCTGCTGATGCCGTCGCTCGACGTGTGGTGGCTGGGCGAGCCCACGGCCTGTGCCTTCGCCATGGCCCATCTCGATTCGATGATCGTGCGGCCCTGCCTCGGCGCCGACCGCGAGCCGATCGTGGTCGGCATGCTCGACCCCAAGGAGCGCCGCGCGCTGGAGGAGCGGCTGCGCGCCCAGCCCGGCCAGTTCGTGGCGCAATATCCGATCACGCCGTCGCTCAGCCCCAAGTGGGACGGCACGGCGCTGGCGCCGGCCGCCGTGGTGCTGCGCTGCTTCCTGATTGCCGACGGCGACGGCTACCACCTGCTGCCGGGTGGCCTGGCGCGCGAGCCGGCGGGCGACACCGCCCTGCGCTCCCTCAACCGTCTCAACGGGACCTTCAAGGACGTCTGGGTGCTGGCCGAGGATGCCGCCGACGTCGAGCTGCCGGCCGGCCGGCGCTTTCATCAGCTCGCCGTCGATCGGGGCAGCGCCGACCTGCAGAGCCGCGCCGCCGACAATCTCTACTGGCTCGGCCGCTACATCGAGCGGCTCGACAACGATGCCCGCCTGCTGCGCACCACGGCGATACGGGTGGCGCAGGGCGCCATGGGCCCGCGCGAATCGGTCGAGCTGCGATTGCTCGGCCGGCTGATCGATCATGCCAACCTGATGCCTACGTCGGCCGCTCTTTCCATGCCGGAGAGTGCGGCCTTCCAGCAAGGGCTGGCGGCCGTCGCCTCGGAGAAGCGCGGGCTTGCCACTGTGCTCGACGGCATCCAGCGGCTGGCCGGCACGCTGCGCGACCGCTTCTCGGCCGACATGATCGCGGCCTTTGGCCCCCTGTTGGCCGAGACGCGCCAGCGGCTGGTCGCGGCACGCGGCAATCTCGATCCGCTGATCGCCGCCCTCGACGACATCGTGCGCTTCGTCGCCACCCTCTCAGGGCTGGCGCAGGAGAACATGACGCGCGGCTCGGGCTGGCTGTTCCTCGACCTCGGCCGGCGCATCGAACGCGCGCAGTTCGTGCTGGGCAGCGCGCTGGGACCGTGGCGCGAATCGCCGATCGACTGGGAAGCCTCGATGCGGCTGGCGCTCGACCTCTGCGACAGCTCCATCACCTACCGCACGCGCTACCTCGGCCAGTTCCAGCCGGCGCCGGTGCTCGACCTGGTGCTGCTCGACGACAGCAACCCGCGCGCCTTCGCCTTCCAGCTGCGCTCGATCGCGAGCCACCTCGACCGGCTGGGCAAGGCCTCCGGCACCAAGGTGCCCGACCTGCTCGATTCGCTCGACGTCGATTTCGAACGTGCCGTTCAGCTCTTCGCCGGCGAGGAGAAGAGCTGGCGCCACGAGGGGCTGGCGCTGGCCGTGCTGCGCGAGATCGCCGAGGACGCCGAGCGGCGGCTCGAGGATATTTCCGAGGCGATCACGCGCGCCTACTTCAGCCACGTGCCGGCGGCGCAGGCCGTCGGCTCGATGCCGGCCACCGTCGCGGCGGGCTAGAGCATGTGGCGTTTTTCCCTGCTCGGACCTCATTGCTGGGGGCGCGCCACTCCAGTGGCGCGTCATGCGTCGATCCTGCGGAAGATCGCTCCACTGGAGTGGCGCGCCCCCAGCGAAAATCCGAGCTAGCCATGCGCTATCTCCTCTCGCACCGCACCTCCTACAGCTACAAGAGCAGCGTCGATTCGGCGTTCCACATCGCCCATCTACATGCCCGCGCCTTCCCCGGCCAGGAGGTGAGCTCGATCGGCATCGTGGCCCACCCCGAACCGGTGCTGGCGGCGCGCCATCTCGACCATTTCGGCAACCACATCCACGTCTATCGCATCGACGCGCCGCACACGCGCTTCGACATCGAGGTTCGCGCCGCCATCGACGTGCGCTTCCCCGACCCGCCGGCCGCCGCCTCCACCCCGCCCTGGGAGGAGATGCGCGCGGCGCTGGCCGGCGGCGGCTTCCCGGCGCCGGTCGAGGCCAGCGAATTCGTCTACGAGTCGCCGCTGGTGCCGATCGACGCGGCGCTGCGCGACTATGGCGCCAAGTCCCTCACGCCGGGCCGGCCGATCCTCGAGGCCGCGCGCGAGCTCACCACGCGCATCAACAAGGACTTCAAGTACAAGCCCGGCGCGACCGACATCTCGACGCCCTTGGCCGAGGTGTTCGAGGGCAAGAGCGGCGTCTGCCAGGACTTCGCCCATGTCATGCTGGCCGCCTTGCGCGCCCACGGGCTCGCGGCCGGCTACGTCTCGGGCTACATCCGCACCGTACGCACCAAGGAGGAGGCGGCGTTGCGCGGCAGCGACGCCAGCCACGCCTGGGTGACGGTGTGGTGCGGCGAGGCGGCGGGCTGGATCCATCTCGACCCGACCAACGACCTGATCGCCAAGGAGGACCATGTCGTGGTGGCCTGGGGCCGTGACTTCTCCGACGTGAGCCCGCTGCGCGGCGTGATCCTGGGCGGCGGCTCGCATTCCTACGGCGTCGACGTCACCCTGGTGCCGGCGGACTAGCCCGCGAGATTTACCAACCCGATGAACAGCGTGGCGGCAAGCGGCGTGCCGATGCACAGCCAGACGCGCCAGCTGTTCTGCCTGGCCAGCTCTCCGGTGGTCTCGAGGACGGCGATCTCGGGGTCGTTGGGATCGACATGAACCTCTACGATGGCGTTTGCGGGATATTTTCGCGCGAGTTCCCTGATCCGCGCCTCGTCGGGAATCCACTCCGGCGCAAACGCCAGCACGTCGCCCCGATAGGTCCGTTCCCCGACCTTGTAGGAATAGCTCACCGTCAGCGAATGGAGCGTGTCGTCCTCGGTGACGCGCCGCTCGACCTTGCTCGACAGCACGACGCCGGGAACGGCCGGCCATGACCGGCTGTCGGCCGCCAGGGCCTCATCGAGCTTCATCCGCGCATAGAAATACGCGCCGACGGGAAAGCACATCGTGCCCAGGATGCCGAACGTCGTGGCGGCGGAAACCTGCTCGCCGATCAGGGCCTCGTGAAAGCCCCCCATCATCGATGCCGCGACCGGCGTGACCACCAGCGCCGCCAGGGGAGCGGCCACGGCCGTCGTCTGCCAGAACTGGATGCGGGGTTCGTCGGCCATGCTTCGGTCCTCGTCGCGGAGCGTCATTCGTCGAACACAGACGATCTGATTCTATCCATTTCCCGGGGAATGCCATACGGTGCGTGCATAAAGCCAAATGGGGAGCCAACGCTCGATGCGATCTCTGGCGACTTTCCTGCTCTTGCTGCCGCTCTGCCTCGGCATCGCCACGCCGTCCCGCAGCCAGGATCAATGGGCCGAGCATGCCCCCGAGGGGGCGGGCTATCGCATCGAATTCCCCGGTGCGCCCAAGCACAACCAGGCCGACCGGTCGACGCCCGAGGGGACCATGCGGGTGACGGCAGCCCGGCTGGAAGCGGGCGGCAACGTCTATGTCGCCACCAGTGCCACCTTTCCCGTGACGGCCTACGACGACGCGCAGCATGCGCTCGGCGAGGCGCGCCGCAAGGCGGTCAAGAACATGAAGGGCAAGCTGCGGACGGAGCAGCGCATGACCGTGAGCGGAGCGCCGGCGCGGCGCATCGTGGTCGATGTGGCATCGAAGAAGCAGGTCCAGGTCGGGCTGATCGTGCTGCGCGCCAACCAGCTCTTCCAGGCGCTGGTCACCGTGCCGGCCGGACGTGAGGCGTCGGCCGATGTCGACCGCTTCCTGAATTCATTGGCGCTCACGGGTGGGGCCGGCGCGTCGCAATAGAGGGGGAGACCATGGGGAGAACGGCTCTTGTCTGGGCAACGGTGCTGTGCCTGACGCTGGCGTCCTGCGCGACGTCGGGAGAGGCCGGCGAAGAAGGCAGCGAGGAAGGCGGCGGGAGCTCCTTCAGCGGCTTTCTCGACGGCATGATCAGCATCCTGGGGGCGATCCTCTCGGGCTTGGGCGGCTGACGAGTCACCCGCCCAAAAAGTCCTTCGTCCATTTGGCGTAGTCGCCGTCGCGGGTGACTCGCTTCATCAGCTCGGCATCGGCCACGCCTGAAAGCTTCGCGGGCGGCGTGCCGTCGCGCAGAGCCTTGAGCGTGTCGTGGATCGCCTGAACCGAGGCGGCGAAGGGCTGGTGGCCCTGCAGCGCCACCCGCACCCGGCGCGCGCCGAGATAGGCAAGATCGTTCAGCTCCGGCGTGCCGCCGCCCAGGATGATGGGTAGCGTCGTCGCCGCCGAGATCGCGTCGAGCTCGGCGCGTGTCTTCACCCCGACGAAGAACAGCGCATCGACGCCCGCCGCCTCGTAGGCCTTGCCGCGGGCGATCGTGTCGTCGAGGTCCGAGATCTGGATGGCGCTGGTGCGGCCGGCGATGCAGAGCGCCGGGTCCTGCCGGCCCGCCCGCGCCGCCTTCATCTTGCCCACGCCCTCGGCGATCGAGAGGAGTCGCGGCTTGGTCGTGCCGAAAGGCGTCGGCAGCTCGGTGTCCTCGATGCTGAGGCAGGCGACACCTGCCGTCTCCAGCTCCTCGACCGTGCGCTTCACGTTGAGTGCATTGCCATAGCCATGGTCGGCATCCACGAGCAGCGGCAGCTTGCCGGCGCGGTTGATGCGATAGGCCTGGCCCGCGAATTCCGACAGCGTCAGCACGATGAGGTCAGGTGCGCCCAACACCGCCAGCGACGCCACCGAGCCCGCGAACATGCCGATCTCGAAGCCCAGATCCTCGGCGATGCGGGCGGAGATCGCGTCATGGACCGAACCCGGATGGTAGCAACGGTCGGTGGCAAGCAGCGCGCGGAAGCGCGTGCGACGGTCGGCCCAATGCATGTCTCTCTCCCCATTCCTCTGGTGATCTCTGGCCAACCCCTCGGGAAATTCCGAGAGGCAAACCGGCCACTTGCCGCTCGACCCGGCGGAAGCGTAGCGTTCCACAAAAGACGTAAAAAGGGGAAACGCCAATGTTCGAGATCCTCGACCGACAGACGAGTCTCACGGGCAACCAGAAGAAGATCATCGCGGCGGCGGTGATCGGCGATGCGCTGGAATTCTTCGATTACTTCCTGATCGGCTTCGTGCTGGCCTTCGTCATCGGGCCCTGGAAGCTCACCTTCGGCCAGTCGGCCATCGTGCTGCTGTCGTCGGGCGTCGGCGCCATCATCGGCGCCTACGTCTGGGGCTGGCTCGCCGACCGCATCGGCCGTCGCAAGGTCTTCATCGGCACGGTGCTCAATTTCTCGATCGCCACCGGCCTGCTCTATTTCACGCCCGACAACGGCTGGGTCTTCCTCACCGTCATGCGCTTCTTCGTCGGTGTCGGCGTCGGCGGTCTCTATTGCGTCGACCTTCCGCTGGTGCAGGAGTTCATGCCCTCGTCCAAGCGCGGCTGGGTGGGCGGGCTCGTGACCTGCGTCATCCCGCTGGGCGTCGGCCTCGGCGCCGTGCTGGGCGCCTTCATGGGTGCCGACCAGTGGCGGCTGCTGTTCGCCATCGGCGTGCTGCCGGCGCTGGTCGTGCTCCTGGTCCGCATCTGGGTGCCGGAATCGCCGTGGTGGCTGGTCCGCCAGGGCCGCTACGAGGAGGCCCGCAAGTCGCTCGCCTGGGCGCTGCAGGTCGAGCCCTCGACGTTGCCCCTGCCGACGGCGGCCAGCGCGCCGATGCCGGTCAATGCCTCGTGGTTCGACCTCTTCAAGTATCCGCGCAGCCTGCTGGTGTCGTGGCTGGGCAATGCCGGCGCCCAGACCGGCGTCTATGGCGTCGTGCTGTGGGCGCCGTCGTTGTTCGTGCTGCTGCTGAAGGTGACGCCGCAGGAAGCCTCCAAGATGATGATCCTGCTCACCGTCGTGGGCTTCGTCGGGCGGCTCAGCTTCTCCTACCTTTCCGACAAGATCGGCCGCCGGCAGGCGGGCGGGCTGCTGGGCTTCGGCGCCGGCGTGCTCGTGATCCTGGCCGGCTACAACTACAATACGACGTTGTTCGGCCTCTCGGCCTTCTGGCTGATCCTGGCGGCGGCGATGTTCTTCGCCGACGGCGGTTTCGCCATCGTCGGGCCCTACGCGGCCGAGGTCTGGCCCTCGTACCTGCGCACCACCGGCATGGGCTCGGCCTATGGCTTCGGCGGAATCGGCAAGATCATCGGACCGCTCGGGCTGGCGCTGATCGTCGGCTCCAACAACTACCTCAAGCCCGACGTTCCGCTGCCGCAGATCCCGACGGCCTTCCTCTATCTCGGCTGCTGGTTCCTGATGGCAGGGGTGGTCTATTATTTCTTCGGCATGGAGACCAAGGGCAAGTCGATCGAGCAGATCGACAGGGAATTGGCCGCCGCGTGACAGCATGACGTTTCGACGAGGACTGCCTTGGATACGCTGATCCCGACTTCTGCCGAGCTGGCCGGCGACCCGGCCATCATCGCCCGCGCCGAATCAGTTCGGTCCGCCGTCGAGGCGGCCTCGAACGAGATCGAGGACGGGCGCCGGCTGCCGCCGGCCCTGCTCGACCGGCTGCACGAGGCGCGGCTGTTCCGGCTGCTGATGCCGCGCTCCTCGAACGGGATCGAGACCGATCCCGTCACCTTCTTCCATGTCATCGAGACCATCGCCCGCGCCGATGCCTCCACCGCCTGGTGCCTGAGCCAGGCCAGCGGCTGCTCCATGTCGGCGGCCTATCTCGATCTGCCCGTGGCGCAGGAGGTCTTCGGCGACGACCCGCGCGCCGTGCTGGCCTGGGGCCCGGGACCGCGCGTGAAGGCGATCGAATGCGAGGGCGGCTACAAGGTCACCGGCGTCTGGGCCTTCGCCTCGGGCTGCCGCCACGCCACCTGGCTCGGCGCCCACTGCCCGATCTATCAGGCCGACGGCACGCCACGACGCGGCGACGACGGCCGTACTGTGGAGCGCACCATGCTGGTGCGGGCCTCCGAGGTCGCCTGGACCGACATCTGGAACACGGTCGGCCTGCGCGGCACCGCCTCCGACCAGTTCGCCCTCACCGACCATTTCGTGGCCGCCGACCATTCGATCACCCGCGAATACGACAAGGAATGTCGCGAGAGCGGGCCGCTCTACCGCATGTCGGCGATGACCTGCTACGAGCTGGGCTTCGCCGGCGTGGCGCTGGGCATCGCCCGCGGCGCGCTCGACGATTTCATCGACACGGCGCGCCACAAGGTCCCGCGCGGCAAGGCGAGCCCGATCCGCGACAATGCCGTGGTCCAGACCAACCTCGCCCAGGCAGAGGTCGGCATCCGCTCCGCCCGCGCCTTCCTGCTGCAGTCGATGGCCGGCATCTGGCGGGAGATTTCCGACGGGGCGAAGCTCACCGTCGACCACCGCATCGCCATCCGCATGGCCTCGACCAACGCCATCCACAAGGCGCGCGAGGCCGTCGATTTCGCCTATAATGCCGCCGGCGCCACGGCGATCTTCGAGAGCCATCCGCTGGAACGGCGCTTCCGCGACATCCACACCGTGACCCAGCAGCTGCAGGGCCGGCTTTCCCATTTCGAGACCGTCGGCGCCTGGATGATGGGTGCCGAGGCCGACCTGACCTTCGTTTGAGGAGAAGACCATGCCGCTCGGCTCATTGCAGCACTACACGATCGAACCGTCAGACCTGGAACGCACCAAGGACTTCTATTGCGACGTTCTCGGCCTCGAGAACGGCGACCGTCCGCCGCTGGGCTTTCCCGGCTACTGGCTCTATTCCGGCGGCGTCGCCACCGTGCACCTGCTGGGACCGCGCGTGCCGCGCGAGGGCATCGTGGTGCGCGGCACCGAGAAGAAGTTCGACGACACCGGCCGCTTCGACCATATCGCCTTCGCCGCGACGGACTTCGAGGGCGTGTGCGAGCGCCTCGACGGCAAGAAGGTGAAGTACCGCCAGCAGGTCGTGCCGCGCACCGGCGGCCGGCAGGTCTTCCTCTACGATCCCGACGGCGTCGGCGTGGAGCTGAACTTCCCGCCGCCGGATGCGAAGTAGCCGCCGTGATCCTTTCAGTCGATATCCAGGCGGTCGAGCTCCTGGCCGACGGCGCGTCGTTCGGCGCGGTCGGCGCCTATGAGCGCGTGATCGGCACGGCCACGGGCGAGGTCGATCCCAACGCCCCCGGCAACAGGGGCATCGCGCTGATCGACAAGGCGCCGCGCAACGCCCGCGGCATGGTGGAATATTCGACCGCGATCTTCATCCTGCGGCCGAAGGATCCCCTGAAGGGCAACGGCCGCATCCTCTACGAGGTCAACAATCGCGGCCGCAAGATGCTGTTCGGCAACATCGCCGACGGGCCGCAGGGCGTGAACGATCCCAAGACCCTGGCCGACGTGGGCAACGGCTTTCCGCTGCGGCTGGGTTACACCATCGTCTGGTCGGGCTGGGATCCCGACGCGCCGCGCGGCAACATGGGCCTGGCCCTCACCGCCCCCGTCGCCACCGACAACGGCCAGCCCATCGTCAAGACCGTGCGCGACGAGTTCGTCTCGGGCACGCGTGGCGGCGCGCTGGAAGCCTTCAAGCTCTCCTATGAAGCCGCGACGCTGGAGCAGCCGCGCGCCACGCTCACCGTGCGCGAGCGTGCCGCCGACGCGCCGGCCGAGCTGCCGCTGAACCAGTGGTCGTTCGTCGATGCACGCTCGATCAAGCTGCGCGACGGTACCAAGCCCAAGCCCGGCTTCATCTACGATTTCACCTACGAGGCGAAGAATCCCAAAGTCCAGGGGCTGGGCTTCGCCGCCACGCGCGATGTCGTGAGCTGGCTGCGCTACGATCCGGCCGCCACGAAGGTCACGGGCCGACCGATCACGCATGCGCTTGCCATCGGCTTCTCCCAGGCCGGGCGTTACCTGCGCAACCACATCTCCGAGGGCTTCAATCGCGACGAGCAGGGCCGGCGCGTGTTCGACGGCATCCACAGCCACATCGCCGGCGTCGGCCGCATTTTCTTCAACGAGCCCTTCGCCCAACCCGCGCGCACCGGCACGCAGCACGAGGATCACGACTATCCCGAGAACGCCTTCCCCTTCTCCACGGCGACGCTGGAGGATCCGCTCACCAAGCAGGCAGGCTCCCTGTTCCGTGGCGACGGCTCCGATCCCAGGCTGATCGAGACCAACACCTCGACCGAGTATTGGCAGAAGGGCGCCTCGCTGCTCACCACCGATCCCTTGGGCATGAAGGACGTGGCGCTGCCGGAGAATTCGCGCGTCTACATGATCGCCGGCACCCAGCATGGCGGCCGCGCCGGTGCGGCGGCCGACACCGGCCCCGACGTCAATCCGCGCAACCCGCACAATCCCATGCCGGCGGTGCGCGCGCTGCTCGTGGCGCTCGACGAGTGGGTGATGTCGGGCAAGGCGCCGCCGCCGTCGCGCGTGCCGACGCTGGCCGACGGCACGCTGGTCGAGCCCGACAAGACAGGCTTTCCCACAATTCCGGGAGCTGCCGTCGCGCGCGTCACCAACCGCGTGGCGCCGCCTGGCGACTGGGTGAAGCCCAAGCCGCCCGAGCGCGTCTATCGCACGCTGGTGAGCCGGGTCGATCCCGACGGCAACGAGGTGGCGGGCATCCGCCTCCCCGACATCGCCGTGCCGCTCGCGGCCTACACCGGCTGGAACGAGTACAAGGCGCCCTATCCCACGGGCGAGCTCGCCGACCGCGACGGCAGCTACCTGGCGTTCCCAGCCGCCAAGATCGCCGAGCGCTATCCGACGCGCGATGCCTACGTCGCCAAGGTGCAGGCCGCCGTCGACCATCTGCTGAAAGACCGCTTGATCCTGCAGGAGGACGCGGAACGCTATCTCGCAAAGGCGCGCGCCGAAGCGCGTGTGGCTCCCTGAATGGCCAAGCTCGATCGCAACGGCGTGAAGATCTACTACGAGGTCCATGGCGCGGGGCCGACCCTGCTGCTGAGCCACGGCTACAGCTCGACCTGCCGCATGTGGGACGGCCAGATCGAAGCCCTGAAGGACCGCTACCAGATCGTCGTCTGGGACATGCGTGGTCATGGCCAGAGCGATTACCCGAAGGACCCGGCCCTCTATTCCGAAGGGCTGACGGTAGGCGACATGCGCGCGCTGCTCGACACGGTGGGCGCCGACAGGGCCATCGTGGGCGGCCTGTCGCTCGGCGGCTACATGTCGCTCGCCTTCACGGCCAGCCATCCCGGCCGCGTGCGGGCACTGATGCTGTTCGACACCGGCCCCGGCTTCAAGAAGGACGAGGCCCGCGCCAAGTGGAACGAGACGGCAAACACGCGAGCCCTCGATCTCGAGGCGCGCGGATTGGCGGCGCTCAACACCAGCGACGAGGTCAAGCTCACCAAGCACCGCGACGCCAAGGGCCTGGCCGGTGCCGCACGCGGCATGCTGGCCCAGCAGAACGACCGGGTGATCCAGTCGCTCGACAAGATCGCCGTGCCGACCCTCGTTCTCGTCGGCGCCAACGACACCAGTTTCCTCGCCGCCACCGATTACATGGTGGCCAAGATCAAGGGATCGACCAAGGCGGTCATTCCCGACGCGGGCCATGCCTCGAACCTGCATCAGCCCGCGCTCTTCAATCAGGCGGTCGAGGCGTTTTTGGCTGGCTTGGTTTCAGCAACCACCTCACCCTGAGGAGCGGCCGCAGGCCGCGTCTCGAAGGGCGGGAACGAGCACCCCGCGTGGGGCCCGTGCTTCGAGACGGCAGCTGCGCTGCCTCCTCGGCATGAGGTTGTATTTATTCAGGGCGTCATCCGGGAGGAAGAAATGGGCAAGCGAATCGCGGTCGTCGGTGTCGGTGCATTGGGCGGATATGTCGGAGGATGGCTCGCCCATACCGGCGAGGACGTGACGCTGATCGATTTCTGGCCGGAGAACATCGAGGCGATCCGCAAGAACGGGCTGCAGCTCGACGGCGTGACGCCGGAGGAGAAGATCACGGTCAGGAACGCCAGGACCATGCATCTCACCGAGATGGAGGCGCTGTCGCGGCAGAAGCCGATCGACATCGCCTTCGTGTCGATGAAGTCCTACGACACCGAATGGGCGACGGCGCTGATCAAGCAATACCTGGCGCCGGACGGCTATATCGTGTCGCTGCAGAACTGCCTGAACGAGGAGCGCATCGCCAACGTCGTCGGCTGGGGCAAGACCGTGGGGATGGTGGCTTCGCTGATCTCGGTCGACATGTATGAGCCCGCCACCATCCGGCGCACCGTGGCCAAGGGCGGCGACAAGCACACGGTGTTCCGCGTCGGCGAGGTCCACGGCCGCATCACCAAGCGCGTCGAGGAATTGCGCGACATGGTGGGCCGCATCGACAGCGCGAAGACCACGAGCAACCTGTGGGGCGAGCGCTGGTCCAAGCTCTGCCAGAACGGCATGAAGAACGGCGTGTCGGCCGCGACCGGCCTCACCGGCCGGGATTGCGACGCCAACGACGCCATCCGCCGCTTCTCGATCAAGCTCGGTGGCGAGGCCGTGCGCGTCGGCCAGGCGCTGGGCTATCACATCGAGAAGATCGGCAAGATGGAGCCCGAGACGCTCGCCCGCGCGAGCGAAGGCGACAAGGCGGCGCTCGACGAGATCGAGACCATCCTGCGGCCCGGCTCCAACACCAACCCCAACCCGCGCGCCGACATCCAGCGCCCGTCGATGGCCCAGGACATCCGCAAGGGCCGCCGCACCGAGATCGAGTTCATGAACGGCTACGTGGCCGACCGCGGCACCTTCATCGGCGTGCCGGCGCCCACCCACGCCAAGCTCACCGAGATCGTGAAGAAGGTCGAACGCAAGGAAGTCGCCGCGGCACCGGCGCTGCTGGGCGGGTAGCGCCGCGGCTCGCGCAGGTCAGCCGGTCTGCGCGACCTTCTTCTGCCCCGCCGAGGCGGGCCCCAGTCGGTCGAGCCACCTGTCGGCTGCGGCACGTATCGCCCTGCGCCCGGGAACCTCCACAAGCCGGTAGATGCCGGTGGAAACAAAGACGGCGAGAGCCGACGCCGCCAGGAGGTTCACGGCCTGGATACCCGCCGCGGTCCAGGTGAAGGTTTCGAAGCGTCGGGCAACCATCGCAAAATGGGCGGTGATGAAGTGAAACAGGTAGAGTGAATAGGAGATCGTGCCGAGATAGACGATGGCGCGTTTTGACAGGAGCCGGTTGGCAAGCGTGTCCGTCGTCGCACCGACCAGGATGAGCCCCGTCGCGATCGCCGTGAGCAGTGGAATCGCATAGTCGGCGCCCTGGAGAACGTAGGCCCCGATGAGCACGTAGATGGCGATCAGGCCTGTGGCGCCGAGATTGCTGCAGGCCCTTTTCCAGCGATCGAGGTCGGCCGCGCAAAAGACCTGATACGCCACCACGCCAATGCCGAACTGCAGCGAGACCATGTAGGGGGAGTTGAAGAAGAACCACCCCCGCCATTCCTGGTCGGTCCAGTTGCCAACAGCGAGGAAGCCGCGAAATTCCACCGCGAGCTGGGACAGCAGTCCGACCGTCACGAAGAAGACCGCGGCCAGGGAAAATTTCTTGAATCGCCAATTCGGCAAGGCGGCGGCGAGGATTGCCCCAATGCGAAGCAAAGATAGAGCGCGCACTCGGTGCTCAGGCTCCAGGAGACATGAAATTGACCGTGGGCGGCCGGCACGCCCTCGAACTTGAGGGGGATCCAGGTGTGGAGGAGGAGAAGATTGGGCAGCAGGTACGCGTGCGCGCCGAGATTCGACAGTATCCGGGCCTCCGGCCAGCGAATGACGACGATGATGGCGAAGACGAGAAACGCCGGATAGAGCCGGGCGAAACGATAGAGGAAAAGCCGGACGAGGTTGAAGACCGGGCGCTCCCACCAATCCCAGTGGCCATAGCTGTAGGCGATGACGAAGCCGCTCAGCGTGAAGAAAATCGGCATGCCCAGGAGCGCGGTCACCGCCCAGGCGAATCCCGAATGATCGTCGGGCGCCACCGCCGTCCAGACCGCGTAGTGCGTGATCATCACGCACACCGCCGCCACCCCTCTCAATCCCGTGAGAGAGCTGATCTCGCCTCGATGAGGTTTCGGCTCGGCCTGCATATCTCAACCTGCCTCGATCCGTGGACCACTACTTCTTCGTGATGCCCCAGAAGACCGTGACCGGGGGCATCACCGGCAGGGTGCCGACATTGGAGCGCACGGCCATGACGCCGTACCATTCACCGAGCGGCACGTGAGTCACGATCTGCATGGCATGGCGCTGCACCGCTTCGGCGGCTTCCTTGCGCCCCTTGGCGTCGGCCTGGCGCACGAACTCGTCGCGCAACCGCTCCATGTCCTCGTCGCACGGCCAGCCAGCGTAGGCACGGGCGCAGTTGGCGGCGAGATAGCCCGTCATCAGCGGATCGAGGATGTCGACGCGCGACCAGCTGGTGCCGAAGGCGTTCCAGCCGCCCTCCGATGGCGGGCCTTTCTTGTTGATCAGGCGGCTGATGAGGCTCTGCCAGTCCATCGCCTGGACATCGACCTTGAAGCCGGCCTTCTCGAGCTGCGCCTTGGCCACGGGTGCGAGCTGCTTCAGCGTGATGAGGTCGACCGGCTGGAGGACGACGATGGGCGTGCCGTCGTAGCCCGCCTCGGCCAGCAGCTGCCTCGCCTTCGCAGCATTGCCCTCGATCAGCCCCTCCATGCCGGCCAGCGATTCATAGGGCGAGTTGCAGGTGAACAGGGCCTTTCACTTGTTGAAGAAGCGCGGGTCGCCGATGCTGGCCAGCAGGAAATCCTCCTGGCTCAGCGCATAGGTGACGGCCTGCCGCACCTTGATGTTGTCGAAGGGTGGCTGCAGCCAGTTCATGCGGAAGGCGTACTGGTTCTGCGCCGCCTTGCGCGGGATCAGCCTGATGTCACGATTGGCCTCCAGCAGCGGGATATGGTCGTGCGTCACCGATTCGATGGCGTCGATCTCGCCCTTGGCCAGCGCATTGAGCTGCGTCTCGGGATCGGGCAGCCACACCCATTCGACACGCTCCAGGCTCGCGACCTTGCCGCCGGCCAGGCCCGACATCGGCTCGGCCCGCGGCTTGTAGCCGGGGTTCTTCACATAGACGACCTTGTCGCCGGGCTTCCATTCGTCCTTCTTGAAGATGAAGGGGCCGGAGCCGGTGGGATCGTCGATCTGCTTCGCCGGCTCGAGATCGGCGACACGCTTGGGCATCATGAAGGGCACGCCGACCGAGGGCTTGCCCAGCGCCTCCAGCACCAGGCCGAACTTCTCCTTCAGCACGAGCTGAAAGGTCCTGTCGTCGACGACTTTGTATTCCTGCAGGAACTGCGCGAGCTTGCGCCCCATGATGTCGAGCGCCGACCACCGCTTGAGGGAGGCGATGCAATCCTCCGACGTGACGGGTGCGCCGTCGTGCCAGGCAAGCCCGTCGCGCAGCCTGAAGGTCCAGACGAGGCCGTCGGCGCTCACCTGCCAGGTATCGACCATCTGCGGCTTCACCTGGAGGTTCTCGTCCATCGCAAACAGCGTGTCGTAGATCAGGTAGCCGTGGTTGCGTGAGATATAGGTGCCGCTCCAGATCGGATCGACCGACTTGAGGTCGGAGTGCATCACGATGCGCAGCGTCTGGGCGTATCCGATGCCCGGCAGCAGGAAGCCCAGGGCGGCGGCCAGGGCGAGCAGGCATCGGGACATGGGGGGACTCCGTCTGATGAATAACGTCTGAAACGAAACCAACCTCATGCTGAGGAGCCACGCGAGGCGTGGCGTCTCTAAGCATGGGCCCCACACGCGGTGCCTGTTGCCTCCCCTTCGAGGCGCGCCCTATGGGCGCTCCTCAGGGTGAGGTGGTTTGTGGTCGGGCATAGAGCCGACAGCTACGCCGCAACTTTCATGCCGCTCTTGGCATCCTGCTTGATCATGTCCGCGCCCTTCTCCGCGATCATGATCGTGGGTGCATTGGTGTTGCCCGAGGTCACGGTCGGCATGATCGAGGCGTCGATGACGCGCAGCCCCACGATGCCGTGCACGCGCAGGCGATCGTCGACCACGGCCATGGGGTCCGAGCCCATCTTGCAGGTGCCGATGACGTGATAGGTCGTCTGGCCGGTGCGGCGGGCGAAGTCGAGCCACTCGTCGTAGCTCTGCACCTTGTCGCCGGGGTTGTTCTCGAAGGCGATGTATTGCGCCAGCGACGGATGCGAGACGATCTTGCGCGCGATCTGCATGCCGGCGACCGTGGCGTCGCGATCGGTCTGGGCCGACAGGAAGTTCGGCCGGATCGCGGGCTCGGCGCCCGGCGTCGCCGACTTGATGTGGATCGAGCCGCGCGAATCAGGCCGGCACTGGCCGATCACGACCGTCATGCCGGGCTCCTTCTCCAGCATGCGTTTCTGCGCCGAATCGTAGCTCGCATGCGCCATATGGAACTGCATGTCGGGCGCTTCGAGGCCCGGCCGCGTGCGGACGAAGCCGTACACCACGCCGGCGGTCAGGCTGAGCGCGCCCTTGCCGGTGGCGTAATACTTGATGATCTCCTTCACCAGATTGAGGCCGCGCGTCTGCTCGTTCAACGTGCTGTGGTTCTTGACGCGCCAGTTCATGCGGGGCGCGAAATGGTCGCCGTAATTCTCGCCGACGCCCTTCAGCTCGTGCTTCACCTCGATGCCGTGCTTGCGCAGCAGCTCGGGCTGGCCGATGCCGGAATGCTCCAGCACGCCCGGCGACTGGACCGAGCCGCAGGACACGATCACCTCGCGGTTGACCCTGGCCTCGCGCGCCTGGCCTCCCACGCTGTAGGCGACGCCGACGCAGCGCTTGCCCTCGAGGATCACCTTGGCGACCAGCGCGTCGGTCTCGATCTTCAAATTCGGCCGCGACCGCGCCGGGTCGAGGAAGGCCCGCGCCGTCGACCAGCGCTTTCCGTCCTTCATCGTCACCTGGTAGTAGCCGAAGCCTTCCTGGGTGCCGTTGTTGTAATCCTTGTTCTTCGGAAAGCCGCTGGCCTCCGCGGCATCGATGAAGGCGTCGCACAGCCCGTGCGTCTCGCGCATGTCGGCCACGTTCAGCAACCCGCCCTTGCCGCGCGACTCGTCGCCGTCGCGCTCGTAATGCTCGGACTTCTTGAAGTAGGGCAGCACGCTCTCGTAGGACCAGCCGCGATTGCCGAGCTGGCCCCAGGTGTCGTAGTCGAGCGGCTGGCCGCGGACATAGAGCATACCGTTGATCGAGCTGGAGCCGCCGAGCGTCCGGCCGCGCGGGCAGGGAATGCGGCGGTTGGCCATGCCCTCCTCCGCCTCCATCTCGAAGTTCCAGTTGAACTTCTTGTGGTTCAGCAGCTTGGTGAAGCCAGCCGGGATGTCGATCCACATCGAGCTGTCGCGCGGGCCTGCTTCGAGCAACAGCACCTTGGTGGTCGGGTCCTCGCTCAGCCGATTGGCCAGAACGCAACCCGCCGAACCGCCGCCGACGACGATGTAATCCCACTCAGCCATGACGCCTTTCCTCCCATGGGCGCCACTGGAATGGCGCCCTTCTAGGAGAGCAGTCTAGCGCAGATGGCAGGAAACGTGATGTCCTGGCGCAATTTCGCGCAGCAGAGGAACTTCGACCTTGCAGCGTGCCACGGCATAGGGGCAGCGGGTGTGGAAATGGCAGCCGGGCGGTGGCTTCATCGGGCTGGGCACGTCGCCCTGCAGCACGCGCTTCTTGCGCTTGATGGCAGGATCCGGCACCGGCACGGCCGAGAGCAGCGCCTCGGTATAGGGATGCTGCGCGTTGGTGAAGATCGAGCGCGTGTCGGCGTGCTCGACGATGCGGCCGAGATACATCACCGCGATGCGGTGGCTGATGTGCTCCACCACGGCGAGATTGTGCGAGATGAACAGGTAGGAGAGCTGCCGCTCCCGTTGCAGGTCCTGCAGCAGGTTGATCACCTGCGCCTGGATCGAGACGTCGAGCGCGGAGACCGGCTCGTCGCCCACGATCAGCTTCGGTCCCAGCGCAAGGGCGCGGGCGATGCAGATGCGCTGGCGCTGGCCGCCGGAGAACTGGTGCGGATAGTTGGCCATCTGCGCCGGCCGCAGGCCCACACGCGCGAACAGGGCGGCCACCTTCTCCTTGCGCTCGGAGCGGCTGTTGACGCCATGGACCAGCAGCGGCTCGCCCACGATGTCGCCGGCGTTCATGCGCGGATTGAGCGATGAGAACGGGTCCTGGAAGACGATCTGCATCTGCTGGCGGAAGGGCCGCAGCTGCTTCTTCGACAGGCCGCTGATGTCCTGGCCCAGCATCTTGACCGTGCCCGAGGTGGGCTCGATCAGCCGCAGGATGGCGCGGCCG
>CANIRG010000029.1 GCA_947469635.1 Rhodospirillales bacterium | reverse complement strand
GGCGCGACCTCGCGCATGAAGCGCTCCATCTGCTCCTTCACCAGCGCATGGGGCTTCTGCCCGTAGTTGAAATAGAGGATCACCTCGGCCACGCCCGCGGCCTCGACCTGCTTCAGCGTGTCGACGATGTGCTGCGGGCTGCCGCACAGGATCGACTTGTCGGTGAGCTTCTCCGGCCGCATGTCGCGCAGGATGTTCACGATGTCGACGAAGTACCTGTAGGTCGGCGGCACCTTCTCGCCCGAGGCCGACGGGAAGGCCGCGATCAGAGCGTCCTGGAAATAGCGCACCAGCGCCTCCTTGCCGTACTGCTCCTCCTCCGGCGTCGAAGCGATATGAATGAAGTACGAGCACATGGCCCGCCGCATCGGCCGCTTGAACTCGGTCTCGCAGGTCTCGCGATAGACGCGCACAGCGTCGGCCAGCGAGCCATAGACCATGGCGGCGGCGAAGGGCGCGTAGATCACGTTCCAGTCGTTGCGGGCGGCCAGCTCCATCGACGGGCGCGAGAAGCAGGCGACGTAGGGGCGCAGTGGCGTCTGCGCCGGCTTGGGCCGCACCTCGACATTCTCGAACTGGTAGAAGCGGCCCTTGTGCGACCACTTGCCGGGCTCGGTCCAGGCCCGCCACACGATCTCCAGCCCTTCGGCGAACAGCTCGGACGAATCGTCGAACGAGGCCTGGAACGGCTCGTATTCCTTGCGGTCGTAGCCGCGGCCGGCAGCGAAATCGACGCGGCCACCGGACAGCAGATCGAGCGTCGCCCATTCCTCGGCGACATGCAGCGGATGATGGACCGGCAGCAGCGTCACCGCAGGCGCGAGCCTGATCCGCTTCGTGGCGCCGGCGAGCTGGGCCAGGATCGCCAGCGGCGAGCCATTAACGCCCAATAGATTGAAATGATGCTCGCCGATCCACGCCGAGTTCAGCCCGACCGTCTCGGCCCACAGTGCCTCGGCGAAGATGTCCTTGATGAAATCCTCGGCGCTGCGCGGATTGTTCGGGTAGCGGTTGTCGCTCAGGGTGAAATAGCCAAAGTCCACTGATGTCCTCCGTGCACGGTGCCGGCGCCTGTTTTCCGCTCAAACCCAAGCATCGTTCTGTTCCACGCCCAGCAGGCTCTTGCCCTGGATCTCGACGTTCGTGTCGAAATCGAGCATCGCGTGGTGCGTCGCGGTGTTCATGTCGCGGAAGAAGACCTGCATGACATGGCTGTCGTGCGCCGCGCCGGCGCCCGCGCCTTCGAAGAGCCGGTTGCAGGCGCGGCGGCAGAGCTCGGTGGCATAGGCGGCGTTCCATCGGATCTGCGCCCGCGTGGCGGTCGGCATCGGCGGAGGGAGGCGCATCGCCTGTTCCAGCAGGTCGCAGTTCTGCCGGGTCAGCGCCCAGGCACAGGCGATCTCCGCGCTCGCCTCGGCGACGCGGCGCTGCGTGCCGGGGTTATCCACCTTCATGGCGCCGGTGTAGACGTCGCGGCGACCGCGCGTCTTGTCGATGAAGAGCTGCAATCCCCGCTCGGCCATGCCGACGATCGTGCCCAGCAGCATCGTCGCCAGCGTCGGCCGGATCGGGAGGCGGTAGAGGGGACTGTCGACGCCCGGCACGGTGCCCATCTGGGCCTCGATCATCGGCACCGCGTAGTGCTCCGGAATGAAGGTGTTCTCGAGCACGACGTCCTTGGATCCCGTGCCGCGCATCCCGAGCGTGAACCAGGTGTCGTCGATGACGGCGTGCTTCTTGGGCATCACGACGATCAGGGCTGGACATGGCTCGTCCGCCTCGCTGCGGATGCCCTTGCAGCCGACCAGGACCCAGTCGCCGTGGTCGGCGCCGCTCGCATAGGGCCATCGCCCGTTGAGGATGTATCCCCCCTTGGTGCGCTGGCAGGTGCCACGAAGGGACGGCACCCCGGGGATGAGCATGCCGGGGTGGCCGCCGAAGATTTCGTCCTGCCCGCGACGCTCCATGCGGCCGGCGATGAACGTGTGAGCGGCACACACCATCAGGACCCATGAGGCCGCGGTGCTGCCGTGGGCGATTGCCCGCTCGGCTTCGACCAGGACCCGCACCGGCAGCTCGTACCCGCCGTAAGCCGCGGGGGCGACGATCCGGGTAGCGCCCGACTGATGAAGAAGGTCGACGGCGCGAGCGCTGAGCCGACGGTTGGACTCGGACTCGGCCTCGGTTTCCTTCAGCGGCTCGACGATCTTCTGAACGTTGGCAGTGTCGTACATGGCGTCCTCCCACAGCTTTCATGCGGGCACATGATGCTGGCTTCATACTAGCATGCTAGTATGGACATCATGAGAGCCACCCTCAATGTCGTATTGCCGGACGCTCCGGACTCTCTCTGGCAAGGCACACCGCGCCTGCACGACCTGGCGTACGCCTATCTGAAGGGTCTCCTCCTCGGCGGCGGGCTCGATCCTGGCGACCAGATCTCTTCCGAAGGAGTCGGGCGCGTCCTCTCGATGAGCCGCGCGCCGGTCAGCGATGCCATCCGGCGTCTGACGGTCGAAGGCCTTCTGGAAATCCTGCCTCAGGTCGGATGCCGGGTGGTGCGCCCGTTGCCGGCCGAGGTCAGGGATCTCTATGAGATCTTCGGCGCCAGCGAAGGTGTGATTGCCCGCTGGGCCGCTGAGCGGCGCTCGGAGCCCGAAGCCGGAGAATTTCGCGCCCTATGCGCTTCCCTGGCCTCCGGCGCAGGTCTTCCATCCGATCCCGACGCGCGTTTCCTCGAATTGCGGCGCCGCAACCGCCGCCGCTACGAGATGCTGCACAGGCTTGCCCGGTCGCCGCTCAGCACCGACAGCGGCGAGACATATTGGGATCGCAGCGACTTCTTCCTCCGCGTGACCTTCGGCGGCCGCGATCTGCCGGGCTTCGTGCGGGGCGCGCGTGCAGCGCTCGTCGAGGCCGTCGTCGCCGGCGACGGGCAGAGCGCCGAGCATGAGACCCGGCGGTATCTGGTCCGCCTCGGGCGAGAGGTCGCCGACGCGCTCGAGCGCCAGGCCCGGGAACAGTCGCGTCGCTAGTCCAGCCACCAAACGGGAGGTCAATCATGCAATTCAAGTTCCATCACATGAATCTCTGCACCGACAATCTGCCGCGACTGACGAGCTTCTATCAGCGGCTGTTCGACCTCGGCACGATCCGCGACGAGGAGCACACCCGCGTCAATGCGGAGCGCACGGGCAACGGATACAGCGGCAACGTGGACTTCCTGACCGACGGCGCCATCGAGTTCCACTGGGCCGAGCGCGACGTCGATACCGGCTTCAAGATGAAGCAGTTCGTCAATCCGATGGCCAAGGGCCATTACTGCTTCCGCACGGACGACATCAGGGGCTTCATGCGTCGCTGCGACGAGCTGGGCATTCGCTATGCCGACTACGGCAAGTGGGCCATCGCGGGATGGCACCAGGTCTTCCTGACCGATCCCGACGGCAACGTCGTCGAGATCCATCAGCCGAACATGTAATGCGAGGGAGAGGACCGTGCTTCTGCGCGACAAGGTCTGCATCGTCACCGGCGCGGCCTCCCTGCGCGGCATCGGCTATGCAACCGCGGAGCTGTTCGCCCTGCATGGTGCCAGGGTCGTCGTCGCCGATCTGGCGATGAACGAGAAGGTCGTGGCCGACATCCGGACGTCCATCGACAGGAGGATCTCGCGGCCGGCGGACCTGCACGGCGTTCGCTGCGACATCGGCTCGTTCGACGATTGCAGGGCCCTGTTCGAAAGCGCGGTTGCCCGCTTCGGCCGCGTCGACTGTCTCGTCAATTGCGCCGCCGTCGTGAAGTCGCAGCCATTCCTCGCCATCTCCGAGACGGACTACGACTTCGTGGTCGACGTGAACCTCAAGGGCGCCTTCAACCTCGCCAAGGCTGCGGTCGAGCATTTCGTCGCCAACAAGGGCGGCAACATCGTGAACGTGGCGTCGGTCGCGGCCCAGCGCGGCGGCGGCCTCGTGGGCGGGGCTCACTACGCTGCGTCCAAGGGCGGCGTGATCAGCCTGACGAAGTCGATTGCCCGTGAGCATGGCCCCCAGGGCGTCAGGGCCAACGCCATCTGCCCGTCGATGACCGAGACCGGCATGCTCGATGGCATGACCGAGGAACGGTTCCAAGAAATCGTTTCGGCCATCCCCCTGCGACGCGCGGGCAAACCGCGGGATGTTGCGGGCGCCTGCCTGTTTCTGGCGTCCGACCTTTCGGCCTACATCACTGGAGCAACCATCGATGTGAACGGCGGCAGCCATATTCACTGAGGGCTGGACCAACCTCTCCGGGGCGATCGGCGATTCGCCGGCGCGGGACCATACGCGGCGACGGCTTTTCAGCTAGTCTCCGGACAATGCAACACGCCCTCCCTGGCCCGTGAGCCGGCGACAGGCAAGAGGACCGATGGGCCGCGGCAGCCTGCACAGGCTGATGCGGCGCAAATCGACCATCGCCTTCCTGATGACGCTGCCGCTGCTGACGATGCTCGCGGCGCTCGTGGCCTACCCCGCGGGCTTCGCGATCTATCTCTCGATGCTCGACAGGAAGATGACCAAGTTCGTCGGGCTCGCCAACTTCGCCTACCTGATCGGCCGCGAGCGGTTCTGGATGGTGGTCTACCAGACCTGCGCGTTCGCCGTCGCCATCGTCGTCCTGCAGGCGGTCATCGGCATCGCGGCGGCCCATTTCGTGCACAACATCCCGGCCAGGGGCCAGCGCAAGTGGCGCGGCATGCTCCTGGTGCCGTGGGTGATCCCGGCGGCGTTGAGCCTGCTCGGCTGGCGGCTGCTGTTCGAGCCGTCGTTCGGCGCCTTCAACTGGGGCCTCGAGCATTTTGGCCTCGGCCGCATCTTCTGGATCGGCGATACAGGCTGGGCGCGCTTCTGCGTCATCCTGGTGACCGTGTGGTTCGGCGCGCCGTTCTTCATGGTGATGTACCTGGCGTCGTTGAAATCGGTGCCGCAAGAACTGTACGAGGCGGCGTCGATCGACGGCGCCACCTGGTGGCAGCGCATGCGGTACGTGACCTTGCCGATGATGCGCAACGTCATTGCCATCACCATGCTCTACTCTCTGATCGGCGCCTTCGCCGGCTTCACGATCGTGTCGATGCTGACCAACGGCGGCCCCCTCGGGGCGACCCAGGTGCTGGCCACGTCGGCGTTTTCCATCGGGATCATGGGTGGCAATCTGCCGATGGGCGCCAGCGTGTCGCTGTTCATGGTGCCGATCCTGGCGGTGGCCGCGGCCTTCATCCTGCGCGGCATCGCCAAGCGGGGGAACGAAGCCTGACATTCTGCAATGGACGGGTTCATTGCCTGGGCTACAGTCTCCAGGCTACGAACCGATCCGGTGGCCCGTTTCGCCCCGGCGACCAGGAGACCTCGCATGATGCGCCACGCATCGAGCGCCCTGTTGCTTTTCTTGTTCCTGGCGCTCGCCGCCTGCGCCGGCCCCGCTCCGGGCGAGCCGCCTCGCTCAGGCAAATTCAAGCCGCCCCTTTCGGCGAGGTACATGACCGACCAGGCCTGCTGCGGCCGCGGCCGCCTGCCGCCCCACCTGACGCCGCATTCCGGCGTCGACTTCACGGGCAGGTTCGGCGACGACGTGCTCGCGCCGGCCGACGGCGTGGCAGCGTCGTTCACGTCCGATCCGGCGAGCTGCGGCAACTCGATCATGCTCGAGCACGACAGGCTCCGCCGCTTCACGATCTACTGTCACTTCCAGGAGGTGAAGGTGCAGCCGGGCGATGTCGTCACGCGGGGCCAGGTGATCGGCACCCTGGGAGACAGCGGCAACGCCGGCCATTGCCGGCGCTCGGTCGGCCCCTGCCCGATCGTCCACGTCGAGCTCAGCCGCGTACCGTTCAGCTCCCCCCGCGCCCAGCCCGGCGTCACCTTCAACGTCCGGGATTACATGGTCGGCTGCTTCGATCCGCAGAAGACCTACCCCGAGGACAAGCTCACCTATCCGGTGCGCTGCAAGGATTGAGTCGAGGCGCCCGCACCTCGGGATCGAAAGTGATGCGCCGAGGGTTGCGCATACCAGGCGGTTCATTCAAGGGAGTGAAGGGAGGCTGCTGCACATATGCCAACGATCCTTTATCTCGTCGCGACGGGAATCATCGTGGTGATCGGCGGGTTGTATCTCAGGAAAACCCTGCGTACGCCCATCAGGCATTATGAAGGGCCCGCCTCCGTCTCGAATATCTACGACACGTGGACGAACGACCGGATACTGGAGATTACCTGGGGCGAGCATCTGCACGCCGGGCACTACGGCGATCCGGCGATCGAGAAGGCGTTCATCGCCGCCAAGGTGGACTTCATCGACGAGATGATCGAATGGGGCATCACCGCCCCCCATCCGAAACTGCGGGAAAGGCTCGAGAACCCAGGCGAAGCGACGAGTGGCGGGCTCGTGCGAATCCTCGATGTCGGGTGCGGCATCGGAGGCAGCTCGCGTCACATGGCGAGGCGCTGGCCGAAGACCGCGCATGTGACCGGCATCACCCTCTCCAAGGCCCAGGCGGAACGCGCCGCCTTCCTTGCCCACGAGCAGGAAGTGGCGAACGTGGACTTCCTCGAATGCGACGCCATGCGCACGGGCTTCCCGGATGCGAGTTTCGATGTCGCCTGGGCCGTCGAGTCGGAGATGCACATGCCCGACAAGAACCAATTCGTGCGCGAGATGGTGCGGGTGCTGAAACCCGGCGGCGTGCTCATCATTGCCGCATGGAATGTCCGCGACACGAGGGGCGCTCCGCTTTCGAAGGCCGAGGCCGACCATGTTCGCCTGCTGGTGGATGAATGGGCGCATGCAAAATTCACGAGCATTCCCGACTACGTGGAGATACTCGAAGGCAACGAGCTCGTGGAAGTGACGGTTGCCGATTGGACCGCCGCAACCCAGCCGAGCTGGCGCCACACGATTCGGGAAGGGTTACGCAACTCTCACAAGATGCTGAGCGCCGGCCCGAAGGTACACTGGCGTCTGGTGCGCGATGCCTACACCATGCTTCGCTACGACTCCGCTTTTCGATCGGGCTTGTGCCGGTACGGGATGCTGCGCGGACAGAAGGCGGAACGCTAGCAGGGCGTCCCCGGCGCAGATTGGCGACTCCGGGTGTGTCCGCTTCCTTACAATGGGATATGCTCCGCCGAGGCTGGCATCGCCTGCAGCGTGCCATGAGGGTGCGCTGCAGATCGATGCCTCGGGGGAGAAAGATCATGCATCGGGGAACTCATCTGCTCGCCGCGACAGTGGCGTGGGGCATAGGACTGCTGTCGGTACAGGCCGCATGGGCGGCAAGCCCGACGCTGGATGCCGTGCGCAAGCGCGGCGAGCTGGTCTGCGGCGTCAACGGGCTCCTGCCCGGCTTCTCGGCGCCCAACGCGGCCAAGCAATGGGAAGGGCTCGACGTCGACTACTGCCGCGCCATCGCGGCGGCGGTGCTGGGCGATGCGGCCAAGGTCAAATACGTGCCGCTCAGCGCCGAGAAGCGCTTCGACGCGCTCGCGGCGGGCGAGGTCGACGTTCTCCTGCGCAACTCGACCTACAATCTCGAACGCTCCACGGGCGGCAAGATCCGCTTCGTGGCGGTCAATTTCTACGACGGCCAGAGCTTCGTGATCCCCAAGGGGCGCAAGATGGACCGGGCGGTCGAGCTGAACGGGCAGAAGATCTGCGTCACCAGGGGAACCAGCCACGAGGCCAACCTGGTGAACTGGGCGGCCGTCGAGGGCATCAAGGTCACGCCCGTCGTGCTGCCCAACCAGAGCGAGATGTACGAGGCCTTCTACGACAACAAGTGCACTGCCGTGTCGCAGGACTCGGTGGCGCTGGCCTCGACCATCGTGCGCACGGGCCGCGCGACGCTGTTCCAGATGCTGCCCGACATCATCTCCAAGGAGCCGCTCGGCCCTTATGTCCGCGGCGGCGACGACGGCTGGCTCGATATAGTGCTCTGGACGCACAATGCCATCGTCATGGGCGAGGAGCTGGGCATCCGCACGGCCAACGTCGAGAATTTGCGCAACGAGGGTCGCGGCACCCAGCTCAGGCGGCTGCTCGGCGCCGTGCCCGGCACCGGCAAGGCACTGGGGCTCGACGATGCCTGGGCCTTCAACATCCTGAAGCAGGTCGGCAACTACGCCGAGATCTACGCGCGCAACGTCGGGATGTCCTCGCCGCTCAAGTTCGGGCGAGGCCTCAACGCGCTGATCAAGGAATGCGGCCTGATGTTCTCCCCGCCGATGTGAGGGCCATTGTCCTGGAAGCAGGACCGCAAGCAGGGGGGGCGGACGGCGCGCCTCCCGAGGAAGGGAGATAGTCATGCGCCTGCTCGCCTTGGTGGTAGCTCTGGTCGTTCCCGGTCTCGCGTTCGCCCAGACCTCCGTGAAGTTTCGATCGGAGGACAAATTCGGCTTTTTTCCAGCGGCTACCATCTCGGCCACCGTCCACAAGCCGGACGGACCTGGCCCGTTCCCGGCCGCGATCGTGCTGCACGACTGCGGCGGCATCGCCGATCACACGACCGCATGGGCACGGCGGATGGTCCGCTGGGGATATGTTGCCATTGTCCCGGACAGCTTCGGGTCGCGCGGCCTGGGGAACTCCTGCCAGAATGTCGTGGCTGTCAGCGAGCGTCAGCGCGTCCCGGATGCCCTGGGCGCGGCCCAGTTCCTGGCGACGTTGCCCCATGTAAGGAAGGACAGCATCGGCATCGTGGGCTTCTCGCACGGCGGCGGGACGGTCATGAAGGGTGTCCAGGGTTCGATGGAATGGTCCAAGGCCGGCATCAAGGCTGCCGTGGCCTACTACCCCTTCTGCAATCCGGGCTCGGAGTCCAGCATCGCCGTGCCCTTGCTCATCAACATCGGTGAGAGCGACGATTGGACTCCGGCCGCCCGCTGCCAGGCCGTGGCCAGAGAGGCCCTCAACCCGTCGCTGGTCACCCTCAAGCTCTATCCGGGCGCCCTTCACGCCTTCGACCGGGACCTGCCCACCCGATGGGTGCAGGGCATGGGGGAAGGCGGTCAGGTGAAGACGCGGAAGCTGGAGTACAACGGCCCCGCCACCCGCGACGCCGAAAGCCAGACGAAGTCATTCTTCGAGCGGCACCTGAATTGATCCGGCGGGCGCTGTCTCCGTCATCGGAGGGCCTTCGCCATCAGGCGAGCGGGACCGCGCCTGCCGTCGGCAGGGCGATGCGGAAGCGGGCACCGCCCTCGGACCGGTTCTCGGCGGTAATCTCGCCGCCCATGCGCCTGACGATGTCGTAGCCGATGGAGAGGCCGAGCCCGGTGCCCTTTCCGGTCGGCTTGGTAGTGAAGAAGGGCTCGAACAGACGCGGCAGATTGGGGGGGGCGATGCCCGGCCCGTCGTCCTCGACGGTCAGCACCACGCGATCGGTCGCCCCGGAAGCCGCCACCACCTTGAGCACGATGGAGCCCAGCGATCCGGCCGCCTGCCGCCCCTTGTCGTCGAGCAGCGAATCGCGGGCATTCAGGACGAGGTTGAGCAGCACCTGCTGCAGCCGGTTGGGCTCGCCGGTCACCATCAGGCCGGCCCCTGTCTCGGGCGAGGGGAGATCGAGCGCGAAGTGGATGCGCACCGCCTTCAGCTGCTCGTGCAGGAGGTCGGAAGCAACACGCGCCGATTCGATCACGTTGAAGGGCAGGACCTGGTTGGTGGGCTTGCGCGCCACGGCGCGCAGCTCGTTGACCAGCTTGGCGGCACGCTCGGTCTGGCCGGCGATGCGCGTCAGCTTGAAATGGAGCAGCTCGGCAAGATCGGGGGTGATCGAGGCGGCCTCGGGCATCTCGAGCTCCTCGACCAGGCTCTCGGCGGCCATACGGATCACCGCGAGAGGCTGGTTGATCTCGTGCGCCATGCCGGTCGCCATCTCGCCGAGATTGGCCAATCGCGAGGAGTCGAAGAGCCGGATCTCGCCCAGCCGCCGCTCGGTGTCGTCGACGCCGATGAGCACGATGTAGCGCAGGCGCCCCTCCTCGTCCTGCACGGGATTGGCGGTGGTGCGAAAGATGCGCTGGCCCTCCCGTGCAGGGCCGCCGCCCGGGACCGAGGCAAGAACATGCTCGAATTCGACGGCCTTGAGACGCTCTCCGCGGGAGGCGCCCTGCCATTTCGCGACGACGGCGGGATCGAGGCCGGTAAAGGACAGATCCGCATAGTGCCGGCCGACGATCTCAGCGGCGCTCACACCCTCGACGTCGAGCACGAACTGGTTGGCGAGCACGACCCCGAGATCGCGGTCGAGCATCAGGATGCCGGCGCCGGTGGATTCGAACACCGAGCTCAGCAGCGCCATCTCCGCCGCCAGCTTCTCCTCGCGCTTCTTCTCCTCGGTGATGTCGACCCGGACCACCACCCGACCGCCGCCCGGCATGTCGCTGACGTAGGAGCGCCGCCACTGCCCATCGGGGCGCCATGAGACGGCAACGCCGCCGCGGTCGAAATCGGCGATCGATTGCTCGGCCCACGCCTTCCAGGCGGCGCCGGTCTCGGCGGTCTGGAAATGCTCGATGTAGGCCGCCATCACCGCGTCGATCGTACGGCCGCTGGCAGCTCCCGGCACGCGCCAGGGGCTGGCGTTGCGCGCCGCCTGGTTGGCGAGGATAAGGCGGCGATCCTTGTCGTATTCGACGAACTCCACCGGCACGGCGTTGATGCCGGCTTCCAGGCGGGCGTGCACGATGTCGCCCGCCATGCGCTCGCGCTCCGACTGACGGCGATAAGCCAGCAGCAGTCCAATGAGCACGGCCACCAAGGATGCCGCGGCCGTCGCCACGGCCGTGGCGCCGACAAGGAGGTACCCCGTCATCACGGGAGTGAGGCTTGGCAGACCATGGAAAGCCACCGCGGCCGCGATCGCCCCCGCGACCACCGATGCTGCCAGTCCGACGACGAATGCTCGTCGTCGCTGTTCGACGGCCAAGCTCGCAAGACGCCCGGCGAGCAATGGGGCATTGGACGTCGGCAGCGGCATGAAGAATTCCCAGCGTGGAAGCTATCCCATTTCAACGACCGGAGCGTTGGATGGATTGGGGGGCACCCCCAATAGAGCGCGTTGGCTGTGACGGTTCCGAGGCTACAGGTCGTCGAGCGACGCCGGGCCCGAGCCGCCCGAGATCAGCGCCGGCCACTGCTTGGAGCCGAAGGGCACCAGCGGCGGCAGGAACGCATCCTGCCCGCGCGCCTTCATCTCCGAGATGATGGTCTTGCGGGCATCGGTGCCCATCAGCTCGTAGGCCATCATGCTGTTGGACTTGAAGAACAGGCTGCCCACGGCGCGGTCGGAGACGATGCGCACCACCGAGCTCAGCATCTCCTCCGGCGTGGTGGTGAAGCCCATCGTCTCGATCAGCAGCAGCCGGTCGTTGATCGCGTCGGGGCCGAAATACTGGGCCAGCACGCTGAACAGCACGTTGTTCTGGCGGGCGACATAGATGGTGTTGCTGGCGCCATAGGCCTTGGCGAAGTCGGGGCCGAGCAGCTTCTTCCAGCCGTCGAGCACTTCCATCCAGTGCTTCACCTGCGTCTCGGCCGCCCAGGTGATGCCGAGCTTCAGGAGCGGCGCCTGCTTTGCTGCAAAGGCCTCGGTGGCCGCCATGGTGATCGTGCCCTTGGCCAGGCAGTCCTCCATGAAGGCGATGTTGTTCTCCAGCGTGGCGCGCGAGTTGGCCCGCCACGCCGCCGGCTGGTCGGCCTCGTCGATGCCTTCGAGCGCCGTCCTGTGCTCCGACAGATAGGCGCGCATCGGCCCCATCCAGCTCCTGTCGGCCGCGTTGCCGATGTAGGGCATCACCACCTCGGAGATCGCCAGCGTGCTGTGGCCCAGCGACTTCATGACCTGGTAGACGCGCGGCACCGACGGCGCCTCGAGCGGCGGCTGGCCCGGCCGGTAGAGGATCATGCGGCCGCCGCTGCCGGAGAACAGCGCCAGGATGATCGGGTGCTTGGCCAGGATGTTCTTGCGGAACACGGTGCCGGCATTGGCGTAGAGGCCGAACATGCTGGTGTTGAGCTGCAGCACGTTCTTCGTCGCGAGATCGCCCGGCGCGGGCGGCGTCGTGCCGCTCAGCGTCTGGAGATAATCGGGCAGGTCGGCGGCCCGGACGGGCGCCGTCCCGAGTGCAGCAGCCGCGAGCAATGCCGCGACGCCAATCGATCGATTGAACATGGATACTCCCTGTCGGATTCACACATCTCGTTCGCGGCTTCGATCACCGCGGGCTCCACGACCATTCACACGCGCCGTCGAGCCGGGCGTTCGTCATCGGTCGCCTGCCGGTGCCCGCCGGGATGACCATGACGTTGCGGCCGGTGGCGCCCGGAAACTCGGCGGTGCCGCTGCCATCCGGCGCCAACGGCACGTCGAAATGGGCCACCTGCTTGCCGTCGATGACGATCCTGATGTTGAGGCGACCCGCGCTCTCGATCACATCGGCGATCGCGCCCTCGCCGCAACTGCCTCTGGTGATCTTCTCGAGGCTCGACCATTGCATGGGCGGCTGCTGCGCGGCCACCGACGGCACATGGGCACAGAGCAGGAGGAGGGTTGCGAGGCGGCGCGCGCTCATTCGGGCAGCCCCGCCAGGCGCAGGCCCTCGAGATAGATCGGGCGCAGGAAATCGGGTGTATCGACGTTCTTCTCGACCCACGCGAGCGTGATCCCCGGCTGCGCGAGCTGCAGCTCCTTGAGGGATGACCGCGCGCCGGCGATATCGCCCAGCAGGGCCCGTGCGGAGGTCAGGATGCGCAGGGATTGCGCGAAGCCGGGCCGCTCCTGGCTCGCCCTCTCGGCGGCGGCGGCGGCCTCGGCGTATCTCGCGGCGGCAAACAGGGTGATGGCATGCGAGTTGAGAAGGGTCGGCCGAAGCGGGTCGCGCGGGCTGATGCGCAGCGCCCGCGCGGTATGCCGGATGCCCTCTTCCGCCCGGCGATGATAGGTCAGCACGGCGCCGAGGCGCGAATGCGCCATGGCGAAGTTCGGGTTGAGCTCGACGGCGGTCGTCAGGCTGGCGAGTGCCTCGCCATGCTGCCGCGTCAGCGAGGCGACCAGACCTTTGGCGTAGTGCGCCCAGGGATCGCTCGCGTCGAGCTCGATCGCGCGGCGCGCCGATTCGGCGGCGGCTTCGAAGGACCCGGTGCGGTCGGCCAGCCAACCCTGGTAGGCCATCTGCACCTGAACGACCGCATGGTGGGCATGGGCCCGGGCATAGCTTGGGTCGCATTCGATGGCACGCTCCAGGAGGTCGAGCGCCGTCTGCATCTCGTGACGGGAGGCCACGATGCGATGCGCAAAAGCGCGCGTCACGTACCCCCAGGCATCGAGATCGGCCGGCTTCTGCCGCCTGGTCAGGCCTCCTTCGGCGAGAAGGATCTGAGGCTCGAGGGAGCCGACGACGTTCTCGGCGATCTCGTCCTGCACGGTGAAGATGTCAGTCGCTTCGCAGTCGTAGCGTTCGGCCCACAGGTGCTTGCCCGTCGCCGCCTCGATGAGCTGGGCCGCGATGCGCAGACGGTTGCCGGCCTTGCGCACGCTGCCTTCGAGGACATAGCGCACGCCCAGCTCGCGGCCGACCTGCCTCACGTCGGGTGACCCGCCTTTGTAGGCAAGGCTCGAGTTGCGGGCGATGACGAAGAAATCGCGCGAACGCGACAAGGCCGTGATGATGTCCTCGACCATGCCGTCGGCGAAATACTCCTGCTCGGGGTCGCCGCTCATGTTGTGGAACGGCAGCACGGCGATGGAAGGCTTGTCGGGCAGGGCCAGCGCCGGCTCCTTCGACGCAGGCGTCGCGATGCCCAATCGGACGGCGAATTCATCGCCCTCCAGATCCCAGTCACGGCGGCCGAAATCGGCCTTGTGGCGGGAGACGGCCTCGGTCAGCAGCGAAAGATTGTGGTCGGTCGGCACGCTGACGCCCGACGCCCAGCGGCTGACGACGGATTTGTCGACGCCGACGGACTGCGCCAACCGTGCCCGGCTCAAGTTCAAGGTCTTGAGCACAAGGTCGAGCTTGCGCGCGAAATCCAGCCCCACCGCCATGATCCCAATCTAAACGGCTTTTGCGGTCCGCGCACCGCCTCGCACCCCCTTGCATGCCGCGGCACCTGCCCGCCTCGGCCGGACGGTGCGAGAAGCCTCCCATCGACGGACGGCATCCCGCCGCCGCGACACACCGAGGAGATTTCTGATGTTCGGCAAGCTCGCTTCCTTCGCCGCCGCCGCCACCCTGATCGTTGCCACCGTCACGCCGCCGGCCCATGCCAACCAGAAGAGCAACGGTACCGGGCTCAACAGCGCGACGCTCAATGGCGGCGGGCTGAACGGCGGCGGGCTCAACGGCAAGAACGCCAACGGCCGCAATATCCAGGGCACCTCGACCGGGACGTCCAGCTTCGTGATCGACGGCATCGAGCTGCCGGCGGCGCGCTGAGACGGATTGGTCCTGTCCACGACTTCATGGCCGACGACAGCCACGAGGAGCCGGGCTTTGCCGCCTGCTACCTGCTCGCGGCCATGCTCGACAATCCGCAGGCCGAATGCCTGACGCCCGGCTTCGTCGAGGCGGCACTCCGGGACGCCGGTTTCGTCATCGAAGGGACCGCGACGATGCTCGACGAGATCACGCAGCGCGCCCGCGCGCGCGCCTTGAGCTCGACGCTATCGGATTCCCCGCACGTAATCGGGTGGCAGACCCAGCCGGGTTGCGACCGCCCGCAGCTTCCCGGCGTAGTCCGGATTTGGCGTCACCGGCTCCTCCGACGGCGGAAGGTTGAAGCAGAGGGCGGCGATGCGCGAGCCGTTCGTGACCTCGGCCATCACCGCCTCCGGACGGTACGCGGCGACGCTGGGCTCGGCGTAGAGCCGGTCGACCTCCGCCTGGGACAGGTCCATCACGACGCCGAAGACACGGCCGGCGTGATCGGGGACCAGCGTCGCACGCTGGCCGATCTGCAGCGCCATGCCCGATATGCAGGCCTGGCAGCCGTTGGTCGGATGGAAGCCTTTCGCGACCAACGCTTCGCCGTCCATGACAGACCGTAGAAGAAGACTGTCGGCACGGAGCGCCCTACTCCAGCGGCTTGAAGCCGGTGGAGCGGATGACCGGGCCCCAGGTCGCGGCCTCGGCCTTGATCAGGGCCGCGAGCTCGGCCGGGCTGTTGGCCTTGGGCACCATGCCGAGATTGACGTAGGCATCGGCGATCTCCTTCGTGCCGACGATCCTGCCGATCGTCTCCGAGGCGCGCGCGATCGTGGCGGGCGGCGTCGCGGCAGGGGCGAAGATGCCGAACCATTCCGACACCACGATCTCCTTCACGCCCTGCTCGGCGAAGGTCGGAACGTCGGGATAGAAAGGCGAGCGCGCCTCGCCGCTGGTCGCCAGCACACGGATGCGGTTGTCCTTGGTATGGGTGAGGAAGGCGCCGTCGGGCAGCGTGAGGGCCACCAGCTGGTTGGCCATCATGTCGGAAAGCGCCGCGACGCCGCCGCGATAGGGCACCGCCTGGATCGGCGCGCCCAGCGCCTTGGCCATCGCCAGCGTCAAGAAGTGCGGGAAGGAGCCCTCGCCCGGATTGCCGCAGCTCGCCTTGGCGGGATTGGCCCTGGACCAGTCGCCGAACTGGGCCAGCGTCTTCACCTCCGGCGGCACCATTGGCCCGACGGCGATTCCATGCACGAAGCTGGCGCAGAGCGTGACCGGCGCCAGGTCGGTCGTCGGGTTGTAGGACAGGTTGCGGTAGATGTCGGGGTAGACGGTGACCGTCGAGGCCGGCGTCAGCAGCAGCGTGCGGCCGTCCGGCGGCGGGCCCTTGAGGAGATCGATGCCGATGCGCCCGGCCGCACCGGGCTTGTTGTCGACGATGACGCTGCGCGCGTGGCCCGGCGCCAGCCGATCCGCGATCAGCCGAGCCACCACGTCGGAGACGCCGCCCGGCGGATAGCCGACGATGATCTTGAGCGTGTCGAGCGCTTGCTAGGCTTGCACGATGTGCGGGGCCGCGAGCGTTGCTCCCGCGGTGCCTACGGCCTGAAGGGCACGCCGCCGCCCGATGCGCATGGTCATGTTGTTTCCTCCCTCGTTGCGAGCGGTCTCTGCCGCTTCAAGGCAAGTCTGCGTTTGGCCGGCAGGCTCCGCAAGGGACCGGGTCCGATTCCCGCCAGCGGACGTTCATCCGCAGTGATACGCCGGAGCCGCACACGGGAGGGAAGCAGATGTCCGACAAGGAATACGGAACCGTCAGCGCCGACAGGCAGAAGGAGATGACCGGTCTCGACTTCGTCCAGGGGCTGGTCGACGGCACGCTGCCCCTCAACACCTTGGCGCGCACGCTACGCTATGACGTGACCGAGGCGGAGAAGGGGCGCGTCGTGGTGACCGCCGAGCCCAGCGACATCCATCTCAACCCGGCCGGCACGGTGCACGGCGGCTTCGCGGCCACGCTGCTCGACAGCTGCATGGGCCTTGCGATCCAGTCGACCCTGGAGAAGGGGCTGGCGCAGACGACGCTCGAGTTCAAGATTTCGCTGCTGCGGCCCATCACACCCGACACGGGTCCGATCAGGGCCGAGGGTCTCGTGCTGACACGAGGCCGCCGCGTCGGCACCGCCGAGGGTCGCATCACCGACGGCAAGGGACGCCTGCTCGCCCACGGCACGACCACCTGCCTCGTCTTCGAGAGGTGACGAAGAAGGGCCGCTCATCGCGGCCCTTTTCCTTTGCCCCAGCCGTTGGGACGAGAGGCGTTACTCGCCGACCGCTTTCGTCACCTGGGTCTTCTTGTCCCAGAACAGCGAGATGGCCTCCCACTTGCAGAGATCGACCTCGGCCCATGAGGCGTCGCTGCCGTCGCTGTACTTGACCTTGATGTCGAACGAGCAGGCACCGTTGCCGTGCGGGAAGACGATCTTCACCTGCTCACCATCGCCGAGGGAGCCGGTGCCCATGATGTCCTTGCCCCAGTTCTTGCTGGAGCTGGGGGCGACGTAGACCTCGTCGATCTGATAGCCGGTCTTGTTCTTCAGCACGAAGTCCGCATCGCTGGCGAAGGCGCCGGAGGCGGCAAATGTCACAAGCACTGTCGTGAGAAGAAGTTTCAGCAATTGCATTGAGTTTCCTTACGCGTCGGGGATCGACGGCCTGCTTTGACCAAAGCAACCGGGCGTAGCAAGAGGTTTCGTTCGCAGACGAACAAACGTCACTTCGTGTGCAGCCAAGACCTTAGCGAACGCGATAGACGCGACCGCTCCAGCCGTTGCCGCTGCACTGCGCGGCATCGCCGTTCGCGCGACAGCCGAGATCACCGGGGCCCGAATCGCTGTCGTCGCTGCAGCTTGTCTGCAGGGCTTCGAAGCCAAGCTGCAGGCCGGCGTAGGCCGCGTGTGCCGGCCCGCGGCAGAAATAGCCGGGCTCATCGAGGCGGGTGTGAAGGAAGCGACCACTGCCCTTGCCGTCGAAGCACCAGGTCGTGATGCCGGGATGGCCGGCATGCTGGAACACCTCCGTACGCCAGCAACCCTTGAGGAAGGCGAGATCCTCGGGCGGCGCCTGCAGCAGGCGAAGCGGCACGGTGGCGGGCAGCCGCGGCGGCGTCGGGGCAAATGGCTCGGTCGGCTGAGGTGCGTAGGAGGGTCGCGCGATCAACGGAACCGGCGCAGGCGACGGACGATGCAACGGCACGGGCGCGCCGCCGGGCGGAGGCGGTGGCGGAAGCGTGGGTTGGGTCGTGCCGTTGGGATATTGCGGTCCGGTGCCGCCCGGCCCTCCACCGAGGCCGCTGCCGATGCCGGTGGAATTGCCGATGCCACCGCCCGGCGCCACGCCCTGCGCGAGCGCCACTGCGCCCCCAAGGTCCAGGGCGAGAGCCAGTGCAAGTGCCGCTGCGACGACCTTCAGCTTGGGCATTTCAGGGATATTGGACATTCTTCGGCGACCGAGGCAACCGTCCGCCTCGTTGTGACGCTGTTCGTTCGGGCGCTTCTAAGCCCGACCCCGCTTTCGCGGGGCTTGGTCGCCCAACGGTTCATCGCCGCGACCATCATCGCTCGCCCGATCAGCCCAGCTCCTTCAGGAAGGCGGCGAGATGGGGTTTCCAGATCGCGGCCTGCAGATGCGTGAAGTGGCCCTGCGTCTCGGCACTCGCCGGCACCAGGACGAATCGCGCGCCCGGGATCTTCTTGATCGCCGGCTCGACGACGCCGAGCTCGGGCGGATTGACCTCGTCGTCGGCGAAGTTGATGGCGAGCAGCTTGGCAGTGATCTTGTCGAGCAGCGGCGCCGGGTCATAGTCCATCACCGCCTCGATGGCATAGAGCTGGTCGTTGGCATCGCCTTTGGCGATCTCGGCCACACGCTGGCGGTAGAAGGCATCCGCCGCCTCGCGCGTGCCGGCCTTCTCCTGGAGGCGGACGACGTTCTCGACCATCAGGGCGTTGAAGGGCGCGGTACGGATGTAGTGCGTGGGCTTGGTCGTGTAGTCGCCGCCGTTCCAGCCCGGGTCATTGCGGATCGCCTCGATGGCGATGCGCCGCGTGATCCAGTTGCGACCGGAGATCTCGACCGGCTGGCTGGCGATCGGCACCAGCGCATCCATCAGGCCGGGATACAGGCCGCCCCACATCCAGCAATGCATGCCGCCCATCGAACTGCCGAGCACCAAGCGCAAATGCCCGACGTCCAGCCCTTCGGTAAGAAGGCGGTACTGCGATTGCACGATGTCGCGGTAGCGGTAGTGCGGGAACCTGGCACGCATCCCATCGCTCGGCTTGCTCGAGCCGCCGCGGCCGATGCCGTCGGGCAGGACGATGAAATGGCGCGCCGCATCGAGCGGCTGGCCCGGCCCGAACAGCTCGTCCGCGAGCGAGGGCAGCAGCCAGCTCTTGCCGGTCCCGTTGGTGCCGTGCAGCAGCAGCACGCCGTTGTCGATCCTGCCGGCGGCGTCGCGATGCGGTGTGCCGAGCGTGGTGTAATGCAGCCTGAGCTCGGGCAGCGTCTCGCCGCTCTCGAAGCGATAGTTCGCGAGCACGAAGTCGCCTTCGTGCTGGTTGGGCCAGGTCGTCATGGTCCGAGGATACGCTGTCGCGAGGCGCGAATCATCGCCGCCGCGCGTTCCGGGTCGAAGCCGGCGAGCACGCCACCGCTCATGCGGACGTGGCCGTCAACGATGACGGTGTCGATCTCGCGCGGGCTGGTCTGGAGCAGGACGTGCGCGCAGGCGTCGTCGGCGACGGAATCGCCGAAGGAGCCCTTGCGGATCAGCACGATGTCGGCGCGCTTCCCAGGCGTCAGCGAGCCGATGCGACCGTCGAGGCCGAGCACGCGCGCGGCGCCGATGGTCGCCGTCTCGAGCAGCCGCCGCGGTGTCAGCATCGGCATGCCGGGCCGCACCGGCGGCCGGCGACCGACGACGGTCGCGAAGCTGCGCTCCATCGCACCGTCGATAAAACCCTGGACGTTGAACATGATGCGCAGCTGGCCGATCGTGTCGGAGGCCACCGAGCACGGAATGTCGCAGCCGAACACCACCTCGACGCCGCGATCGAAGGCGCGGCGGACGACGTCGGCCGGCGTGCCCTGCACGTCGGCGGAAGGCGTGAAGCAGATCGGCATGCGGGCTCTGGCCATCAGCTCGAGCTCCGCATTGGTGATCAGATTGCCATGGATCACGAGAAGGTCCGGCCCGAGCAGGCCTGCCGCGTGCAGCCGGTCGATGGTGCCGGTCTCGTTCACATGGATGCAGCTCGGTGCCCGTCGCTCCCGCGCGAACGACCGCTGCTTCTCCAGCCCCGGCGCACCGATGGAATCGATGCCGAAGCCGACCGTGGTGAGGCTCGCCGGATCGTGGAACCGGTCGTAGATGCGCTTGCCGTCCTCGAAGCGGTCGGGCGAACCGGGAAAATCGTCCGGATGGGCGCTCATGAAGGAATAGGTGAAGAGGTGGCGGATGCCTGTCGCCCGCAGTGCCTCGATCGAGGCCTCGGCATAGCCCGGCGCGCGGACGTTGTGGCAATAGTCGACGACGGTGGTCGCGCCGTAGGACAGCATCTCGAAGGCGCCGATCCAGGCCGCATTGAAATTGTCCTCGGCGCTGTAGCGTCGCCGCAGCGGCAGCAGTGCCGTGCCGTAGGTGCCCTGCCAGAGATCGGGCACATGGCCGCGCAGCACCGTCTGCCACAGGCAGGTGTGGGCATCGATGATGCCGGGCAGCGCGATCATGCCGGAGGCGTCGATCGGTTCCGCGCCCGCCGCGTCGAGCGAGGGCCCGACCGCGAGGATCGCACCGTCCTCGATCAGGATGTCGGCCGAGGGGAAGTCGCCCAGGGCCGCATCCATGGTGACGACCTGGGCGCCCCGGATGAGCGTTGGCCGGGAGGGCACGGTCTCTAGGTCCGCAGGAAAGGCCGCCGGCCGGCGGTGATGCCGCCGTCGATCACCAGCTCCTGGCCGGTCATGTAGTTCGATGCCTCGCTGCAGAGGAACAGCACGCCGTTGGCGATGTCCTGCGCCTCGCCGACGCGCACCAGCGGCACGACCGCCGACGCGAGCTCGTTGGGATCGATCGGGGCGTTGCGGCGGTTGCCTTCGGCGCCGGTCGGGATCTTGCCCCAGATCGGCGTGGCGATGATGCCGGGATGGACCGAGTTGCAGCGGATCCTGTCGACCGCCAGCTCGACGGCCGCGGACTTCGCGAGCAGCCGCACCCCGCCCTTGGTCGCCGAGTAGGCCGCGAGGCCCGGCGAGCCGCGCAGGCCCGCGATCGACGACATCAGCACGATCGAGCCGCCGCCGGCGCGGCGCATCGCCGGGATGGAATACTTGATCGACAGGAACACGCCGTCGAGGTTGATCGCCTGCTGGCGCTGCCAGTCGGCGAGCGACATGGTCTCCAGGGGCGAGGCGATGCCGATGCCGGCATTGGCCACCATGAAGTCGAGCCGGCCGAAGCGCTTCTCGGCCTCGCCGATGACGCCGGGCCACGACACCTCGTCGCGCACGTCGTGATAGAGATAGTGTGCCTTGCCCCCGGCCTTGGCGATTCGCCCGGCGACGGCATTGCCCATGCCGTCGTCGATATCGGTGACCAGCACGGAGGCACCCTCGCGCGCCAGCGTCTCCGCGCAGGCCTCGCCGATGCCCGAGGCGCCGCCGGTGACGATGGCGACCTTGCCGGCGAGTTGTCCGCTCATGAAAGCCTCATCGCTGGGAGCGCGCCACTCCAGTGGCGCATCTCGTCCGATTCATGAGCGCCACTGGAGTGGCGCGCTCCCGGCAAAGAGGCTCAGCGCCCCTGCCAGTTGCCGGGGCGCTTCTCGGCGTAGGACTTGATGCCTTCCTTGAAGTCCTCGGTCTTGCGCGTCCAGTCCTGCTCGGTGAGCTCGCGCTCGGTCGCGGCCTCGGCGCCGTCGGCGAAGGCGCGGCGCATGGTCTCGCGCGTCGACATCAAGGCGAGCGGAGCGGATTCCGCGATCTCCTTCGCGAGATCCATCGCGCCCTTGCGGATGTCGGCCAGCGGCACCAGCACGTCGGCCAGGCCCCACTCGACGGCCTGCTCGCCGCCGATGCGACGGCCGGTATAGAACATCAGGTTGGCGCGCTGCTGGCCCACCAGGCGAGGCAGCGTATAAGTGAGCGAGAAGCCGGGATGGAACCCCAGCCGCGTGAAGTTGGCGGCGAAGCGGCCCTCGGCGCAGGTGACGCGGAAGTCGGCCATCACGGCCAGGCCCAGGCCGCCGCCGATCGCCGGACCCTGGATCGCCGCGATGCTGGGCTTCTTGGAGCGGAACAGGCGCGTCGCCTCCTTGTAGAGATGCTTGCCCGACTCGGCCGAGCCGGTCTGCGGCCGGTTGGCGAAATCGGCACCGGCGCAGAACGACTTGCCCTGGGCGCAGAGCACATAGCTCCGGATGGCCATGTCCTTGTCGAAGGCCTCGAAGGCGTCGGCGATCTGGTTGATCAGCGAATTGTCGAAGAAATTGTGCGGCGGCCGCTGGATCTCGACGATGCCGACGGCGCCTTCGCTCGAAACGCCGATATCCTTGTAAGAGCCGCTCATATGTTTCCCCCTGCGGGTTATAAGTGAGGCGGGATATTGCCCCCTGCCGGGGGCGCTCGTCGATATGGGAGGACAAAGAATGCCGCAACGCGAACGCCACGCCCTGGTCATCGGGGGCGGCACCATGGGGGTGGGCATCATCGCCATGTTCCTGGGCGGTGGGTGGAAAACGCACGTCGTGTCCCGCTCCGCCAGCACGCGCGACGGCCTGGCCGACGCCAGCCGCAAGGCGCTGGCCGGCATGGGCAAGCCGCAGGATGTCTCGGGCCTGGCGACCTATGCGACGCTGCCCGAAGCACCGTGGAAGGAGATCGACATCGTCGTCGAGACGGTGACCGAGGACCTGGGCCTGAAGCAGAAGATCTTCGCCGAGCTGGAGGCGCTGGCGCGTCCTGACTGCGCGCTGACCTCGAACTCGTCGAGCTTCCCGATCAGCGAGATCGGCAAGGGGCTCGAGACCCAGAGCCGCATGATGGGGCTGCACTTCTTCATGCCGGCGCACCTGATCCCGCTGGTCGAGGTCGTGCGCTCGATCCACACCGATGTGCCGCTGGCCGAGAAGGTCGGCGCGATCATGAGCGAGCTGGGCAAGCGGCCGGTGCAGGTGAAGAAGGACGTGATCGGCTTCCTGGGCAACCGCATCCAGGGCGCGCTGATGCGCGAGGCGCTGTGGCTGATCGAGCAGGGCGTCGCCTCGCCGGAGGATATCGACGCCACGGTGCGGCTCTCCTTCGGCTTCCGCTACGCCGCGGCCGGCCCGATCGTTCAGAAGGAGCATTCCGGCTGGGACACGACCTGCGCCGTCGCCAAGATCATCTGGCCCGACCTCAGCAAGGCCGACGGCCCGCCGCCGATCCTGCAGAAGAACGTCGACGAGGGCCGTATCGGCTTCAAGACCAAGCACGGCTTCTTCGAATGGAACGACGAATCGATGGCCAAGGAACGCGCCCGCTACGAGCGCGCGCTGCGCAAGTGCCTGGAGATCTTCAAGGAGGAAGGGATCGTATGATGCGCCTGCCGATCACCATCCTGCTGGTGCTCGTCGCGGCGGTGCCGGCATTCGCGCAGGCCCCCGAGCGCACCCTGACGCCGTCGATCCTTCGCGTCGGCAAGTGGGCCGAAGGGATCGCCTCCGACGGCAAGGCGCTATGGGTGGCCGAGAGCGGCCAGCGCAGCATCGTCCAGATCGCGGGCAACGGCGCCATCCAGAGGCGCCTGACGATCGGCCGACTGCCCGTCGGCATGGCGGCGCTGCCCGACGGTCGGGTGCATGCACTGGTCCACACCGACAGGATCGTCTGGCAGCAGCCGATCACCGGCGCCGGCCGCAAGCTCGCGACATTGGCCGATTGCCCGCAAGGCCTGGCCGCGAGCACGCAAGCCCTGTGGGCTCTCACCTTGTCCAACTGCAGCAGCGTCGACAGCCAGGCGGTCAGGATCGATCCGACGACCGGCGCACAGGCGACCACGGCCAAGCTCGGCGAGTGGGCGCAGGCGATCGCCGTCGCCCACGGCAAGGTCTGGGTCGGCCATGCGCGCGGAGAGCGGCTGAGCATCGTCGATCCGCAGTCCCTGGCGATCGAGCGCACCACCGTCAGGGGTGCGGAACTCTGGGCGCTCGCGTCGAATCGGACGGGGCTCTTCGCCGGCGGCCGGATCGCCGGCACGATGGATCAAGGGCTGATCGTGTCGATCGATCCCAGGGACGGCGCGGAGACGGGCCGGCTGCGGGTCGACGAGCTGATCCAGACCCTCGCGGCCGACGACGAGACGCTGGTTGCCATCGGCGACAAGGGAACGATCTGGATCGTCGCGGCCAAGGACTTCACGCTGCGAGGCAGGATCAACCTCGGCGTCGGGACCTACCGGCCGAGCTCGGCCCTCATCCACGACGGCAAGCTCGTCGTCGTGGCGCAGCAATATCAGGGCGAGAACGGCGCGGTGTTCACCTTGACCGACTGGCGGTGAGCCCGGCCAGGAGGATTTCGAGCCCCGCCTTGAATTCCTCGTCGGCATCGACGCGTTCCGCAACCTTCGCCATCTCGGCAAGCCGGGGGAAGCGGCCGGGCCCCAACGCCTGCACCTCGGCGATCGTCGGATCGACCACCTGATCGGCCGACTGCGCCATGTGCGCCTGGGCCGATCCCGTGATGAAGGCCGAGACGGTGCGGAAGGCCATCAGCAGATCGCGACCCGAACGACCGCTGCGCGCCAGCACTTCCAGCAGGGCCTCGCCGAAGTCGAGCGTCGTGGCGTGCCGGCCGCGTCGTGTCAGGATCAACGGGATGACATGCGGATGGCGACGCACCGCGCGCCAGCTTGCGAGCGCGATCGCGCGCAAATCCTTCTGCCAGTCGGTTGACGGCGTGCCGCGCCAGCGTGCTTCCGCCATCACCGCATCGACCACCAGCGCGTCGAGCGCAGTGCGGTCGCGCACGTAGTTGTAGAGCGTCATCGGCCCTGTCCCCAGCGCGCCCGCGAGCGAGCGCATGGACAGGCCGGCCAGGCCCTCCGAATCGACCAGGGCGAGCGCTGCCTCCTGCAACTGCTCATGCGTGAACTTCGCCTTGGGTGGCATGACTCTCCCTTGATTACGTACATCGTACGTGATACCACGCCTTCATTACGTACACCGTACCTGAAGGAGAACGTCATGACCATACGCACCCACTTCATTTCCAGGAGCCAGCGCTGCGCCGCCTGGCTGACCCTGCCCACCGGACAGGGACCACATCCCACGATCCTGCTGGTCCATGGCGGCGGCGCCACGCACGAGATGATCCTCGATCAATACGAGAGATGGTTCTCGCAGGCGGGCTTCGCGGTGCTGGCCTTCGACTTCCGCCATCTCGGCGAGTCCGAGGGCGAGCCGCGACAGCTCATGGACCTGCGACGCTATTTCGAGGACATCGATGCGGCGCTGGACTTCATCAAGTCGCACGACGATCTCGATGCGACACGGGTAGCACTGTGGGGAACGTCGTTCGGTGCCAGCCACGTCGTGGCGACGGCGGCGCGCCGCCGCGACATCGCCGCGGCCATCGTGCAGTGCCCGATCCTGCGCGGCCGGGCGCCGGCACTGCGCTCGGGCCTCGGCCATCTGCTGCGCTTCACCGGGCCGATCCTTTCGGACCTGCTGCGTGGCGCACTCGGCCTCGCGCGGCGCTACGTGCCGATCGTCGGCCGTCCGGGCGAGCTTGCCTTCGTCAATCGGCCGGGTGCTTGGGAGGGATGGCATTCGGTGATGCCGCCGGGCTACGCCTTCGACAGCCGCGTGCAGGCGAGCGCTGCGATCAGCATGCTGTTCTACGACGCGGCCTCGCAGGCCAAGCAGGTGCAATGCCCGCTATTGGTCTGCGTCAGCGACAAGGAAGATCTGATGGATCCGGACATCGCCGCGCGGGTCGCCCGAGACGCCCCGCGCGGGGTGGCAAGGCATTACCCCGCCGACCATTTCGATGTCTATCATTCGCCTCTGGTCGGGCGGATCGTGGCCGACCAGATCGCGTTCCTGGCGGAGCATCTGCTGCCCCGCCAGTAATCTCGAAAGCTAGGCCGCGCGACCGCGGCCACCGCCGCTGCCGAACCGACGGCCGCCGTTGCCGCGCGGCGGGCCGCCGAACGGACGGTCACCCTGCGGACGGTCGCCTTGCGGACGATCGCCCTGGGGACGCGGCGTGTAGGGGCGCTTGGCTTGCGGCCGCGCGCTGTAGGTCTGCTCGCCTTGCGGACGATCACCTTGGGGGCGATCGCCGCCCTGCGGCTGGTCGCGATAGTCGCCACCGGACCACGGATGTCCGGCCGCGGCACCGGCCTGCACCGGCGCACGGTCGCCACGCGAGCGATCGCCGAACGAGCGCTGGCCACCGCCACCGCCGCCGGGACGGCCACGGCCGCCGCCAGGACCGCCGCGGAACTGGCGGGGACGCTCCTCGTCGCGCTCGTCACGCTCCGAACGGGGGCGCGCCGGCGGGGCCGCCGGCATGTCCTCGTTCGCAGGCGTCGGCACGACGGCGATGCGCTGGTTGGTCAGCCGCTCGATGCTCTTGAGCTGGCCGCGCTCGCTGCCGTCGCAGAACGACAGGGCGACACCCGAGGCGCCGGCGCGCGCGGTGCGGCCGATGCGATGGACGTAGCTCTCGGCGTCGGCCGGCAGCTCGTAGTTGATGACGTGGGTCACGCCCTGCACGTCGATGCCGCGCGAGGCGAGATCGGTGGCGACCAGCACGCGGGCCTTGCCGCGGCTGAAGTTGTCGAGCGCCTTCTGGCGGGCGTTCTGGCTCTTGTTGCCGTGGATCGCCTCGGAGGAGACGCCACGATCTTCCAGCGCCTCGGCGACACGGTTGGCGCCGCGCTTGGTGCGCGTGAAGACGATGACGCGCTCGAGCGCCGCATCGGACAGGAGGTGGCTGAGCAGCGCCCGCTTCGAGGACGAGGTCACGAAGTAGACGCGCTGGTCGATCTTGTCGACGGCGCGGCCCTGGCCCTGCGGCGCGATC
>CANIRG010000028.1 GCA_947469635.1 Rhodospirillales bacterium | reverse complement strand
CGTGCCGTCGCCGGCGAGGTCGTTGGTCTTCGAGGCCACTTCGCGCACCATCTGGGCGCCCATGTTCTCGAACTTGTCGGCGAGCTCGATCTCCTTGGCGACGGTGACGCCGTCCTTGGTGATGCGCGGTGCGCCGAAGCTCTTGTCGAGGACGACGTTGCGGCCCTTCGGACCCAGCGTCACCTTGACGGCGTTGGCGAGAATGTCGACGCCGCGCAGCATGCGCTCGCGTGCGTCGCCGCTAAAACGGACTTCCTTGGCTGCCATATGATTTTCCTTCTTGAATGATTATCGGGTGGTCGAGGTGATCAGGCGGCCTCGCGGGCCGACGCCGATGCGCCGTCGATGATTCCCATGATGTCGGACTCCTTCATGATCAGGAGGTCCTCGCCATCGAGCTTGATCTCGGTGCCCGACCACTTGCCGAACAGGATGCGGTCGCCCTTCTTGACGTCGAGCGGCACCAGCGTGCCCTTCTCGTCGCGAGCGCCCGGGCCAACGGCCACGATCTCGCCTTCCATCGGCTTTTCCTTGGCGGTATCGGGAATGATGATGCCGCCCTTGGTCTTGCCTTCTTCTTCGACGCGCTTGACCACGACACGGTCGTGGAGCGGACGGAACTTCATGTATTTTCCTCCAAGTAAATTGACCCTGCGCGACCCAGATGGCCGCGACGCGAAAGGTGCTATCAGCACTCGACTGGTGTGAGTGCCAAAGGCGCACGGGATTTAGGGTTGTAGGGTGTCTTAGTCAAGGCAGATGCGAAAAGGTTCCATGACCTCGGTTCGCACTGGCAGCAATCTCCACTCTCGGCTGCTAAGCCATTGATAAGGAACAAGTTTCCTGGATTTTTCGTTAAGGCGGCCTGACTATTGCACGGCTGTTGCCGTGTCAAGGAGTGCTCATGGACCGCAGTTTTGTCGCTCAGCTCAATGACTATCGCATCACCACCGCCGAAATCCTCTACTGGATGCCCGACCACCGGCACGTCTTGCAGAGCTTCGTCTGGCAGAACCTCGATCTCGCGCCGAAATTTCCCAATCTCACCAAGTTCCTCGATTTCTGGGAAAGCACGCTCGACGGCAAGCTGCACCGCGTGCGGGTGGCCAACGCCCAGCTGATCCAGCCCGCGGAATACAAGTTCGCCAGCGGCCTCTACCATCTGCATTGACCGCGCCGGCCCGGTGGTCTCCGCTGGGCGGCATGAAACGCAGGAACGCCCTGGCGCTGCTCGGCAGCGCCCCGCTCGCCCTGAGGAGCGGCACCACTCGCGCCCAGGACAGCTATCCCAACCGGCCGGTGCGGCTCGTCGTGCCGTTCGGGCCGGGGGGCTCGGGTGACATCGTCTCGCGCATCGTGGCGCACGAGCTCGAGAAGATGGCGGGCCAGCCCTTCATCGTCGACAACAAGCCGGGCGCCACGGCGATGATCGGCACGGCGATCGTCAAGAACGCGCCGGCCGACGGCTACACGCTGCTGCACGGCTCGACCTCGAGCCTCGCAGCCAACCCCGCCCTCTACAAGCAGCTGACCTACGATCCCGACGACTTCACCACGGTCGCGGTCGACGGCACGATCCCGGGCTTCATGCTGGTGGCCAAGGACGCGCCGTACAATTCGGTGAAGGAGTTCGTCGCCTGGGCCAGGACGCGCAAGGAGCCGATCTTCTCGGGCTTCGGCAACACCTCGTCGCGCGTGCCGTCGGCGCTGTTCGCCGAGCAGAGCGGCGTGCAGTTCGAGGAGGTCGCCTACAAGGACGCGGTGCCGGCGATCCAGGACCTGATCGGCGGTCGCATCCAGGTGACGTTTCCCGATATCGTGATCGGCGAGACCTATGTGCGCTCGGGCCAGGTGAAGGCGCTGGCCGTGACCTCGCCGCAGCGCGCGCCACAATATCCCGATCTCGAGGCGATCGCGGAGACCTATGCCGGCTTCGAGGCGATCGCCTTCCTGTCCTTCTCGGTCCGCAAGGAGGTGCCGGTCGAGATCCAGCGCAAGCTCGCGGGCTGGGTGATGGAAGCGCTGTACAAGCCCGAGGTCTACAAGCGTCTGCTTCAGATCGGCATCACGCCGCCGCCGCGCGACTGGGACATCGCCAAGTCGGACGCCTTCGTGAAGCGCGAGCGTGAGCTTTGGACGCGATACATCAAGCTGGCGAAGATCGAGCCGCAGTAGAGGCCGCCTCATACTCCTGTGCCGTGCGCTCCACGAGCTCGGCGACGGACGGCACATCGGTTACGCCCGACACGGAATGGCCGGCGCTCCAGATATCCTTCCAGCGCTTGGCGTCGGGCCGGTCGCGCTCGGCCGCGTTGATGTCCTTGGCGATATCGATGGCGCCGCGCACGGGCAAGTTGGCGGGATCGAGCCCCGCCGCCGCGATCGAGGGCCGCAGCATGTTGGTCTCGAGCCCGGTGAAGGCGCGGGTCAGCAGCACGTCGTCGAGCCGGCTTCCCACCAGCATCTGCTTGTACTCGTCCTTGGCCAGGCTCTCGCGCGTGGCGATGAACTTGGTGCCCATGTAGGCGAGATCGCAGCCCAGAACTTCGGCCGCGCGCACGGCATGGCCGTCCGACATGCCGCCCGCCATCACCACCATGCCGTCCCAGAATTTCCGCACCGCGCGCACGAAGGCGAAGGGATTGACCCAGCCGGTCTGGCCGCCAGCGCCCGCCGTCAGCAGCACCAGCCCGTCGACGCCGGCCGCGACTGCCTTCTCGGCATGACGCACCGAGGCCACGTCGGCCAGCACCAGGCAGCCCGCGTCCTTCAGCGGTTTCATCACCGGCTCGGGTGAGCCTACGGAAGTGATGACGATCTCCGCCTTGGCGCGCAGCACGGCAGCCAGATCGTCGGGCACGCGCGGATTGGAGCGATGCACGATCAGGTTGGGACAGAAAGGCGCCGACGCGCGGTCGGTACCGTCCTTGATATCGGCCAACCAGCGATCGAGTTCTTCGATGGTGCGACAGTTGGCAGTAGGGAAGGACCCGATCACGCCGGCGCGGCACGCCGCCTTCACCAGCGCCGGTCCCGACACCAGGAACATCGGCGCCGCGATCAGCGGCAGACGCAGGCGGCTTTTCAGCGAGGCTGGGAGCGACATGGCGCGAGACTACCTCACCGCAGGAACGCCAGCATCGCGATCCCACCAACGACCAGCGCGGAAGCGGCGATGCGGCGAGGCCCAAAGCCTTCCTTCAGGATCAGCGTGCCGATGATCGCGCCGAAGATCACGCTGGTCTCGCGCAACGCCACGACGGGTCCGAGCGGCAGGCTCTGGGCCGCCAGCAGGAACGCTAGGAACCCGAGCACCGACATGGCCCCGGCGAACAGGCCGATCGCACCATGGCGCCGTGCATAGGCGGGGATCGCGGCGCGCTTGGCGATCAGCGCATAGCCCACCATGACGAGGCCGTTGACGATCTCGAGGCAGGCCTGGAAGCCCAGCACCGTCCCGGCCGCACGCACACCGAGGCCTCCGAAAAAACTATAAGCGGCGACCGAAACGCCCGTGGCCAGAGCGAAGCCCACGCCCTGTAAACCGGCACCGGTGCCCAACGACAGGGCCATGATGCCGAGCGAGATCAGCGCGACGGCCACGAGATGAGCTGTACTCAGCGCCTCGCCGATGGTGACGAAGGCCACCAGCGTCGTCAGCACCGGCGCGATGCCGCGCGCCAGCGGATAGACGATGCTCATGTCGCCCAGTTCGTAGGAGCGGATGAGCAGGGCGTAGTAGCCGAACTGCACGCCGGCCGTGAGCGCCAGCCATTTCCAGCTCTCGGGCTCCGGCCATGCAACGAAGGGAAGAACTGCGAGACCGAAGGCGAGGCCGGTGACGCGGATCGCCACCATTGCGAGCGTGCGGTCGCCTGACGATTTCACCAGCGCATTCCATATCGGATGCGCGATCGCGGAGAAGACAACGAGTGCGTAGAGGAGCGCCGGACTCATGTCGTGCGATGTGCCGACCTGCTCCGCGGGCGGTCAATACCGCCACTCGCGCGAAGCTCGCCCCGCAAATCATGCTTGCGGGGCGAGCCGCACCGAGAAATCAGGTGGCGAAATCAGGCAGCGGCCGAGAGGCCTTCCTGCTCGAGCGTGCGCTTGACGGCGGGACGATCCTTCATCCGCGCGTAGTGAGCGGCCACGTTGGCCGGCAGCGTCATCTTCATGCGGGCGGCGGCCCAGAAGGAGACATAGAAGAGCGCGGCATCGGCCACCGAGAACTTGCCGGCGACGTATTCCTTGCCGTCGAGCGCCTTGTCCATCAAGGCAAGACCCTTCTCCATGATCTCCTTGCCGCGCGCCTTGACCTTGTCATGGTCGGCTTCGCTCGGCGCATAGTTGGCCGGGCGGAACATGCGCGAGAAGCCCTGCATGTGCATCGTCGAGACGACGTAATCCATGGCTTCGAGCACCTTGGCCTCGGCGTCAGCGTCGGCCGGCAACAGGCCCTTCTCCGGGTTCTTGCGCGCGAGCCAGGTGGCGATCGCGGGGAACTCCGTCAGCACCGAGCCGTCGTCCTTCTGCAGGGTCGGCACCTTGGACTTCGGATTGAGCTTCACGAAGTCGGGACCGTACTGTTCCTGCTTGGCGCCGTCGATCTTCTGCAGGTCGTAGGGCTTGCCGATCTCTTCCAGCAGGACATGGATGCCGATCGAGCAGGCGCCGGGCATATAATAAAGCTTCATTGCGAACTCCCTTATTGCAGTGTGTCTAACGTGGACGAGTAACGCTAGCATCCGGGCAACCAAGGGGGAAATGACAATGCCGATACCGAACCTGCGCGATCTCGTGGGCACGCCGAAGACCAAGATCGGCACCTTCCTGTTCGAGTTCGCGACACCCGGCATCGGCCAGATCCTGAAAGCCGCGGGCGCCGACTATGCCGTGCTCGACATGGAGCATACCGGCTTCGGTTTCGACACCGTGCGCCAGGTCGTGCGCTATTGCCAGGCGGCCGACCTGCCGATGATCGTGCGCGTGCCGAGCCAGTCGCGTCATCACATCTCGCGCGCCCTCGACACCGGCGCCGACGGCATCATGGTGCCGATCGTCTCCTCGGTGGAGCAGGCCAAGGCCGTGATCGATGCGGCAAAGTATTGGCCCGACGGCACGCGCGGCGTGGCGCTCGGCCTCGCCCATGAGCGCTTCGCCATGCGCAGCGAGCCGCTGCTGCCGCGCCTGGCCGAGCAGAACGCCCGCACCGCCATCATCCTGCAGGTCGAGGATCCGCGCGGCGGCGCCGCCGCCGACCAGATCATCCAGATGCCCGGCGTCGACATGCTGTGGCTCGGCCACAACGATCTCTCGGTGGCATTGAACAAGCCCGGCGCCTTCGGCGATGCCGACTTCATCAAGGCGGAACAGGCGACGATTGCCGCCGCGAAGAAGCACGGCAAGTCGGCCGGCCGGCTTTCCATCGACGCAAGGCAGGCCGCAGAGTTCGTGAAGATGGGCTGCGACTTCGTCTCCATCGCCGGCGACGTCTGGCTCCTGCAGCAGGCCTTCGCGGCGGGGGCAGAGACGATTCGCACATCCTCATCCTGAGGAGTACGCCGCAGGCGTGCGTCTCGCTCCGCGCCCTCCTCAGGGTGAGGTGGTTTCATAGTAGGCGCGCGGCGCTGTCTCGAAGGATGGGCTAACGTCGTGTCGGTTGCCGACCCTTCGAGACGCATCGCTGCGCGATGCTACTATGGAGCTCACAACCCGACGCCCCCTCGGCATGGGGCATGGAGCTGGGGGCGCGCGACTCCAGTCGCGCGTCTTTGTTGAGGCAGCGAAAGATCGCGCCACTGGAGTGGCGCGCCCCCAGCGCAGCCCGCTTCATCCATCAGGATCGGCGTCGCCGATGGAAAACTCCTCAGTGTGAGGTCATTGTTTGATCCTCACCGGCAGCGAACGGATGCCACGGATGAAGTTCGAATAGAGCCGGACCGGCTCGCCTACGATCTCCGGCCGCATGCGGCGCTTCAGCATCCCGTGGAACAGCAGATGGAGCTGCAACTCGGCCAGCCGGTCGCCGACGCAGCGATGGATGCCGGCGCCGAAGCCGAGATGCTGCCGCGCCCTGGGCCGGTCGACACGGAAGGACTCGGGCTCGTCGATCGCGCTTTCGTCGCGATTACCCGAGACGTACCACATGACGACCTTGTCGCCCTTGGCGATCCGCTTGCCGCCGAGCTCGGTGTCCTTCGTCGCGGTGCGCCGCATGTGGATCACCGGCGTCTGCCAGCGGATGATCTCCGGCACCGCCGTCGCCAGCAGCTCCGAGTTGCCCGCGAGCTTGTCGTGCTCGGCGGGATTCTCCGCGAGCGCGATCAGGCCGCCCGTCATCGAGTTTCGCGTCGTGTCGTTGCCGCCCACGATCAGCAGGGCGAAGTTGCCGATGAACTCGCGGATCGGCATGTCGCGGGTGGCGTCGGCGTGCGCCATCATCGACACGAGATCGAACTTGGGCGGCTGCGCGGCGCGCTCCTTCCACAGCGCCGCCATGGTCTCGCCCATCACCGTGAGCTCGGCCATGCGCTCGGCCTCGCTCTTCACCACCGCATCCTCGGCCGCGATGTTGGCAATGGCGACGTCGGACCAGCGTGTGAGCTTGCGCCGCTCCTCCCACGGGAAGTCGAACAGTGTCGCCAGCATCATGGCCGTCAGCTCGGTCGAGACGCGGTCGACCCAGTCGAAGGTCTCGTTCAGCGGCAGGGCATCCAGCACGATCGAGGTGCGCAGCTCGATGGTCGTCAGCAGGTTGGCGAGATTGGTGGGGGCGACGATGGGCGCCACGGTCTTGCGCTGGGCGGTGTGGCGCGGCGGGTCCATGCGGATGAAGTTGGGCAGCTCCTGGCCCTTGGGCTGGTCGGCGATCTGGATGCCACCCAGCTCCGACGCCGAGGAAAAGGTCGCGTGGTCGAGCTCGACCTTGAGGATGTCGGCGTAGCGCGTCACCGACCAGTAAGGCCCATAGGGGCTTTCCGGATGGTAGTGCACGGGATCCTCCCGCCGCAGCTGGGCGAACGCCGGCCGCCAGCTGTCCTCGCGGTAGAGGGTGGGGTCGCCAACATCGATCGCCTGGATCATGCGCCAAGGCAGCCCGCGCGCCGCAGTTCGGTCAAGGCTTTTCGCCGGCAGCCGGGTAGGCTATCGACGGAAATGGCTCGTCCCACCCTCGTCCTGCTGCCCGGCCTGCTGAACACGCGGCGCGTGTTCGAGCACCAGATCGCCGCCCTCGCCGATGTGGTCGATATCGTCGTGCCCGAGCTCCATCCCTACAGTTCTTTGGCCGCCATGGCCGAGGCGGCCCTGGCTCGAGCGCCCGCGCGCTTCGCCCTGGCCGGCTTCTCGATGGGCGGCTATGTCGCCTTCGAGATCCTGCGCCGCGCACCCGAGCGCGTGGAACGGCTTGCGCTGATCGATACCCAGGCGGCGCCCGACACCCCCGAGGCGACGGCGCGGCGGCGCGGCTTCGTCGAGCAGACCAGGCTCGGCCGCTTCCATGGCGTGCAGCCCTCGCTGCTGCCGGCGATCCTCCATCACGCGTGCCTCCAGGACGACAGCGTTGTGCGGCCCATCGTGGAGATGGCGGTGGAGGTCGGCTCCGAGGGCTTCGTGCGCGAGCAGGAAGCGATCATGGGTCGGCCCGACAGCCGGCACATGCTGGTCGACATCGACGTGCCGACCGTGGTGATCGTCGGCCGCCAGGACCAGCCCACGCCGCTCGCCCGCGCCGAAGAGATGGCGGCCGACATCGCCAACGCCCGGCTGGTGGTGATCGAGGAATGTGGGCATATGTCGCCGCTGGAAAAGCCGGCCGAGGTCTCGGCCGCCCTCAGGAGATGGTTGAGCCAATGACCACCGTATATGCGCGCGAGGATTATCTCGGCGCCGACGAATATATCGACGTCGTGAAGAAGTCCGGCCTCGACCGGCCGGTCGAGGATCGCGGCCGTGTCGAGCGCATGCTGGCGCACGCCAACCTGATCATCACCGCGCGCCAGGACGGCAGGCTCGTGGGTTTCGCCCGCTCCCTCACCGACTTCTGCTTCTGCTGCTATCTCTCCGATCTCGCCGTCGACAAGGCCTGCCAGGGCCAAGGCATCGGCAAGCAGCTGATCGAGGAGACGCGCGTGGCGGCCGGCGGCCCGCTCACCACGACGCTGCTCCTCTCAGCGCCGACGGCCATGACATTCTATCAGGGCATCAAGATGCCGGCGGCGGATAACTGCTTCCGCTATCGGCGCGAGAAGTAGGCGGAGGAACCAGCAGCCAGAGCCAGCGTTCCCTCCGTACCGGGAAACCAACATCCCGCAATTGGCGGGATGTCGACGATGAAAGCTCTGGTCTATCTGGGTCCGGCGAACAAGGCGCTGCAAGAGCGCCCAAAGCCTGAAATCGCCGCCCCAACGGATGCGATCGTCAGGATAACGAAGACGACGATCTGCGGCACCGACCTCCACATCCTCAAGGGTGACGTTCCGACGTGCCAGCCTGGCCGCATCCTCGGTCACGAAGGCGTCGGCGTCGTCGATGCCGTCGGATCGGCCGTCACGGCTTTCAAGCCGGGAAGCCGGGTCCTGATCTCCTGCATCAGCGCCTGCGGCAAATGCCTCTACTGCCGCAAGCTCATGTACTCGCACTGCACCACCGGCGGCTGGATCCTCGGCAACAAGATCGACGGCACCCAAGCCGAGTTCGTCCGCATTCCCCATGCCGACACCAGCCTCTATCCCATTCCCGACGGCGCCGACGAAGAGGCGCTGGTGATGCTGAGCGACATCCTGCCCACGGGCTTCGAATGCGGCGTGCTCAACGGCAGGATCCAGCCGGGCAGCCGCGTGGCGATCGTGGGCGCGGGGCCAATCGGGCTCGCCGCGCTGCTCACTGCGCGATTGTACTCGCCAGCCGAGATCATCCTGATCGATCTCGACGATAATCGCCTCGATGTGGCCAAGCGCTTCGGCGCCACGGCGACCGTCAACAGCGCCGACGGCAACGCTATGGACGCAGTCATGAAGATGACCGGCGGCCTCGGCGTGGACACCGCCATCGAAGCCGTGGGGATTCCCGCCACTTTCGAGCTGTGCCAGCAGATCATCGCGCCGGGCGGCACCATCGCCAACATCGGGGTGCATGGCACCAAGGTGGATCTCCACCTCGAGAGCCTGTGGGACCGTAACATCACCATCACCACGCGACTGGTCGACACCGTCAGCACGCCGATGCTGCTCGACATCATGAGATCCCGCAGGATCGACCCCACGCCGCTGATCACGCACCGCTTCAAGCTCGATCGCATTCTCGACGCCTACGACGTTTTCGCCCATGCTGCCCGCACGCAAGCACTCAAGGTGATCGTCGAGGCCTAGCAACGGATGCAACAGACAGCGGCGACCGATCGTTCTGGCCTGACGGAAAGCGAAGCCCTTCGCCGCCTGGCCGTCGAAGGCTTCAACGATCTCCCCGCAACCGACCGAAGGACGTTCTTGCGCATCGTCGTCGATGTGCTGCGCGAGCCGATGTTCGCCCTGCTGCTCGGCGCGGGCGCGATCTACCTGGTCCTGGGCGACCTCACTGAATCCCTGGTGCTGCTGGCCTTCGCCACGATCTCGGTGTCGATCACGGTCGTGCAGGAGACCCGCAGCGAGCGTGTCCTGGACGCTTTGCGGGACCTGACCAGCCCGCGAGCGCTGGTGATCCGCGATGGCGTGCGCAAGCGCATTTCCGGTCGCGACGTGGTGCGGGGCGATGCCGTCATCCTGCTGGAAGGCGACCGGGTCCCCGCAGACGCCATCCTCGCCGCCGCAAGCAATTTGCTGCTCGATGAATCCTTGCTGACTGGCGAATCGATTCCCGTTCGGAAAGTCGCAGGCGCAACGGCCGAGGAGCCGGCAATGGCACGACCCGGCGGCGAAGACCTGCCCTTCGTCTTCTCCGGCACGCTCGTCGTGCGAGGCGAAGGGCTGGCGATCGTACGCGCGACGGGTGCCCGAAGCGAGATCGGCAGGATCGGCCAGGCCCTGGGCAGAATCGCCACCGAGCCGCCGCGGCTGCAGAAGGAGACACGGCGGCTGGTTCGCATTGCAGCCGTGGTCGGAGGGATCGCCAGCCTGCTCGCCGTGATCCTCTACGGCTGCCTGCGCGGCGACTGGCTGCAGGCGACCCTGGGCGGCATCGCGCTTGGCATGTCGATGCTGCCGGAGGAGTTTCCGCTGGTGCTGACGGCCTTCATGGTCATGGGAGCGTGGCGGCTGTCACAGGCCCGCGTGCTCACGCGCCGGGCGGCGGCCATCGAAATGCTGGGATCGGCAACCGTGCTGTGCACCGACAAGACCGGCACGCTGACCGAGAACCGCATGTCGATCGCCGAGGTCCGGGTGTCGGCCCTCACCGAGACCGAAGCCACGCTCGTCGAAACCGCACTGCTCGCCAGCGGACGCGACTCGTTCGAGCCGATGGAGCGTGCGATCGCCGAGCGGATGATGGCGCAGCCCGGCGGCACGGAGAAGCTCTATGCCGGCCAGGAGCTCGTCAGGCAATTCGCATTGCGTCCCGAGCTTCTCGCCATGACCAACGTATGGCGGCGCGACGGCGATGGGCAAACTCTTGCCTGTGCCAAGGGCGCACCCGAAGCGATCGGCTTGCTGTGCAACCTCGATGCCGAGCGCCTGGCGTGGCTGCACCGATCGGTCGACGAGATGGCGCGCGGCGGCGCTCGCGTCCTCGGTGTCGCGAAGGCCGCCCATCCGGGAGGCGAGCTTCCCGCCGATCAACGCGGCTTTGCCTTCACCTTCTTGGGGCTTGTCGGCTTCAGCGATCCGCTGCGCGCCAACGTGCCGGCGGCGGTGGGTGAATGCCGGTCGGCCGGGGTGAGGGTGATCATGATCACCGGCGACTATCCGGCCACGGCGGAGACGATCGCGGCGCGAGCCGGGCTCGAAACGGCTGGCACGATTGGTGGCGACGAGCTGGCGCGTCTCGACGATGCCGGCCTGAAGCACCGGCTGCTCGGCGCGAATGTCTTTGCCCGTATCATGCCCGAGCAGAAGCTGCGCCTCGTCGAGGCGCTCAAGGCAAACGGCGAGGTCGTCGCCATGACCGGCGACGGCGTCAACGACGCGCCGGCACTCAAGTCGGCTCACATCGGCATCGCCATGGGCGGACGCGGCACCGATGTTGCCCGCGAGGCTTCGTCGATCGTCCTGCTCGACGATGATTTCGGCTCGATCGTCCGCACCATTCGCCTCGGCCGGCGCATCTACGACAATCTGCGCAAGGCCATGGCCTATATCGTGGCCGTCCACGTCCCGATCGCCGGCCTGGCGCTTCTGCCGTTGCTGTTCGGCTTTCCCTTGATCCTCACCCCGATCCACATCGCCTTCCTCGAGATGGTGATCGATCCGGCCTGCTCGATCGTCTTCGAAGCAGAGGCCGACGAGGACGATCTGATGCGCCGCCCGCCACGCAGCCCGGAGAGCCAGATCCTGTCGGGACGGATGGCCGGCTGGAGCCTCCTTCAAGGAGGGTTGGCGCTGATCACCGTCGCTGCTGTGTTCGCTGGCGGCCTCGCCCGTGGAATGCCGGAGACCGAGTTGCGGGCGCTGGTGTTCGTCTCCCTGGTGCTGATCAACGTCAGCCTCATCCTGGTGAACCGTTCGTTCAGCAGCTCGCTCCTCGTCGCCCTGAGGCGTCGCAACGTCTCCCTCTGGGTACTCATGTCCGCCGTTGCCACGGTTCTCGCGATAACGCTCAGCTGGCCGCCCGCCATGAAGCTGTTTCGCTTCGGGCCGCTGCACCTCGACGATCTCGCGCTGTCGCTGGCGGCCGGGGCCGCCATCCTGGTGGTTCTGGAGTTGGTCAAGCCATACTGGCGTGCCGCGTTCAGATCATGAAGCCTCAGCGGAACCGAGTCGCCACGATGACGTTCCGCCTTCAGGGATAGTCCAATACCCGGAGGGTTCATGTCGCATACGCACGCCGTCGTCTGGCTCGATACCAGGGAAGCTCACGTCTTCCAGTTCAACGCCGAGGACGTCGAACGCCAGCGCATCCGGGCCAATACGCCGGCGCGCCGGATCCACCAAAAGGCCGGCATCGTCGGCTCCGGCCATACGCATGACGACAAGGCCTATTTCGAGGAGATCGTCGAGGCGTTGACGGGTGCCACCGAATGGCTGGTCACGGGTCCGGGCGCGGCCAAGAACGAGTTCGTTGCCTACATCGAGAAGCACGCGCCGCGGCTGAAGAGCCAGCTTACCGGTGTCGAGGCGATGGACCATCCGACGGATGGCGCGTTGCTGGCGCACGCCCGACGCTTCTTCAAGGCGGCCGACAAGACGATGATACGCGAGGCCTGAGACAGGCCCAAAAGAAACGGCCGCCCGTGGGGAGCGGCCGTTCCGGTACAGATGGCGAAGGGGGTTCTACTTCTTCGCGACCTGGCCGCGGATTTCGCCGGGCTTGAGCTTGTCGGTGTGGATGTTGAAGTACCACTTTCCACCCGTGAGGTCGGCGGCCTGAGCATCGGTCAGCGTCACCTCGCCCTTGATCGGGCTCGTGCCCGCATCCTTCGCAGGCACGACGACGGGGGCATTGGCCTTGGCGTCGGAGGGACCATGGAAGTGCGCCATCGTCGCCGGACCAGACAGATCCTTGTAGGTGACCGTGTAGGTGAGCTTCTTGCTCGCCGTGTCGTAGGTCGCGGTCAGGGTGCCGGTGCCCTTGCTGTCGTTGGCCGGCACTTCGCTCGCGGCATTGAGCACGGCGGTGTAGTTCTGCACTTCCGCGTACGCCGGTGCGATAGCGAACAAAGCGGTCACTGCAAGGCTGGCGCCGATCAAGGTGGTCTTCATTGCTGGTTCCTCCGAGTGGATGATGCCGACCCACATTGCTCCCGCATCTTGTCAGGGAAATGGCGCTCGAAGGGTAAAGCCGGATCACGTTACGTTGAGAATCGCATCGGCCAGATCAGGCCTTCCAGTTCCCGCAGTGTCCCGGCCTTCCGTTGCCAGCCGTCGACGCGGAACTGGCGCAGGGGATTGCTATATCTGTGCAGCAGGCAAAGCGCGAACAGCCGATGCGCCAGCGTCTCGTCCCGTTCGGCCTCGCTGTAGCCGAAGCCCCGCAGCAATGCCCTTACTCGTTCCGGCCGGCCCTCCGCCATGAAGACGCCGGGCCCGAGGACATCGTAGGGACCCCAGCCCGTCATGACATCGCCAAAGTCGATCAGCCCAGCGAGCTGCCATCCCGACGTGTCCTGCCTCAGGATGAAGTTCTCGGGAATGTATTCGCCGGTGAGGATGACCGACGATGGCCGGCACGGAATGAGCGGCGCGGCATCACGGACATAGTCGTCGAGCCCCGCAAGGAACTTCGCCGGCAGGCCAAGGCGCTCATGATGCTCACGGCATCCCGCGATCTGCTTCTCGATGAACGGCTGCCAGTGCGGTTCGAGCTGCGCCAACTCCCCGGGCGGGACGCGCTGCACCTCGGCGATCACCTCGCCGATACGACCGATCAGCCGTTCCTTCGCGGCATCGTCGAGCGTGGGCCAGACCTCCTCCCCGGTCGCGCCCTGCACGCGGGTCATTGCGAGGTAGGGCCAATCCTCCAGCTCGCCCTCGGCGACGATGCGTGGCACCTCGACGCTCAACTGACCTTGCAGCAGGCGGAGCGAAAGACGCTCGGCGTCGAACTGGTGTCGCAGCAGCGGCGGAAAAATCTTCAGGACGATCTCGCCGCCCAATCCGACGACGAGGTTGGTGCCGCCCGCGAACACATGCGGATCGGCGGAGGGCAGCCCATGCGTCCGCGCGATGTCGAGCGCCCTCGGAAGCCAGCGCGCAGGTTCGCACCTGAGCGCCGCGAGCCCTTGCGAATCGAGGTCGCCGAACATCAGCCGGCCGCGACGTCGCCTACGACGCGGACCCGCACGCGCACTGAGTTGCCGGGCAGGTAGGCGAGCGGCATGTCTTCGCTTTCGATGGTCGTGAGCGAGGCGCGCGAGGCGCCGGCCGCCACGGCGCGGTCGTTGGCGATGCCCTGCGCGGCCGAGATCGCCTCGACGCGCGTCAGGTCCTTGAAGATCTGGTCGCACTCGCCCGAGACCTGGGCGATGGCCGCGCCCACCGCATTGGCGCAGTCGCCATGCTGGACATGGATCACCTTGGAGACGCCCGCCATCTTGTCGGGGATCAGGAAGGCGCCCCCGCCGACGGCGATCAGCGGCACGTCGCCCGCCTCGGTCTTCATGCGGTCGATCGCCTCCTCGGCGAGACGCGCCGCCTCGGCAAAGACTTTCAGGCAGGTGGCCCTGTCGAGGTGTGCGACCTTCGCCTTGTCGCCGAGATCGAGCACGCCCATGGCGACCGCAACGTCCGTCGTGGTGAGCTGCGCGCCGCCGAAGGCGATGCCGTCGCGCAGCAGGCGGTAGCCAACCGATACCGGTCCGACCGTCAACGGATCGAGCACGACATGGCTGCCGCCGCCAAGACCGATGGAAAGAAGATCGGGCATGCGGAAAAGCGTGCGCACGCCGCCCACCTTGACCACCGAGTTGGCCTCGCGCGGAAACCCGTTGCGGAGCTGGCCGACGTCGGTCGTGGTGCCGCCGACATCGATCACCATGGCGTCCTGCATCCCCGACAGATAGGCCGCGCCGCGCATCGAATTGGTGGCGCCCGAGGCGAAGCTGTAGACCGGCAGCCGCCGCGCCTGGGCCGCCTCGACCACCGTGCCGTCGTTTTGGGTGATGAACAGCGGCGCGGCGATACCGGAATCACGGATCGCTTTCTCGAAAGCAGCGATGGTCTCGCGCGCGAGATCGGCAAGGCCGGCATTCAGCAGGCCGGCATTCTCCCGCTCCAGCAAGCCGATGCGGCCGAGGTCCGACGAGCAGGTGATCGCCGCATCGGGAATGACCGCCGTCACCAGTTCGGCCGCGCGCCGCTCATGGCTGGGATCGAGCGGCGAGAAGATCGAGGAGATGGCGACCGCCTTGAGGCCGGCCGCCTTCATCTCCTGCGCGGCCTTCGTCACCGCCGCCTCGTCGAGCGGCATGAAGAGACGTCCGTCGTATTCATGGCCGCCCTCGACCATCCACACGCTGCCGCGCACCAGGGTGGCGAGATCCTCCGGCCAGTCGCAGAACGGCGGCAGCGAGGCCGAGGCCGGCATGCCGAGCCGCAGCGCGCCGACCTTGGTGAGATGCCGGCGCTGGACCACGGCGTTGATGAAGTGCGTCGTGCCGATCATCACGCCGTCGATGCGCTTCAGCGCACCGGTTGACTCCTTCAGGACGCCGGTCGCGCCCAGCGTCCTCAGCGAATCGAGGATGCCCGTCGTCACATCCTCGCTGGTCGGCGCCTTGACCGCGCCGGTGACCTTGCCCTCTTCGATCAGGACGGCGTCGGTGTTGGTGCCGCCTACGTCGATGCCGATGCGTCTCATGAAAATACGCTCCTGAAATCGAGGTCGTAGCCGAAGGCGCGCGGGCCGACGTGAGCGAGCCCCTTCGGCGACAGGAAAATTTCGGGCGGCCGCAGCGCGATCGTCGTGACCCGCTGGCCGTAGCGAATCGTCTCGCTGCCGACCGCCTCGCCGGTATCCGAGTTGAGCACGCAGATCAGGTCGGGCGTCATGGCGAGCGGCTCGCCGTCGCGAAACGACACGATCCACTCGTTCTGGAAGTTGATGGTCATCTGCGAGCCGCGCCAACCGTCGAGCCCATCGAATCGGACCACGCCGCGCAGCCAGCCCTCGGAAGTCCGGCGCTGGACGTCCGTCACCTTGCCCTTGAAGAGAAGCTTGCCCGGCTCGACCGCCAGGAGGGCGGCAATCGGATCGTCATGCCGGCGCTGCGCCTCGCGAACGGCGGCACCGATCGTCATCGCCTTGGTCACGGTGCCGTGGATGCACCATTGCTTGACCTCCGCCCCGGTGCGCGACGGCTGGCAGGTTGCGGCGGAGGCGCCGTATTCGGTGCAGATCTTGCGCGCCACCCGTTCCGCCCACTTCCAGCTCGGCACCTCGTGCACGATGCTTTCGAAGCCGCGCACATCGACGATGCTGACCGGACAGGGCGACAGGCCGCCGATCGCGACCGAGGTCATCTGCAATTCCGGATAGGCGCGGGCCATCGTGTCGCTGTCGACGATCGGGCGCCCGAGATGCGCCGCCGCCATCAGCGGCCGCACGCCGTTGGCGCCGCCGATCTCCATGCTCATCAGCGCGGCAAAGCGCTTGCCGATGTGGCTCTCCATCACCGACACGGCCCGTGCGAGCGTGAGGCTGTCGATCAGCCGCTCCTGCCCCACAAGCGGTGCCCCCATGTTGGCGACGGTGCCGACCCAGTCGTCGTCGGCAAGGTCGGCGGCATCCATGAGCTGGATGCGATGGCCCTCCTTGTAGAGGGCGCGCATGTTGAGCAGCGGCAGGTAGGGATTGCCGCCGCCGCCCGTGCCCAGGATCCACGCGCCGAGCGCCAGCGATTCGATGTCGTCGATGGAGAGGTCGCGCAGGCTCACGCGGTGGTCCTCACGCAAACACGCTCTTGAAGTCGATATCGTAGCCGAAGGCGCGCGGGCCCACGTGCTGGAGGCCCTTGGGCGAGAGGAAGACCGGCGGCGAGGGCAGCGCGATCACCGTGACGCGCTGGCCGTAGCGGATGGTCTCGCTGCCCACCGCCTCGCCCGACACCGAGTCGAGCACGCAGATCAGGTCGGGCGACATGGCGAGCGGCTGGCCGTCCCGCCAGGCCACGATCCATTCGTTCTGGAAATTGATCTCGAGCTGAGAGCCGCGATACTCGTCCATGCCGTCGAACCGCGTCCGGCCGCGCAGGAAGCCTTCCGTGGCGCGACGCTCGACGTCCATCACCTTGCCCTTGTAGAGCATCTTGCCCGGCTCGACCGACAGGATGGCCGCGATCGGATCCTCGTGCCGGCGCTGCGCCTCGCGCACGGCATGGCCGATCTTGATGGCCTTGGTCGTGGTGCCGTGTATGCCCCACTGCTTCACCTCGGCGCCGGTGCGCGGCGCCTTGCAGGTCGATGCGATCGAGCCATACTCGGCGCAGATCTTGCGGCTGACGCGCTCCATCCACTTCCAGGTCGGCACCTTCTGCACCACCGACTCCATGCCGCGCACGTCGACGGTGGTGAGCGGGCAGGGCTCGAGATCGCCGACCGCGACCGAGGTCATCTGCGCCTCGGGATAGGCACGGCCCATCATGTCGGAATCGATCACGGGGCGCTTGAGGTGCGCGGCAGCCATCAGCGGCTGGATGGAATTGCCGCCGCCGATCTCCAGCGACATGATTCCGCGGAAGCGGTAGCCGGTGTGGCGTTCCATCAGATCGACGGCGCGAGCGATGGTGCGGCTGTCGGTCAGGCGCTCCTGCCCCACCAGCGGCGCGCCCATGTTGGAGACGGCGGCAATCCAGTCGTCGTCGGCCAGCTCCGAGGCCGGCATGAGCTGGACCTGGTAGCCCTCCTTGTAGAGCGCCCGCATGTTCAGCAGGCCGAGGTAGGGGCTGCCGCCGCCGCCCGTGCCCAGAACCCAGGCGCCGACGGCCAGCGATTCGATGTCGTCCAGTGTGATGTCGCGCAAAGGCATGGTGTTTGCCAATTCCCCTATCGGCTTCTATGTAGCCCGCTGTCTCACGGCTGACAAAGAAACCTACGCAAAGGAACAGGCAATGTCCGAGCCAATCAAACTCGCCACCTTCTGCGGTAGCCTCCGCAAGGCCTCGTTCAATCGCATGGCGCTGCAGGCCTTCACCGAACGCCTCCCCGCAGGCGTGTCGCTTTCGACGATCGAAATCGGCGATTGGCCGCTCTACGACGCCGACGTCCAGGCCAAGGGATTCCCCGACAAGGTCCAGGCGGCGCAGAAGACCATGCTCGACTCCGACGGCATCGTGCTGGTGACCCCCGAATACAACTACGGCATCTCGGGCGTGCTGAAGAACGCCATCGACTGGCTGTCGCGCATGACACCGCAGCCTTTCGCGGCCAAGCCGATCGCGCTGTTCGGCGCCTCGGGCGGCATCCTCGGCACGGCGCGCGCTCAATACCAGCTCCGCCAGACGCTGGTGTTTCTCGACGGCCGGCCGCTGAACAAGCCCGAGGTCATGATCGGCCAGGCCCAGAACCGCTTCACCGACGGCAAGCTCACCGACGAGCCGACCGGCAAGCTGCTCGCCGATCTCGGCGTCGCGCTGGCGCTCGCCGTGCGCCAGTCGAAGGCCGCCGCCAGCGTGAAATGACGCAGAACGTCTACGACGACGAAGGCTTCTTCGCGGGCTACAGCAAGCTCGGCCGTTCGGTCGAGGGGCTGGCGGGCGCCGCGGAGTGGCCTGTATTGCGCGCGCTGCTGCCCAACCTAAAAGGCAAGCGCGTGCTCGATCTCGGCTGCGGCTTCGGCTGGTTCTGCCGTTACGTGCGCGAGGCGGGAGCGGCCGAGGTGGTTGGGTACGATGTCTCCGAGAAGATGTTGGAGCGAGCGCGCACGACGACGACGGACGCCACAATCTCCTATGCGCGCAAGGACCTCGAAACGCTCGAACTCCAGCCCGCTTCCTTCGACCTCGTCTACAGCTCGCTCACCTTCCACTACATCGAAGGCCTGCCGCGACTGTTTGGCCAGATTCGCCGCGCGCTGGTTCCAGGTGGCAGCTTCATCTTCTCGGTCGAGCACCCGATCTACACCGCGCCTTCCGATCCAAAATGGGTCGGCGACACCTGGCCGCTCGACCGCTACCTCGACGAAGGGCCGCGCTCGACGGACTGGCTGGCCAAGGGCGTGATCAAGCAGCACCGCACGATCAGCACCTATCTCAACCTTCTGATCGCGGCGGCTTACACGTTGCGGCACGTCGAGGAATGGGGACCGACGCCGGAGCAGATCGCGGCCCATCCGGAATGGGCCAGCGAGCGCCAGCGGCCACCCTTCCTCCTGGTGTCGGCGCAGCGCTAGCGCAGGCTGAGGATGTAGGAGATGAGCGCATTGCGCTCGTAACGGCTGAGCGAGAAGTCCGGCATGCGAGTATGCCCGGTCGAGAGGAATGCATCGAGCGACTGCTGCGTCGTCGTCTGCCTGGCGGCGATCACCGGAAAGCTCGGCACTCCGTCGGCTGTCGCGGCGGGCGGCACACGCTCGACGACATGACAGGCCATGCACCACCGCTCGGCGAATGGTCGTCCAACCTCGGGACCCTGCGCGGCCGCCGCCAGCGGCAGCAGCACCAAAGCCAATGCCATGAAATGTCTCATCATCCTCACCACCGTCGGTTTCGACGGACGATGGCTCGATCCGCACCGGGCGGCCTTGATCTGAATCAATCGGTCGGCCGGCGGACCGAGCGTCAGGCTGGGCGGGTCTGGATGTGTTCCGGCCGCACGCCCATTGCAAGCAGCCGGGCGGGCAGACGTCGCAGCAGCGGAAAGCGGTCGAGCATCACGGCAGGCCAGGGCGCCGCGACTGGCCCCTTGCCCAGCAGCGCGGGCGCGATGACGCGGTTCTGGATGAACACCTGTGCCGCCTGCGTGGCGCGCGCCGGGAAGAGGCGGCGGGCCTGCACCGCAGCGAGATCCGAATCGGCGAGACGTCCTGCGCGCAGAGGGGCCGTCAGAATGTTTGACGCAGCGATCGCGTCCTGGATGGCGAGATTGATGCCGACACCACCGATCGGCGACATGGTGTGCGCGGCATCGCCGATGCAGAGCACGCCGGGTCGCCACCATGTCTCCAAGCGGTCGACGCCGACCGTCAGGAGCTTCAGGTCGTCGATGCTTTTCAGCTCGCCGACGCGGTCGGCCAGGAAGGGCATCAGCCGCACGATGAGCGCCCGCACCTTCTCGATGCCACCGGCCCGCACCGCCTCGGCCGAGCCTTTGGGAATGACATAGGCACATTGCCAGTAGTCGCCACGGTCGAGCATGACGAACATGCTGCCGCTGTCGATGCGGCCCATCACGGCCGATTCGTCGCTCGGCCGATGCGAGAGCTGGAACCACATCACGTCCATGGGGGCGCCGATTTCGTTGACCTTGAAGCCGATCTTTTCGCGCACCATCGAATGGCGGCCGTCGGCGCCGACGACCAGCTGGGCGCGAATCTCCCGCTCCTCACCGTCGACCCTCGCGCGTACACCGACCACGCGGCCGTTGTCCTCGATCAGCCCATGCGCTTCGCCGCGCATCAGGAGCGTGAAGCCGGGCAACGCCCTGCCATGGTCTGCGAGGAAATCGAGGAAGTCCCATTGCGGCATCATGGCGATGTAGGGACAGCGCACCGGCAGGTGCGTGAGGTCCGCGATCGCCAGACGCCGCTCGCCGAACTGGGCGATGAAGCGGTCGATCCTGTGGTGCGGCAGCTTCAGGAACGCGTCGAGCAAGCCGAGCTCACCCATCACCTCGAGCGTCGAGGGATGGATCGTGTCGCCGCGGAAGTCGCGCAGGAAGTCGCCGTGCTTCTCCAGCACGACCGCCTCGACGCCGCCGCGCGCCAGCAGGAAGCCCAGCATCATGCCGGCGGGACCGCCGCCCACGATGCAGACCTGGGTCCGCATCAATCCAGCAGCTCGCGCAGCACGCGGCCGGTGGCGGTGATGGCCAGCAGCGTCGGCACGCCGAGGCCGGGCTTCACCCAGGCCTTGGTCATGGGCGAATAGCTCATGCAATCCATGGCCACGAGGTCGGGCTTCTTTGCCGCCAGCCGCCGGGCCGCAGCGTCGGCCTCCTGCTCGCCGGCGCTCGGCGCCAGCGCCTCGACCACCACCTCGACACCGAGGCGGGACCATTTGGACGCGAGCTTCTCGCCCTGCTCGGCCAGCGGGATCAGCAGCCCGAGGCGCCCCTGCTGCAACAGGCCCGACGCGAGCCCGCTCAGCACGCGCGACGGGAACAGCACGCTTTCGTCGCCCGGCATCGACGGAAAATCACCGGTGCAGGCATAGACCAGCACGTCACAGCCATCGTCGCGCAGCTTGGCGAGCGCTTCGGGCGAACGGGCGATCACCGCCTTCTTGGAGATCTTCACGTCGCGGCCACCGCGCAGGCGGGTATAGAGCGTGTCGCTCCCGCTTTCCGGCACGAGTGCATCGACCTCGGCATCCGAAAGCCCGTCGAGCGCACCACGGAGGATCACCCTGGTGCCCGGCGGCGCATGCTGGGCAAAGAGGGAGGAGATGTCGTCCCGCGGCGCCTGGCCGACGGTGATAACGCCGAGGGTCTTGGTCATGAAGGGATCATACGCCTTGGCCGGCCGTTGGCCACCTATTGGGGACTGAGTAGAATAGCCTCATGTTCGACCGCATCACCTTCGACCCTCAGATCATGGCCGGCCGTGCCTACATTCGCGGAATGCGCATCCCCGTGTCGGTGATCGTGTCCCATATCGCCGATGAGGCGACATTCGACGATGTTCTGAGGGAGTTCCCGGACCTGGAACGGGAGGATGTTCGCCAAGCTCTCGCCTATGCCGCTGCCCTCGTGCGGGATGCTGTCATCGTCTCGCGGATTTCCACTCACGTTCCAGACTGACCCATCGGATCGCCGGGCCGTCATTGGAGCGCGCCACTCCAGTGGCGCTCATGTCTTCCGGGCCGCGAGCTTCCAGCTCGCCTCATGGATCATGAGCGAGCTGGAAGCTCGCGGTCCGTATGAGCATGATTGCGCCACTGGAGTGGCGCGCTCCAATGAGCGACCCGGCAAATCAATGCTTCGGTCCACGCCGAAGGACGCCACGATTCTCTCGTGGTACCTGAAATCCCAATGCCATCGAAAGCACCACTGCTTCTGCTGCTGACTGCCGTCACCTGCCTCAGCCAGTTTTACCGCGTCTCCAACTCGGTGATCGCGCCGGAGCTGGCGCGCGACCTGCATCTGTCGGCGCGCCAACTGGGATGGGCGGGCAGCGCTTTCTTCTTCGCGCTGTTCGCGGTGCAGATCCCCGTCGGCCTGTGGTTCGACCGCTTCGGCGCGCGTCGCACGGTGGCGGTGCTGTCGCTGCTCGCGGCCGCGGGCTCGGTGTGGATCGCCAATGCCAGCGACGCCGCCAGCCTGATCGGCGGCCGCCTCCTCGTCGGTGTGGGCTGCGCCGCCTCCTTCATGTCGGTGGTGTTCCTGTGCTCGCGCTGGTTTGAGCCGGCACGGCTCGCCACGGCGCTCTCGTGGGTGTTCGCCGCATCAAACATCGGCACGTTGGCTGCGGCCACGCCGCTCGCCTGGATCGCGGCCACCGCCGGCTGGCGCAACGGCTTTCTGGGATTAGCGGTCGTCACGCTCCTCGTCGCCGCGCTCTTCTACGCCATCGTGCGCGACCGGCCGCCGCAAACCCGGCACGTCGAAAGGCCCAAGGAGTCGCTCGCCGAAGTCTTCCACGGCCTGGCGGAGGTGTGGCGCACGCCTGGCCTCTTCCCCGTGCTCTCCATGCATTTCTTCGCCTACGCCACCATGCTCACAGTGCTGGGCGTGTGGGGCGGCCCCTATCTCCACGACGTCCACAAGCTCGACGGCGTGGCGCGCGGCAACGTGCTGCTGATCATGGGCGTGGCGCAGATCCTGGGCATCCTGGCCTACGGGCCGATGGACCGGGTGCTGCGCTCGCGCAAGAAGGTGGTGTTCGGGGGTGCGGCGATCTCGATGATGCTGCTGATCGCGATGGCACTCGTCCGCGATCCGCCGCTGTGGCTCGCGATCGGCATGCTGGTCGCCTTTTGCTTCTTCTGCGCCTACGGCACTGTGATCGTGGCGCAGGGCCGCTCGCTGTTCCCCGATCGGTTGGCGGGACGCGGCGTCACCGCCGTCAACATGGCGCAATGCCTGGGGCTCGCCGTGCTGCCGGCCGGGACCGGCTATATCGTCGAAGCGTTCGGGGCCGGAGACACGGCCTACCGCTGGGTGTTCGGCACGCTGGCCGTCGGCGTGGCGCTGGGCTCGATCGCCTACGCGCGCGCGCCCGACAATGCGTCGATCTAGGGCCGCACGATCGTCCAACCCTTTTCGCTGAGCTCGATCAGCGACACGACTCCCGCCTGCACGATCTTGGCATTGGGAAGGAGCGGGATCTCCTCCGGCTTCTTGCCTTCGTTGCGGGCCATCGTATCGCGGGTGTTGCCGCAAGCTTCGAAGGCGACGTTGGGCAGGCTCTCGCTCACCGACTTCAGCCGTGCCAGCACCGGCGACTTGTCGGTGCGCAGCATGTTGAGACCGGCGTTGAAGGCGACGATGCGGATCTCGATCTCCTCACCGCGCTCGGAATAGTGGCGCGAGACGTTGGCCGCGACGTTCAGCACCGCCGTCATCTTGTCTGGCGTATCGTCGCTGATCTGCAGCGCGAGGCGATGGACCTTGTCGGCGGCGAGTGACGGCAAGGCGAGGGCAAGGACGAAGATAAAAGCCAGACGTGCAAACATGATTTCCTCCTAGTCGCGTACCGTGACGTGGCGATTGGGCTCGATGCGCACGGTCTTGATACGCTCGACATATTTCGAGACGACATCGTAGACGGGCGGCCCTTCCGTGGCCTCGTTCACGGACGCCCAGCCGCTCACCGTATATTTCCTGGCGGCATCTATCTTCTCGCCGGTGCGCAGCAGCGTGAGGTCGGAAATGCGCCGGCCCGCCGGGTGGCCGACGCCGATCGTGTAGGCGAGGCCGCCGGCCCGTACCATTTCGCCGCCCTGCTGGTAGTAGGGGTCGGGGTTGAACAGGTTGTCGGCCACATCCTCCAGCACCTCCTTGAGATAGGCGCCGGTCATCTCGGTGCGGTAGGCTGCGGGATAGGTGATGGCCGTCTGGTTGAAGACCTCCTCGGCGCGGATCTCCTCGCCGGGCAGCAGGCTCGCCCCCCAGCGGAAGCCGGGTGACAGGGCGATCTCAGCATCGCGCTCGGCGATCAGGGCCTGGCAGATGAGATCGTCGAACGTGCCGTTGAAGTTGCCGCGACGGTAGAGCAGCGACTCGGTGCGGCCCAGGACCTTGCCCAGCACCGCCTCATGCGGCGCACGGATGTCGCGCACGAGGGCCGCCATCTCGGGATCGGGCTGGATCGACTCGGCCAGCACCGGGATCAGCCGGAAGGCATAATCGACGATCCGCTTGCCGCTCACCTCGAGGTCGAGCCGCGCCAGGAACTTGCCGTGGCTGCCGGCCGCCACCAATAGCGTCTCGCCGACCTTCACGGCCTCGGGCAGCGCATCGTGCGTGTGGCCGGTGAGGATGACGTCGATGCCCTTCACGCGCCGGGCGAGCTTGCGGTCGACGTCGAAGCCGTTGTGGCTCAGCAGCACCACGAGATCGACGCCTTCGGCGCGCAGCGCGGCGACGTTGGCCGCGAGCTTCTCCTCCTCGATGCCGAACGACCAGTCGGGGATCATGTATCGCGGGTTGGCGACCGGCGTGTAGGGAAAGGCTTGGCCGATCACGCCGACACGCAGGCCGCCGCGCTCGAAGATCGCCGAGGGCTTGAACACCGCATCGCCCCAGGTCGCGTCCTTCACATTGCCGGCGAGAAAGGGGAAACCCAGCGTCGCGACCAGCTCCTCGACGCGCCTGGCGCCGTAGGTGAACTCCCAATGCGCCGTCATGGCATCGACGCCGAGCGCTTTCATTACGCGCACCATGTCGGCGCCCTTGGTCGCGAGCGCGGTGTAGCTGCCCTGCCAGGTGTCGCCGCCGTCGAGCAGCAGCACGCGGCCCGGCCGCTCGGCGCGCACGGCCTTGACCAGCGTCGCCATGCGGTCGAGGCCGCCCACCCGCCCGTAGGCGCGGGCGAGCGATTCGAAATCGGTTGAGGCGAGCGCATAGGCGTCGTAGCCGCCGCGGCCGAGCTTGAAGGCGGCCAGCAATTGCTCGCCGACCAGATGCGGCGGCAGGCCCCTGGCCTCGCCGACGCCGATATTGACCGAGGGCTCGCGAAAATGGAGCGGCACGAGCTGGGCGTGCAGGTCGGTGAAGTTGAGCAGCGTCAGCTGGCCCACCGGCTTGAAGGCCAGCAGCTCGGCCTGTGTCGGCGTGCGAGCCTGCGCCCGGCCCGATCCGGCCACCCCGAGCGCTGCCGTCGCCGAGGCGACCTGCAGCAGCGCGCGGCGGCCGAGGCTCACGTCACCTCGATCTTGCTCTCGGCGGTCCAGCTGTTCTTCTCGTCGTCGGTCCAGGTGAGCTTGAGCGTGCCGCTCTCCTCCACCTTCACGAAGAATGACAGATAGGGGTTGGCCGAGATGGCGGGCTCGATCTTGAGGTTCATCACCGGCTTGCCGTTGTAGGTGACGGCAAGCGAGTTCACGATCAGGCGCGGCACCAGCTTGCCTGAATCGTCCTTGCGCTGGCCCGATTCCATCGGATGGGTGACCAGCGTCTTGACCTCGACCAGCTCGCCCTTCTTGGCGGTGTTGGCGACGCGAATGCGCGGCTTGATGTCGTCAGCCATGATTATCTCCTCAACCGCCGCAGCCGCCGATGGTGACCTTGACCTCGCGCGAGGCCATGAACAGCGTGCCGTCGTTCATCTCCGCGACGGCGACCAGCTTTTGCGTCTGGGCAAGCCGCACGCGCAGCTGGACCTCCGCCTTGCCGCTGAGCGGCGTGAACTCGTAGATGGCGACGCCGGGATTGGGATTGCCGTCGGCCGCAACGTAGAGCGTCTTCACGTAGGATTTGTCGCTCATCTCGCTCTCGACCGAGACGGTGACCGGCACGGAATTGCCGTTCTCGGCGATCTCTGGCGCCTTCAGCGAGACCTTGCCTTCCTTGGGCGTGCCCTTGGCAAGGCTGGCCAACCACTCGCGCGTGCTGTCGGGCGTCGCCGACGCCTCGCGCGCCACCATCACCGCCGCGATGGCGGCCAGTGCGGTGCGGCGTGTAAGTGTTCCAGTGATCATCCTCATGTCCCTCAGTGCCGGATGTTCGGAGCGGTGAGCACCAGCCCCTCGTTCATCTTGCGCAGATAGAGCTCCAGCTCGCCATATTCAACCGCATCCGGCGGCAGCTCGTTGGCGCGCACCTGGACATTGCACCATTGGAAGCGCTTGCGGATGTCCCAGATCTGGTTGCGGCTGGTGCGCCACAGCGGGAAATGGTCGAACTGGCCCTTGGGCTCGCCCAGCCACTGGCCGCGGATCCATTTGTTGGCGGCCTGCTGGTGGCAATCGATGCAGGCGAAGTCGAACTGCCCGACCTTGAGCTCTGAGAGCTTCACGCCGCGCTCGTAGGCGGCCTTCATTTCCGGGCTAGAGAGATCGACCTTGATCGTCTCGCCGTTGGCGAGGCTGTGGAGATAGATCGACAGGTCGTTGTTGCCTGGGGATTGCATCGGGACGTCGGCGCCGGTCGTGGCCTTGGCGTGGCGGGCTATGAACTCCTCGACGCCCAGCACCTTGGTCAGGCGCGCCTCCCATTTCGGCATCTCGACGGCCCAGCGCTTGAAGCTCGCGGCCGGCGTCGCATGGCAGGAGACGCAGGCCTGGCCGTTGGCGCCGGGCTGCTTGAACAGCGCCGCACCGATTTCGATGCGGTCGGCCGCCGGATTGACGAAGGGATCGAGCGCGTCCCGATCCTCTATCGGCATCGGCCGCTTGGCGGGATCGTCCAGCGGGTCGGCGAATTTCGCCGGCGTCTTCAGCGTCTTGAGAAATGCAACGATGTCGCGGATCTCGGCCTCGTTGTAGAAGCCGTGCTTGCCCCAGGGCGGCATGACCGATTGCGGATTGTAGACGCGCGGATCGAACACGTAGTTGAACAGCCATTGGTCGGTGCGGCCCAGCGTGGCGATTTCCGACAGGTCGGGCCCGACATTGCCCGGCAGCGCCTGCGTCCTCGGCCCCATCACGTGACAGGCGAGGGTGTGGATTCACGTTTGAAGTGCAACAGTTTAGGAAGAAGTACCTCAGCGGGGGTCTTGTACCCAAGACATT
>CANIRG010000027.1 GCA_947469635.1 Rhodospirillales bacterium | reverse complement strand
CGCCACTCACACCCGCCCACTGCCTGGTCGCAATCGATCGGAACAGGTGGTCGCGATCAATCGGAATCGGTGGTCGCAATCAATCGGAACAGGTGGTCGCAATCAGCCGGAATGCGCACTACAGCAACGCGGAATGGGAGAAGCTGTCGATCCTGCTCAATTTGCTGACGCCCAAGTTGCCGGCCCCGCAGGAAGAGGATCTCGCCAAGGGCATCCTCGAAGCCATCGACATGGACAGCTACCGCGTCGAGAAGAAGGCCGTGCTGAAAATCGCGCTGGCGGACGAGGACGCGGAAATCGAGCCCGTGCCGACGGACGCAGGTGGGCGCAAGAACGAACCCGAACTCGACCGGTTGAGCAATATCCTCAAGACGTTCAACGAGAATTTCGGCTCGCTGTTCACCGATACCGATCGCGTCGCCAAACGTATTCGTGAAGACATCGCGCCGCAGGTTGCCGCCGACATGGCCTATCGGAACGCCAAGGAGAACACGCCGCACACCGCGCGTCTGGCCCACGACGCGGCGTTGGGCAGGGTGATGCAGCATCTCCTGAAGGACGACACGCAGGTCTACAAGCAGTTCGTCGAGAATCCGTCGTTCAAACGATTCGTGACCGACATGGTGTTCGATCTGACGACTCGCGACGCGGGTGGGCCGACGGCATGACGATCGACCGCGCCTCCTGGACCGCCGGGCCAGGAGGCTTGCGGCTTGCTCAGGAGCCTGAACATGCCAGATCCTGAACCGCTTCTCTTTGAGGCCGATCTTCCAAAATTCATGGAGGTCGCGCTCATCGAGGACGTTGGTCGGCGCAGCGACATGTTGCAGGCCAACCTGGGTGACATTGTGCTTTGCGAGATCGTTCGCTACGGCGTTTTAAATGATTCTGCAATGATCGGGCCGTTGGCGGAGCTCTACCGGGAGAGAGCGCTTGCCGGTCTTGCCGAGGACACACGCTGGCATTTGTACCGGCTGGTCGAGCAGCTCATGGAGGCAGTCGACTTTGTCAGCGTGAATGCCCTGCTGCCATTCATTGCAGACGAGACTTCCCCGCGGATCGTTGCATCTGCCGTGATCGACTATGTGAGCCTCGGTCCGCTAACCGGCGACGACCCGATGAGCCGGCCGAAAGACATTGTCGGCCTGATCGAAAGCGGCCGCCTGCGCAATACAGGAGCCGCTTTCGGCGGCCTGCTGCATCTCGGCGACCGGCGGGTATGCAAGCTCCTCGGGCCGGTGAAGGATGCCCTCACGAATGAAGAGGTGAATACTGCAATCAACTGCTGCACCAATCTACTGCATGCCGCTACCATAGAGTTCGAGATCGATTGGCTGGAAGGAATGGATGGCAGCGTGGAAGATGGTCTTTTCGGCAACGTGGCAGCCGGATTGGTATTGCAGAAACGCAGCAACACCATGGATCTGGTCTTTACCGGCTCGAGAGACTTCCCCATTCCGAAAAACCCTGCTCCGGAACATCAGGCGCGCAGCCGTGAGCGAGCCCAGCCAATTTCTGTCGCGGAGTACACCAAACAGATTGCGCCGCGGCTGTATGCGTTGGAGAGGACCGAGCCGCCGCCGCGAATCATGCCTCTCGTTCTCTCTGCCTGGGGTTTGACGCCGATTACCGATCCGAGCGAGGTGGCCCACGTAAATGATCGACATCGGCCTGCCGGTATCCAGCAGTCTTCGCTGTCGGTGCCAGCTCTTGGCGATGAGATCGATGAAGTCGTCGAAGAGTGGTTCGACGGCGAGGGGCAGATTTTCCTGTCCTGGGGGATTCTCAATCCCAACGGGCCGACGCTCTATTGTCTTGGCGAGCGGATAATGAATGGCCGGCGGCGGCTATTTTATCGTTGGCTGCATATGCTCGGTGGGCGAACGTACTATGCCGGGCCTGCCGAGGGAGAGCGGGTAACGTATAGTGAGATATTCGAGACTGCGGGTGTGATTACACAGGCCCTTGCGGCGCGATCGCTTCCGACCCTGTTCAATGTCATTCCGTCATTTGTCATTCCAAACAGCGGCGACGACACGATCAAGGACATCGCGCGACACCTGATCGTGGCGGATGGACCGGAGACCAAGGACTGGGGACGCGAGGCGGCTTATATCGAGGCTTTCGGCGACAATTACTTCGCTCGGGCTGGCTGCGAAATACGCGTGGCCTACGAGGCAGAAAAAGCTAAGCCTGACATATCGCCCGCCAACCGTGACTACCTGCAATGGATCGAAGCAAGGTACGGCCACATACCAGCGTTCAAGGATGCGGTCTTCCCGGAGTTTCGTTCGTCGGCGCTGACCGACGAGCTTTTCGACAAGTGGTGGAATGTCGTCGGTACGAGCCAGCACTCCACTTCGGCGCTAAGGCAGCTTGCCGAGATGTGGCGAGGGGCCACGTCGATTTTGAGCGACGAAATGAGTGAGAATACTGTGTCCTTCGATCGGGTGCTGGAGTTCCTGACGAACTACAATTTCGGTCTGCCCGAGTAGAAACCGTAGATCGTACCTACTTGTTGACGCCGGAGTACCGCTTCGGATTTGTCCCCTCGACCTTTAGCGTAAGCCCGGCACTTCGTGCGGCCGCCTGCATGGACACGGAGGCCCAGCCGGTCCGCTGGATGACTTCCGCCCGCGTTGTTCCGCCTGGCTTGCGCAGAAGGCGGCGCACCAACTCGGTCCGCAGCTCACGTGTCCGACCGCGTTTCTTCATCGCAGCGGACATGTTGATCGACTTGAAGACGCGCCCGCTCGGATAATAGAGAACGAGCAGCTTCTGGCTCCTGAAAGCCCGCCCTGGCGCATTCGGCGCGGCGAGATAACGATCGCCGATCCGCAGGAACGGCATGCCGTTCGCCGCCTTCTTGGCCTTCGCCTGGCTCTTGTAGGATATGAACCTGATCATGGGCTTCCTTCCCTGAACTGCGGTGACTGCTCCGCCACGGCCTCACGGTTCGAAAAACGGAGCTATGTCGCTGGCTGCCTGACGCAGATATCCTTGACGCGGTTGAACATGAACTCGAAGAGATCACTCTTGTCTTGGGCTGCCTTTTCAGTCCCCCGAAGCGGTCGTCCTAGTTCGTCGTGGCCTCGAGTAGTTGGCGCTGATCGTCGTCATTGAAGCCGCCCGGCAGCAGCGCATCGCGCATCAGGCGCCGCTTGCGATCCAGCAGGTCGTGCAGGTTCTGATCGAACGAGCGCCGACCGTTGGCCAGCACGCCGATTGGAATGTACACATGGACCGTCTTCGACTGACCGATGCGCAGGGCGCGGCCGGTGCATTGGTCCTCAACCGCGGGATTCCACCAGCGCGCCAGGTGAATGACATGGTTGGCACGGGTAAGGGTGAGGCCGACGCCGCCGGCCCGCGGCGACAGGATCATGGCATCAAAGCCATCCGGCGCCGCCTGGAACCGGTCGACACGCTGCTGGCGACGGTGGCCTGCAACCTCGCCATTGATAATCGCGGGAGGAGCGGCGAGCTTGTACCGGCGTTGGATGAGGCCGGCGAGGCGAGACTGTATCTCGATGCTGTCGAGAAAGATCAGGGCCCGCTCGCCGTCTACCGCGATACGATCGAGCGCATCGAAGCACACGCGAAGCCGTGCCGATGCCGCGACGAAATCCACATCGCTGCCGCTCATCTGCGGATTCGGATGGAGGGCGACGAGACGCAGCTTCTGGAGAGCTTCCAGCACCGCACCCTTGCGATCCTGCCCGCGGGCGCCGGCGATGACGGCCTCATAGGCCGCCGCCTGGCCCTCGGGCATGGCCACTTCCTCGATATGGGCCTCGGCCTTGGGCAGGTCGGGCAGCTCGTCCTCCTTCATGCGCCGCAGCAGCAGGGCGGGCGCTCCCCCGAATGAGCCTTCGAGAAGCGATTTGAGGCCTCGGAGGCGTTCGTGGTCCGCTTCGGCTTCGTAGCGGCGACTGAAGGCCTTGAGGTCGCCCAGCCAGCCCGAGTGGACGCCGTCGACGATGCACCACAGATCGGCGAGCCGGTTCTCGACGGGCGTGCCCGTGAGGGCGATGCGGAAGTCCGCGTTCATGCCCTTAAGGGCATCGGTGACGCGCGCGCCCGGCGTCTTGACCTTCTGGGCTTCATCCGCGAGCAGCACGGCGAACCGCACGGCGCCGAAGTCACGGTCGTAGTCGCGCAACGTCTCGTAGGTCGTGAGCACCCAGTCGGCCTCGCGAAGCCGCGTCCGATTCAGGGCGGGAACGCCGTCGGGCGTCGAGGTGAGGAGCGAGCGCAGGCTCGCACCGTAGGCCATGACGCAGTTGCCGAGGCCGCTGCCTTCGAGATGCCTGCCGTGCTCGGCCTGCCAGTTGGCCAGCAGACCCGTGGGGGCGACGATCAGCAACGGCGCATGCGGGATCGTTCCGGCAATCATGCCCTCGCGCAGCCAGGCCAGGAACGCGAGACCCTGCAGGGTCTTTCCGAGCCCCATGTCGTCGGCGAGCAGGATGCCGGGACGCCCGGCCAGCCAGCATTGCTGCAACCATTGGATGCCGTCACTCTGGTGCGGCTTGGGACTTGTCGCGAGCATGCGCGGCAGGCCAGCGACCGGGCCATCGCGGGGAACGAAATCCTGATTGTATTCGACCTCCCCTTCATTGGTCAGGATGAGCAGGCTTTCGACCGGCTTCGCTTCGGGCTTGGGAGATTCCTCCTTCGCTTTCGGCCGGGCGGCGACTCGCTGGTTGGACAACTCCGTGAGCGCGCGTCGGGTTTCTTCGCTGGCGGGCACGACGATCGGCGGCTCGCCATCGGGCGTCCAGATTGTAGCCGGCTCGCCGCGCCCGATCGCACTCTCGACCTGCTCACGAAGGCTTTCGGCCTGCGCCGGATCGAGATCGAGCCGCCGGTCGCCGATCACCAGGCCACCCGGCGCTTCGCGGCCGGCCGGTGCATCGGGCCCAAACCAGTCCGTTCCAACCCTCTGGATCCAGGGAACGACACGCGGCGTCCAGATGCCCAGCCCCGTCACGCGATCCGAGTAGGCAGGCGTTTCCACGAAGACCGAATCGAGCTGATCGACAAGGGTCGGATCGTCCGCGCCGTCGAGCGCGGCGCGCAGCGCCGCCCGAGGCGCCGCCATCAGTGCGCGTTTTGCCGAAGAGGTCGCGGACTGACGCTTCCGTACCTCGTTCAGGGCGCGCCGTAGGGTCGGCGTCAGAACGACGAAGCGGCCACCGGGCAGCGTGTAGACCGCACGGGCCTCGGAGAACCGGTTGAACTGGTCATCCCCGAATGCCGCTTGCAGATCCGCGGGCAGGATCGGATCGACCTGTCCTGCACGATGCAGGATCGGCACGAGACGCATGGCCGCACCCTCGCCGACGAGATCGAGGGAGAAGGCATCGGCCTGGACAATCTCGACAGAAGGAAGGAGGCCGCCCATCATCGCGGCACCCTCCCGGGCAGCGGCAGGCAACAGTTCCCGAAGCTGGCCGACGGCCAGCAGACGGGTGGCGGGATCCGCGCCGGCGCCGACGATACCGTCGACCGCTTCGGCGATGGCGAAGAGCGCCGACGAAAGCCGGCCGAGACCGTCGCCGACCTTGAGCCAGGCGCCAATGCGCTCCGCACCCACCAGCGCCTGGCCTGTCGCCCGCCGCCATTGAAGGGTCGCCGAGAATGCCGGGTTGGTGACGATACCCAACGTATCGACCCGCGCGATCGCCGCCGACAGGGGAGGCAGGGCGAGGGCTGCCGCCTCGGCCGCCGAGAGGGCCGCAATGGCTGAATGCTCGACCAGCACCAGATCGCCTTCAGCGAGCGCGCAATCCTCGGCAACCAGACGATTGAGAAGATCGACGGCGGGCAACAAGGTGGTTGGTGCGGCAACGGCCCAGGAATCGACAGGCGTCGCGACGCCATCGCCCAGCAACCTAAACTCGGTGCCGGAGGCCGTCGGCAGGAACGACAAGGTCGCCTTCATCGCACGTGCCATTCGCTTGGAAGGATGCGCAGCCCCTCTTTCCTGCGGAGGAGACTGGCAACGCGTCCTTGCCATACGCCTGCTACGTGGCTCACCCCGTCGCTGCTTGTCAGGGGGAGATCCGGTCGTTCTTCCGGCGGGGGAAACTGCAAGCCGGATTCCGTCAGCTCGATCCGGCGATAGCGTGGGCGAAAGAGAGTGGGTGCGTTTTTCCAGTCCACGGGCCACGCGCGCAGCTTTCCGCTGTGGCTCCACTCGGCGAACGTGAGCTGGCCAACCCGCATCAAGAGGACGGAGTGATTTGCGTTGCCGTCGGCCAGACGGCCGTGGCTGCCGCGCAGCTCGTGATTGTGGGCCACGGCTCGGGCCACGTTGTCGCCCAGGACGAGCCAGCTGTCCTGGATGAAGTTCTTCCGCAGGCAGGTAGCCCAGAAGGCCTTTCGTGCCTGCCATTGGTGGCCCATGCCGGTGTTCCCGGCGAACTGGCCTACGACGTCGAAGAAGGCATCGAGCGAGAGCTTGGAAAGCCACCCTCTGACCGCCTGACGTGTCTCGGTGGAAGCGCCTCCCCAGCGTTGTCGGGCATCGACGCGGGGATCGCCCAGATGCTGGCGCAGGTGTGCGAGCACCTCTGACCGAAGCCGGTCCGACGGTTGACGCTGCGTCTTGATCCAGGGGCTCACCATGGCGTCGGCCATGGCGCCATTCGGCTCCTTCTCGTCGAATCTCAGGCGTGTTTCAGGAACATAGAACCGGATCGCGCGCGCGAGCACGTCCGTTCCTTGTTCCGAGGCGAGCACTTTCGCCAATCTTGCCGACAGCGCGAAATGAACGGCCCGGAGGTAGCCGCTGGTGGCGCGTGCCGGATTGTCCAACCTGCAGGCTGCCAGCGTATGTGCCTGTGTTTCCGCGAGGATCCTCGAGGCCAGTTGATCCGGCCCCCGCGTCGCGTTGAAGAGATCGTACGCTCGGTGACTCTCCTTCCAGAGTCCCAGCATTCCGCTGTGACCTGCAGCGAGATGGTGGTCGATGTGCCGGCCGATATCGACAAAGCTGTCGTCTTCACGGGAGAACTGCAGCAGCCAGACGTCGATCAGGCGTCGCAGCATCGATTTCCTGGTGCCGACATGGGCAAGAATGGCGCGGCGGAGCAGCGCCCTGTTCACGCCATCGGATGAGTCGGGCCAAAGAAGCCAGACTGCATCCCGGAGCAGGCGAGCCGGCAATGTCGAAAGATCGGTATGATTCTGTTGCGCGGCGATGATGTCGCGCTTCACCTGCTTCAGACGTGCCTCCGGCAAGGCTGGCACGACGTCCAACGCCTTCAGGATCCGCTCTAGAACCCGGCGGGTTGGCCGTATCTGGTTGGCAGGAAGGACCCGTCGCGTCGGCAGCATCGCCACGACATCGCGCAGCCTGTCGAGCTCATCTGCGAGAGTGCTCATGGCTTGGGCGCCGCCAGGCTTCGCAGGTCAGCAAGAAGATCATCCAATCGCTGAATCCTGCCCGTGAGATTCTCACGCTGGCCGGCAAGCAGGAAGCGGGTCTCGATCCGTCTGTGCTGAGCGTCGTCTTCTGGAATGCCGGGCAGGGGACGCGAAGCGCCATACCCCGCCAGACCAAGGAGAGGTTGATCCTCGAGATTGCGTAGATTGCTAAGCGAGGGTGCGAAGCGAGCCATCAACTCCATGAAGGCGCGTGCACGGTCGGTGGAAAGTGTCCAGTTGCCTCCAGGGCGGTCTGTATTGCGTGGATCGGTATGGCCTTCGATTAAGACTGTTTCGAAGATGGGCTGTAGGACGGTGCAATCGGCAGTGCCTGGCGAAGCTTTCGAGAAGCAAGGTAGTAGCCGAGCCATTTCCTCCAATAGCGCGCGTGCTTTCTTTTCGCCTGCGTCGGTAAGCTTGTCCTCATTGGGCTTAAAGAGGCCTTCGCTCGAAAGGCGTAGAATGCCCTGGCGCTCATCGACGACGACATCGACGTCATGCTTGGCTTTTAGACCAGCCTTTAATGTTATCAGAAGGTTACGGCGTACCTCTCCGAGGCGACCTTGCTCATCCCGCAGTCCAATGCTGACCCCTTCGAGTTGCTTCACCAACTCCGATATTCCATTTCTCAGCCTGTCTCTATCTCCTGTCATAGCGGCAAGCAGGATCGTCAAATCCGTGATTTCCCTTTGGCTTTCGGCCAACAGTCTGGCGAGCTTTGCGATTTCCGTCTCTTTTTCGCTCAGTAGCCTGGTTAGGCGCGCAATCTCCTTGTCTTTGTCCTCGTTCGCATAGTTGATCGCGAACACAGCGAGCATCAGCAGAAATATGAAGAGGATGCCGACCATGAGATCGCTGATCGAGGCGAAGTAGCCTTCTCCCGCCTCTTCTGGTTCCGCATGCGATCGAATCATGATCTATCTCTAATCCGCTGCCCTGCGGGGTTACCCTCTTCGTACAGCTCACTCAGCTCGGTGATCGCGCTGTTCAAGGCAGTGACGGCTTGGGCCATGTCCTTATTCGTTTCGGTGACGAAGGCGCCGACCTGCGACGCAAATCCGGTCAGGCCTTCGCGAAGATCCTTGAAGACCCGGCCGAGAGATGCATCGAGGCCAGAGAAACCCTGGAGGGCATTCTCCAGACCCTGGCTCAGCGCCCCCAGCCTGCGCTCCGCCTCACCCAGCTGCTGCATCGTCAGGATGACGGCGTCGGCAAGCGGACCGATCTTCTGTGCCGCCACGGCGAGGTCGGCGGCAGTCTGCTGGCCGGAAGCTCCCACCTTGACCAGGTCAGCGGTTGCAGCCTGCAGCGGCGCCGTTGCATCGATGGCCGCCTGACGCATGCCCGCCAACGCGCGGCCGAGGTCGAGCGCCTCGCTTTGCAGGCCTGCGACACGCAGCCCGAGTTCACGCAACGGCGTGGCCAGCTCACCGGCCGCCGTTTGAATTCCGCGGCTGGCGTCGGTCCCGCCTGCGCGCAACGCTTCACCGCTCTCCTGACCGCCGGTCCTGAGCGAGGCTGCTGCGGCTTGCGCGGCATCAGCGAGCGCGGCGGCGCCATCGCGGCCCCGCTGCTCGAACTGAGACCCTGCCTTCTCCATGTTGCCGGAAAGCTCGGCGACCAGCCGGACGAAGTGCTCCTTCAATTCTTCGACGGCCCCTGTCAATCGGCCGGCGGCATCGCCCGCGCCGCTGGCAAGTGCCTCCGAAACCTGAGCGGCACTGCGTTCGAAACCAGCGGCGGCCTGGGCGATGCGATCGGCCATTGCCTGCGTGGCCTCGTGGCCTGCCGTGTTGTTCTGCTCGGCAAGCTCGCGCATCGCTCCTATGGCGCGCGTAAGCTCCTCCGTCATGCGCCGCGTCGCGGCCTCGGCTTCCCCGCCGAGACGTTCTGTAATGCCGGCCACGGTCTGCTCGAGGCTGGTGGAGATGCTGCGTGCGGCCGCGCCGAAAGACTCTCCAGCCTCCGCGATCCGGGACGCTGCCTGAGCCATGGCGTCATTGCCGGCGCTCCGTGACCGCTCGGCCAGTGTCCGGAGCTGCTCGACGAGCCCTTCCATCTGTTGCGTGATCCGCGACATTGCCTGTTCGGCGTTGCGCCCCATCTGCTCGGCAATCTGATCGGCGGCACTCGCCATCCGGGCGGCCGCCTCTGCCAGTCCGCCGCGGATCTGCTCTATGGCGCTGGACGTTTCGGCCAGGGCTGACGCAACTTTTTCCATATGTTGCTGGGCGCTGCCCTGCAGCATTTCGCGGAACTGCTCCAGCAACGTCCGCAGCGTATCCTCACTCTTAGTGCCGATGCCCTCGGAGAGCCGCTCGATCGCTTCTCGCAACGGCCCGATATGCTCGCCCAACCGCTGGTCCAGGGCGCTATCAAGGCGCCCTCCGATATTGAGCGCGACCTCGGTGGCGAATTGAGTCTGTACCGTGAGGGACTTTTCAAGAAGGGCATTGGCCTCGGCCTGCAGCGTGGCAGGTGTCGCGAGGGGAATGCGTTCCTCGAGGGCGGCGAGAAAGCGATCGAGCACCCGCTCAGCCTTGGCGAGCTCGTTGCCTCGGAAGATCGTATAGCCCAGTGAGCAAAGCAGACCGACAAGCGAGGTCACGAACTTGGCCGAGGCGACGTCGAGAAGGTTCTTGAGGCCGCTCTGACGATCTGCCGAGGAGACCGACTGGTCGGCGATGCTGCCGGCGGCGGAAAGTGCGATCGCCAGGCCAGCGAACGTCAGAAGCAGGCCCACGCCCACCAGCAGGTTGGGCATGTTGGCGTGAAATCGCGGATTGATACGGCAGTGTCTCAGCAGCTCGAGGGAAAAATAGGTATTGGGTCGGCTTGTCGAGCGGACAGGCATTCCGGCTGAATCCGGCGTGATTGCTGTTGCCGACCAGTCGCGCCACGCAGGGCCCAGAATGGGGGCATCCTGCAGAGCGGTGGCCACCGACTCATAGGAAGCCGCGAACTCTCGGGCATTTGCTGGGGTTGCTGCCAGGCGGATGGAGGATTGCCCGACCGCGCGACGAAGCCGGTAAACGCCAGCATGCAGGAAGGCCGCGGAAAAGACGGCCCACAGCAGTATCGCGATCGACAGGGAGCCGATGACCAGCCAGTTGCCGAACAGTGCCGCCCAGTTGCCGGCTTCATACGCCTTGACCAACGACTGGGCGTGGACAGAAATCCAGGACAACGGCGTGCTCCCCCAACACCCCGGGTTGTGTGGGGCCTTGCATTGCATATGATAACCACACTACGGGACGAAAGAACCACGAATCCATGGTCGCGACCTTCGATGTCTCGATAGTCAGAGAGGGCAGCGAACTCGCCCGGCAATCCCTAGAGCTTTTCCGGATGCCGGACGGTGCCAGGGGAGCGAAATGGGGAGGGCTGGTCTTCCCGATTCGGGAAGGCGATTGCATCGATCTGGGAGATCGCGGCGTTCCGCCAGGACAGTGCGGACCCTGGGACAAGCCAACCGACCGATGGGCGATCATCCCTGGGCTCGAAGGGAGCGACGCCTACCTTTTCGTCGAGGGAACCGCTCAGGCCTGCAACCGCACAGTGCGCATGCTCCAGGGCGCTGGCTTCTCGGTCCTGCGCAGCGGTCCCAATCTTTCGGGGGGTATCGGAGACTGGTTCATCCGCATAGGTGCGTTCGCCGACGAAGCCAAAGAGGCGCTTGGCAAGATTCTCCAGGACGCCACCGAAGCTTCATCGAGCGAAGACGGCACGAGCCTGCGGGAAAAGTTGCTTGTCCAGGCGGTGGTTACGGGCCAGGCGGCCCAGGTGAAGCTCCGCGCGGAACTCGACCAGGCGCGCAAAGCGGCCGCTGCTTTGACGGCCGACACAGCGGAGCAGCAAGCGCTCATGAAAAGCCTTGAGGCCATGTCTACTCGTTTGGCCGAGGTGGAGACTGAAGCCCAGGCGTTGCGTGCGCAACTAGACACGGCACCTCGCCCGTCGCCAAAGCCCAACCGGCTAGAAGCGGAACTCGCCCTTGCTGCGGCAAGTCTTCTGCCGCGACTCGACTTCATCGCCAACAGCATGAATTTCATCGCGGTAGAGTTGCCCAGCCGGTCCATTGTTTGGAAAGCTCTGGCGGTGCTCGACCGGCAGGAGCGGGGTCAACCCGAAGGCTGGAAGTCGCTCTCCGGTCACTCCGGCTGGTGGGAACGCCACTTTTCGACCGGGCAGGACAACCAGGGAAGGATCTACGCCAGGATCGCCGGTCAGCCGGCGCGCTGGCAGGTGCTGGTCTCGCACAAGCAGGATCAGACGATGGATCTGCGGCGCATTTCGCGGATGTAGCGGCATCGTCGCCGGCGCACGGCGAGAGGGTGCAGGGGGATAGCGCCATGGGCGTCAAGGTCGAGGTTCTGTTTTACAAGCCACAGCGCGAGATCGCTTCACGGCTGCGCGATCATATCGACCGCAGCGTCTCCGTATCGATGGTGTCTGGTTTTGCGACGCCCAGCGGGATCGATCAGATCTCGCACCCACTGATGGCCAACCCGGCGAAGCTCGAATCGCTGGTAGTCGGTGCCGGGACATTTCGCGCTTTTGAAGCGATAGACGGTCTATTGGATGCCGGCGTGGCGCCAAACAGGTTGTTCGTTCATCTCGGCATGAGCCGCGCCACAGGGGGAGTAAAGAATCCCTTTGCCCGATATCGTCCCATGCTGCACAGCAAGATCTACCTGCTGGACATGGGAGAGGGAAAGGCATCGGCCTTCGTCGGTTCCCACAATCTTACCGGCTTTGCGATGCAGGGCCTGAATGGCGAGGCCAGCATTCTTCTTGAAGGCGACGCGGACGATGAAGCCTTCGTTGCGCTTCGCCGCCACGTGACGATCAGCGCGGCAGAAGCCACGCAGTACAATCGCGCCCTGAAGATGGCGTACGCCTGGTGGACAGCGGAGTTCATCGACGCGCCGAGAGACTCAGAGGCACGAAATACGATCATCGTTATGGCTGCGGTGGATGCCGGCGAGGCCCCAACGACGAAGGAAGTGATCTACTTCGAGCTGCCGCAGGAGCTTGGGATCGAATCCCTGCGCGCCGAAGTTCATGTCTACATATTCGATACCTTGCCGCCTTCGCCGTTCGATGCGCTGAACAATCTTCAATCGGCGCGGAACTGCCTGCGGTGCTCGACGCTCGGGATCGACAGGGATCGAGGCAATCTGGAGGTCAGAGCCGACTGGTACATCGACGATCGAAAGAGGGCGATGCTCAGGCGGACACGGCCTCCCTTCAGGCCGAATGCTCAGAGCGGCATGCAGCAGGTGCGGGTGCGGGTCGAAGCGGCGATCGCTCCAGATTTCGAGTACCTCTTTGAAACCGAACGCATGGCTTGGATGCCTGTGCTCGATCAGGCAAATCGCCTTGATCCTCTGGCCGACGAGGGACCTGGGCGCCAGAAGCGGGAAGGCAGGCAACCTGAGGCCGGGCCGTGGTTTCCAGTGCGTGGCCTCGAGCCGCGAGCGCCAGAAGAGGTGTCAAGCAAGGCCCTCGCGCTGCTGCAAGCATCCCCAAGCTCGGGCTCCTTCATCGTGATATCACCGCGGCGACGCTCCAAGGGACGCCGAAGCTGATCGGTCTTCCCTGACGGGCCAGACCATCAAAGGTTCGACTTACGGGACCCGACTTACAAGCCTGGCTTGTGAGCGAGCAAGCATGGGGCGACGAAAGACCGAGACCCCAATCATGGGGATTTTGCGGGTGCATGAGTCGGCTGCGGCGACGGCGGATGTGTGTCGATCTCGGGCGGAGCGTTGCCGCCAGCGAGGAGATCCCGGATGCCGACTTCGAGGCGATCGACGTGCCGCGGCTTCTGGATAGGGTCCAGAGGCTCGTCGCCGCTGGCGGCCTCTCGGTTCGTTGAGGGGCGCCGAACAACCTTCAGTTTCTCGGACCGAAGCGGGTATAGTGGGGTAGTGTCCGTCGCTGCCCGGCAACCTCGTGCCGGGCTGTCGGGCCGAGGGCGGTCGATTTGGCGATCACGTTCATCCACACGGCGGATTGGCAGCTCGGCAAGCCGTTCGGCTCGATCGAAGGCGACACCGCGGCCCTGCTCCGCGAAGAGCGGTTCGAGGCCGTAAAGCGCATTGCCTCACAGGCGAGAGAGCGTGGTGTCGACGCCGTGCTCGTTGCTGGTGACGTCTTCGATGCGTCGACGGCGCCGGACCAGGTCGTCCGGCGCACTCTTGAGGCGATGAAGGTCTACGACGGGCCTTGGGTACTGTTACCCGGCAATCACGACCCTGCCCTGGCCGAGAGTCCTTGGACGCGCATCGAGCGAGTCGGCCGGCCAGCGAACGTCGTGCTGGCTCTCGCACCCGTGCCGATCTTGCTTGGAAATGGAACGTTCGCGATTCTGCCCGCACCCCTCACGCGCAAGAACGAACCGGAAGACGTCACGAGCTGGATGGACTCGGCAGCAACGCCGGCGGGAGCGATCCGGGTGGGGCTGGCGCATGGTTCGATCTCTAACCGGCTGCCCGACGGGGATGCGAGGAACGAGATTGCCGACGACCGTGCCGCGACGGCCGACCTCGACTACCTCGCGCTGGGCGACTGGCATGGCACGATCGAGATTGCGTCGAAGACCTGGTACAGTGGAACACCCGAATCCGACAGGTTTCCCAGGAACGATCCGGGCAACATCCTCGTCGTCACGATCGACCAGAGAGGTGCGCCCCCGCGCGTGGAGAAGATTCCCGTCGGTCGTTTCCAATGGGCCCGGCGGGAGGTCACCTGCGGAGTGGGTGGCGACGAAGATGCTGCCGATGCGGTCGAGGCCGTGATCGCGGAGGCGGCCGCGAGCCCGGACACGACCTTGCTGCATCTCAGCATTTCGGGCGCGGTGGACTTGGCGGGGCGCCACCGCATCGAGGAGCGTCTCGACGCCTGGCAGGCGCGCTTGAAATATCTTCGTCGCGATCTCGACGGTCTGGTGGACGAACCCAGCGCGGATGATCTGGACGCGATCGACAGGAGCGGATTCGTGCGTGCCGCCGTCGACCGGCTCAAGGCCAGGGCCGACAATCTGGCCGACCCCGAGAGCGCGACTGCGCGCGCCGCGCTCCGCATCCTCTATCTCGAGCATCTCGAGGCGGGACGCTGAGGGATGCAGATTCGCCGCCTCGAGATATCGGCTTTCCGGCGCTTCAGGGATACCGTGGTGATCGACGGCTTCGGCGACGGCGTCACGTTGCTCGTCGGCGACAACGAAGAGGGCAAGTCGACAGTGCTGGCCGCCCTGCAGACCGTGCTGTTCGAGAAGCACAGTGTCGGCGGCGCCGTCGCCGAGGCCATGCTGCCCTACGGCTCTAAGGTGCGGCCCGAGATCATGCTCGAGTTCGAGCACGACGGCGAGCGCTACGTTCTCAGCAAGGGGTTCTGCCAGAAGCCGGCCGCGGACCTGCGCGCGGACTCCGGCGGCCGCTGGAGCGACGATGCTGCCGAAGAGAAGCTTCGGGAGATGCTGGAGTTCACGCCGCCGGGCAAGGGCGGCACGAAGGCCGAGCATCGCGGCCTGCAAGCCCTGTTCTGGGTCGAGCAGGGCGCGGCCTTCGGCCAGCCGCACATCAACCAGACCGCCCAGTCGAGCCTCGCCGGCGCGCTCGAGAGCGAAGTCGGCACCGTCACCGGAGGCGAGCGCGGACGAACTCTGCTCAAGCGCATCGAGACGCGACTGAACGGCCTCTTCACGCAGAAGACGAGGCGGCCGGCGGGCGCATATGCCAAGGCGATCGAGGCAGCAACCGAGACGAAAGAGAAGCACGAGGCGCTCGCAGGGAAGCTCAGGACGCTCGAAGGCAAGATCGACGCGCTCACGCGCGAGCGGGTATTGCTGGCAGCGCTCGAAGCTGACGATCCGGTCGGCGCCGCCGGAGAACGACTCGGGCAGGCGCAAGCTGCCATGCGAAAGATCGAGGGTCTCGAAGGCGCATTGAAGACGGCCGGGGTGCATCTCGAGGCGACGCGTTCGCGGCATAGGCTCGCGAAAATGCGGTTGGAGCAGCGGCAGAACGCGAGAGCGACGACTGACCAGACCGAACGCGATGTCGTCGGCCTGGAAGCGAAACGGGGGCTGGCGCGAACCGCTCTTGCCGATGCCGAGCGGGAATTCACTGCGGCAGAGGAGGCATACGATTTGGCCAATGTCGCCCTGGTTGCGGCCGACAAGAAAGCGAGCGAGGCGCGTCGTCTGACGGATCTGCTTCGCGTGAGCGGCGACCATGGAAAGGCCGAAGAGGCTCTCGACAAGGCAGAGACCGCGGAAAGGGAAGTCGTCCGTCTGGACGCCAAAGTGCAGGCCAGTTCCCTGACGCCCGAGGTCATCGAGGCGCTGCGGCGGCTCGATGAGGACGCACGTGGAAAGGCGGCGCTGCTCAACGGCGCCGCCACGCACATCGAGCTGATACCGGAGAAAGGTCGCCACGCGCGCCTCAAGGGCGAGACGATCGATTCGGGTGCCGTCACGCTCGTCGTGCCAACCGAGATCGGGCTCGACGGCTACGGAACGATCCGGGTCACGCCGGGTGGCAAGGAACTCGCCAGTCACCAGGAAGCCGCCGGCGAGTCGGCGGCGGCGCTAAAGGTGGAATTGTCGAAACATGGCGTCATCGACATGCAGGGCGCGGTGAAATTGGGTGGCGACCGCGTGGCCTGGCTCGGCGAGTTGGCGATCCATCGCACGACGGTCCAGCTCTACGCTCCAAAAGGTCTCGATACGCTGCGTGGCGACGTGGCAAGACTGGGCGCCGAGGTGGAGCGGCTTGGTGCCGGGCTGGGCACTGCGCCAACGCCTGAGATGGCGGCGGACGTAGCAACCCAACAGGTCGAGGATGCCTTCCGCAAGCTCGGCGAGGCTCGTACCGGCGAACGTACCGCCTCCGATGCGCGCAAGGATGCTGTTGCGGTGGTCGGCGCGGCGCGTACCGCCCTGTCCACGGTCGAAGGGCAGCATGGCGAGGCGCAGAAAAAGGCAAGAAGCCTTCGCATTGCGCTCGACGCGAGTGCCGGTGAGGAGACCGACGAGGATTTGCAGCTGGCTGTCGACGGCGCCGTAGCGGCCGAGCAGGAGGCTACAACCGAGGTCGAAGGCATCGAGAAGGATTTGGCCGAGGGCGATCCCATCGGAGCACGCGCGGAGTTGAAGGCCGCCACGGAGGCCCGACGCAAGGTCGAGGTGAACCTCGATGGCAAGCGGCGGATCGTGCGGGATTTGGAAATTGAGCTCCGGACACTCGGGAACGACGATCTGGTGGCCGAGATCGAGGTGGCCGTGGGAGAGTCGGCGCGCGCCGAGGCCATGAAGAGCCGGTTCGAACGCGAAGCCGCGGCGCTCAAGCTTCTCCACGACACGCTCGCCGAGCAGGAGCAGGCAGCGCGCGAGGCATTCCTTGCCCCTGTTCGCGTTCGAATGGCGCCCTACCTGAAGCGTCTGTTTCCCGATAGCGAACTCATGCTCGACGACCAGTCGCTCGAGATCACGCATCTGCGCCGGGGCGGCCAGGACGAACCCTACGAGCGGCTCAGCATCGGCACGCGGGAGCAACTCGCTGTGCTGGCGAGACTGGCATTTGCCGATCTGCTCGAGGAACACGGCAAGAAGTCGCCGATCATCCTCGACGATGCCCTGGTCTTCTCTGACGACGGACGATTTAAGAAGATGCAGGACATCCTGGACCGTGCGGCGGAGAGACTTCAGATTATCGTGCTGACCTGCCACGAACGGGTGTATTTCAATCGTGGCTGGACGACGAGAAGGCTGGAGGAAGCGAAGGCTACGGCATGAGGTTCGTCGCCGCCGTTAGCGACGATACCGGTCCATCGGGCCACGCTCGCAGGAGCGTGTCGCGACTCATGCCGGCGGATTGAAAGCCTCTATCCCGAATCGTCAACCTATCCTTATTGTCCAAGCACTTCGCCAAGGTTGGGCGAGGGAATCAGCCATCAGCGACGCCGACCACCACGAACCAATTGCCTGACATCGGCCTGGCGTCCCGCCAGCTCGGCGGCGAGACGGTTGGCGATCAGTTCGCCGGCTTTGCGCGTCGGATCGGCCGCCAAGTGGGCGTATTTCGCGGTCGTCGTCGGCAACGCGTGACCGAGAAGACCGCCGATCAAGGGCAAGCCGAGACCCAGCCCGACACCCTTGCTGGCGAAGGTGTGGCGGAGATCGTGCAGGCGGACATCAGGGAGTCCCGCCGATTCGCGGATCCGCTGCCACACGTGCCCGACGCCATCGAAGGGTCGCTCGTTCGATGCCAGGCGGCTTGGCAGAACCCACGGATTTTCCGGCTTGCGGGGAACACGCGAGAGAAGTTCGAGCACCGGCGCCGTCAGGTAGATCGTCTTGCGGCCGGTCTTGGACACGGGCAGCAGGATCGCCTGGTTGTCGTAGTCGATGTATTCCCAGCGCAGCGTCAGGATCTCGCCGCGCCGGCAGCCGGAGAACAGCAGCAAGCGAATGGCGGCGATCGCCTGCCACGGCTCCCGGGCTTCGCGTTCGGCAGCGATCAGCGCGTCGCCGAGCCTTTTGACCTCGTCGGTCGACAGGAACCGCTCGACCGCCCGCTCGGGATACTTCTCGACGGCGCGCGCCGGATTGACCGGATCGCGGCGGACACCCCAGACCATGGCGAGAGACAGCATCTTGCTGAGCAGGGCACGGACCCGGTTGGCGAGGGCCGGTGTCGCCGAGAGGCCGTGGACGAGCTTGGCAATGTCGGCCGAGGCCAGGTCGGCGACCTTGCGCGTTCCGATCTTCGGCAGGATGTAGCGCTCGAGCAGCCATTCGTCTTCCTCGGCCGAGCGCACCGCTTTCTTGGGGCGGGCGTGATCGGTGAGGTAGCGGACGGCGAACTGGGAAACGTTCTCGGAACGTCGATGGTCGGCCCGGACGCCGGCGGGGTCGCCGTTGTGCACGACATCCGCCTGGGCGCGTTTGGCGAGGTCGCGCGCCTGGTCGACAGTGATGCTGCCATAGACGCCGAGCTTCATCTTGCGTTGGGCCGCCGTACGCCCGCCGCCAACGCGGTACTTGAAGATGAAGGTCTTGCCGCCCCTCGCATGCACCCGGCATCCGAACCCGCGCAGCTCCGAGTCCCAGGCCGTGTATTCGCCCGCCGCCGGCTCCAGCCCGTCGACAACGCGCTTCGTCAGTTTCGGCACCTTGCGTTCTCCTGGAACCACCGTGGAACCACCGAGCAGAGAATTGCAAAGTACACGACCGGGACAGTGCGTAAAGAAAAGCCTGTAATTTCAACACTTCCGCGGGCTCCAGCGTGGACCCGCGAAGTCCCGCGTAGCCCCCTTCCACTGACTCTTAATCAGCGGGTCGTAGGTTCGAGCCCTACTGCGCCCACCATCGCCTGGAGATCGAAAAGGCCCTTTCCAAGGGCCTTTTTTGATGCGTTAGCAGGAGTCCGTCAGGATGGCTTTGCGTCAGGTCCTCCACAGGCCCACCTGCGGCGATGGGGCGGGTTGATGAATTCCTGCGACAGCGTAGCGCAAGCTGGCCGCTCTAATGCTCCGGCGGCGGCTTGCCCCACTGGCGTTGGATTGTGCCATAGGCGTCGGCGACCACGAAATCGCGGAACTTGCCGATCTCGATGAACACGCCGGCAATGCGCTTGTCCTTGATGGCGACCCGGGTCTCGCCCTTGCCCACGGCCGCGCGCACCGTCTCGACCGCGACGCGGTGATGATCGAGCGCCTTGATCGTCACCGAGCCGAGAACACGATCCGAAGTCAGCACGAGCTGCCGGGTCTCGGCATCGTAGCGCAGCTCGAGCGAGGCGAGCTGCGACGGCGGTGCGGCAATCGTGTAGCTCGCCGCCCACGGCTCGCGGCGCTCGGCGAGCGTCCGCGCGGCCTCGTCGGTGTAGCGGCTGCCGAGGGGGCCGTGGACTTCGTATGCCCGGGCAACCGGGCCGACGAAGGCGCGCGGCGGGCCGTCGGCATCGACCACGAAGATGCCGAGCCGCGGCGCGGTCGCGCCGGCGTAGGCCACCGATTTCTGCGACGTGAAGTAGTCGGCGATGAATTCGGCACCGCGCATGCCGTCGGACTGGCGCGTGAAGAAAAGATCGAAGTACCAGCCGGTGTACATCGGCGGATAGCCGGTCATCGGGATGCTGCGATCGAGGTCGAGCTCGGCGACCATGCCGAGCCAGCGACGCTGGGTGATGGTCAGCGGCCGGCCGGCGAGCTCGTCGTCGACGATGGCGATGAGCACGCGCAACACCTGGCCGACACGCTCGAAATGCGCGCGGACCCCGGAGCGGTCGGCGGAATCGAGCAGCGCCGCGAGCCTGGCGCCGCGCGCCGCATATCCGATCAGCGCCTGGTAGGCCGCGCGCGCGGGCTCGACATAGCCGTCGGGGATCTCGCAGCCGAACTCGGCATAGGGCTGCCCCGCGATCAGCACGTAGCTGTGCTTGAGCTGGCCATAGGCGGCTGCGATCGTGTTCAGCCGCAGGTCCTCGCCGGTCGTGCTCGTGAGGAACGACGGCAGCGCTCCTGCGGGCACGTCGGCCAGCGCCCGGATGGCCGCGAGCCAGGCGCCGTAGAGGTCATCGCCCGACGGCGTGCGTCCGGCCTGTGCTCGCGCGGCGTCGAGCTGCCTGCCGAGCGTGGGGTATTTCGCCAGGTCGTCGGCGAGGTACGTCTTCGCGCGATCGAGGCCCAGCGTGTAGGCCATGTCGGCGACACCGACTTGCTGGCGGCCCGGCACGGCGCCGTTGGCGAGCAGCATCAGCGCGCCTGCGTCGGCCACGATTCGCGGACCGATCAGCGTGGCTATGGCGGGCAGCTCGTGCGAGCCCTCGGGCATCGGGTGCAGCCGCGTGGTGCGGCGGAACCGATTTCCGATGGCTGTCCTCAGCCTGTCGAACGCGTCAGGCCCGGTGAGCGGACCCACCTGTGCCCGGAGCCCGGCAAGCTCGGCGATCGAAACATCCTCGCGGCGCCCCGCCAGCGCCGCCCATGCCGCATCGAGATCGGCGATGGCACGCGCGGCGCCGCTGCGGGCCGCGAGATCGGCGAGCGCCAGTGCCGCCAGCGCCTCGCGCGGGGTTTCAGTGGGATCGGGCATCGGCCCGGGTGCAGAGCTGCGCGACGAGCGTGACACCAGGTTGAACTCGAGCCGCGATGCCCACATGGCGGCGCGGAAATAACGCTGCAACCCTTCCTGGCTCGCGTAATGGCCGCGCGGCCCATACTGGGTGAAGTCGACCAGCCGCTGCCGGCCGAACAGCGTCACCGTCGCGAGATCGCTCGCCGCCGTCGCCTTCCCGACCAGTTCGGCCGCCTCGCGCTCGACGGCGGCATCGCCTGACGCGCTCCGGGCCGGCTGATCCTCGGTCGCGAGCAGCCGTCGCGCGACCAGGAGATAGAGATCGAGGTCGCGCACCACTTCGGCCGGATAGTCGGTGGCCGCGGCGGCCAGCGCACAGTGCATGTCGTCGAGCACGCGCGACAGCAGGGGTGACAGCCGGGCGGTTTCGAGCTTTTCGACGATCGTCTGGTGCGACGCGAAGATCGCATGGAAGATCGAGTCCGCCGTGATGTAGACCGGAAGCTGCGATTGGAAGATCTCATGATAGCCGAAGGCGTAGCTCGGCATCTCGAGGCGGGCCGGCACGGCGAAGCCGGCGCGGCCTATCGCGGCGAGCTCGGGCGCTTGCAGCTCGAATCGGCGCGCGATCGAGCCGAGGAAGCGTGGCTTCGACTTGCGGTCCCAATCTTTGCGAGGCGCCGCGGCGACCGCCGGTTTCGGCCGCAGGATCTCGGCCTCGTCGCGCTTGAGATTGTCGTCGGCGACGGCACAGGGGTCCTTCGACGACGTCCGGCGGCTGAGGTCCGAGGACGGTTGGTCGTCATCCTGCTGCGGCGCCCTGCGGTCGCACGCCAGCCGATCCGGAACCGTTTGTGCAACCGCGAACCCGAGGGGTGCCGTCGAGCCCCAAACCAAGGCGAGGAGGACTGGGCCGAGGCGCATGGATTCTCCGTTCAGCCGGGAGCCGCCGGCAGAAACCGAAATGGATCGGGCTTCTCCATGTGAACCCCGACCCGGGCTGAATTACGGCGGCGGAGGAGTTGATCGCCTATTTTGGGGTCGGAGGTTCGAGCCCTACTGCGCGCCAGCCTGGGATGCCGGCTGGTCGGCTTTGAAGCGCAGCCTGTAGGCAGTGCCACCGCCGCTCTCGATCGAGAGGGTGCCGCCGATCTGCTGCGCCAACCCTCTCACCATGCCGAGCCCGATGCCGCCGCCGGCCTTCCCGGTCGTTGTCGGCAGGCCCACGCCATCGTCGGCAACCGACAGCACGGCGTGGTCGCCGTCGGGATCGAGCTGCACCACGATCTTGCCGGCACGGCCCGGCGGAAAGGCGTATTTCACGGCGTTCGTCGCAAGCTCGCTTACGATCAGGCCGATCAGCACCGCCTGATCCGTGCTGAGCCGGATCGGTGTCGCCGCACACTCCAGCTCGATATGGGAATCCGGCAGCACCGCTCCGCGCAAGCCGTCGCAGATGTCGGCCAGGTAGGCATGCATGTCGATGGCGTCGAAGGTCTGGTCGCGATAGAGGCGGGTGTGCAGGCCGGCCAGCGTGTGGATGCGCTGGATCGCCTTCTCGAAATCGGCGCGCACCGATGCTTCGGCCTGCCCCGCGGCCTGCAGTGCCAGCATCGCCGTGATCATCTGCAGGTGGTTGGTCACGCGGTGATTGAGCTCGCGCAGCAGCAGGCGGTGCTTCTCGTGCGCGGCGTTGCGTTCTTCCTCGATCTGCTTGCGCGCCGTGACGTCCAGGCAGGCGCCCGTCATGTAGGCCGGTTGGCCCTCGGCGTCGCGAGTCAGGGTGCTGCGGTCGTAGATCCAGACGATACGGTCGCCGACCACCGCGCGAAACTCGTATTCGATCTCGCTGCCCTTCTCGAGGAGTGCGCCCAGCAGCCTGCCGGCGCGTTCGCGGTCCTCGGGATGGATGAGCTGGAGAAAGGCGCCGGAGCTGCGAGGCGCTTGCTCGTGAGGCAGGCCGTACACCGCGCAAAGGGCCTCGTCCCAGTCGACGAGATCCGCGCGGATGTCCCAGCGCCAGGTGCCGGCACGCGACGCTTTCAGGGCGGCGACGAGCCGCTCATGCGCCGTCGTGTCTCCACTCATCGGCATCTGCCTCCCCAACGACCAACGCTACCATCCTGATGGATACGCAGGAAGCAATGAGGCAGGGACCACCGAAAAAAGCCTCGCGGAAGAGAGGCTTTTCGTATCCTGCCGGTCAGATGGTCACCATCTGCCGCGCCCCCGGATGAGGCGCACGACCAGCAGCAGGATGATGGCACCCAGCGCCGAGGAGATGATCTCGGCGATGATGCCGCTGCCGAGATGGATGTTGAGGTGGGGGAACAGCCAGGCGGCCACGAAGGCGCCGGCAATGCCGACGATGAGGTCGCCGATCAGGCCGAAGCCGGTTCCGCGCAAGACCTGGCCCGCCAGCCAGCCGGCAACGATGCCGACCAGGAGAATGACCAGAATGCTTTCGTTTGACATGGACATGGTGTCGTTCTCCTCGCCGAGCGTTCGTCGCCTGACGCGCCATCGGCGTGTGGCAACGGGGCCGCGGGATTTAGGTTCCGACTCTTTCGCCGACCCGGTGGGGTCGACCTCATTTCCCTGGAGCGTGGCAGCTCATGGTGTTGATCAGGGCGGTGGGGTTGCCATTGTACATCACGTTGAAGCCGAAGGCCTCGCGCTTCGACGCGACGATCTGGGCGGGAGCCTCGTCGAGCCCACCGAAGGGGCCGCCCCACTGGATCGCGCCACTCGCATCCATCGAAAAGGGCGCAAAGCCGTTGATCACGTCGCCGTAGGGCCGATAGCGGAATCGATTGCCCTGAATGTCCACCTTGCCCATGGCGCGGTAGGTGTAGCCGCCGCCGCAGTCGTATTCTCCGTCGACAAGCCCGCCGGCCGCCGCCGCCCGGCTTGCGTAGCCGCCCGTCACCAAGGCCGATCCCAACAATCCCATCACGGCGATCATCCGCACCACGCGGCCAATTTCCATGCTCTTCATGAATTCGCTCCCACGTTCAATTGAATGACGTTCCACGATGCCGGCGGGAGCGTGGCCTCGAGCCGGTCGCCAGCGGTGCGCACCGCGGCAAGGGGCTTCGGCGCGACGCGGTCCGGGGCGTCCTTGGTGTTGACCGCCTGGAGGTCCGCATCGCACAGCTGCAGCGCCTGCTTTACGTCGAGCTTCGCGAAGCCTGCCGCGTGCAGGCGGAGCGGCAGCTCTTCAGTGAGGCTGCGATTGAGGGCGAAGACGTTGAGCTGGCCGGCCTTCTGGTCGTGCACGGCCGCGAGCTTCAGATAGGGCACGGCCGGCATCGGGAAGAACACGTCCTGCGGCCCGTTGGGGTCGTTGTAGTTCGCCGAGTAGGTGGGCGAATCGATCTCGGTCCGCAGCACGCGGCCACGCCCGAAGCGGCTGAAGTGGGCGAAGGGATGGAAGATCGTCTGCCGCCACGCCGGGCCGCCCGTCTCGGTCATGATCGGCGCGATGACGTTCACCAGCTGGGCGAGACAGGCGGCCGTGACGCGGTCGGCGTGGTTGAGCAGCGAGATGCAGCAGCCGCCAAAGGCCAGCGCATCCTCGACGTTGTAGATCTCCTCGAGGATCGGCGGCGCCACCGGCCAGCCCTCCTTGATCCGTGCCGCACGATTGCGCCGGGTGCGGTACCAGATGTTCCATTCGTCGAAGCTCAGCATGATGCGCTTGGACGAGCGCCGGCGGGCCGCGACCGCATCGGCGATGGCCACCACCTCGTCGATGAAGCTGTCCATCAGGTCGCAGCTGGCGAGGAAGGCTGGCGTGTCTGAATCGTAATTGTTGAGATAGGTGTGCAGCGAGATGTACTCGACATGGTCGAACGTATGTTCGAGCACCGTGTCTTCCCAGCTCCCGAAGGTCGGCATGCGCCGGCCCGACGAGCCGCAGCCCGCCAGCTCGAGCGACGGGTCGATCCACTTCATCATCTTGGCCGACTCATGTGCGACCCGGCCATATTCCGTGGCGGTCTTGGCCTCCATCTGCCACGGCCCGTCCATCTCGTTGCCGAGGCACCAGAACTTCACACCGTGCGGTTTCTCCCAACCGTGCTTGCGGCGGAGGTCCGACAGCGTCGTGCCGCCGGGGTGGTTGCAATATTCGACCATGTTGCGGGCGGCGTCGGCGCCGCGCGTGCCGAGATTGACCGCCAGCATCGGCTCGATGTTGGCCATCCGACACCAGTCGATGAACTCGTTGGTGCCAAACTGGTTGGTCTCGGTCGACATCCAGGCGAGGTCGAGGCGGCGTGGCCGCTCCCCAACCGGGCCGACGCCGTCCTCCCAATTGTAGCCGGAGACGAAGTTGCCGCCGGGATAGCGCATGATCGTTGGCGCGAGCTGGCGTACCAGCGCCATCACGTCGCCGCGGAAGCCCTGCGCGTCGGCGGTGGGATGGCCCGGCTCGAAGATACCGCCGTAGATGCACCGGCCGAGATGCTCGAGGAAGGCGCCGAACAGGCGCGGATCGGTGGCGCCGATGGCGAAATCGCGATGCAGACGAACCTCGACGCTGCGCATCAGCAGGGGCCGGCGGCGCTCTCGCGCTGGTAGAACAGCAGGTCGAGCACCAGGTCGCGATGGCCGAAGCCGCACAGGATCGTATGCGCCTGGCCGCGATGATGTGCCTGGTGATTGAAGAAATGGCTGAGCGCCGGCATCAGCGCCTGGACGAACTCGTCGGGCGTCGAGACGCGGCGATAGCGGATGGACCCCGCGAGCCTTGCCTCGTCGAGCCCGTCGACATAGTCGACGATGCGCCGGTCCTCGATCTCGCGTTCGGCGCGCAGGCTGGCGAGGTCGTCGTGCAGGATCGTATCGAGCCGATCAGGCGCCGTGCCCTGGCCGGTGAACCGCTGCATCCACACGCGGTCGGCCACCAGCATATGATTTAGCGTGCCCCGCATCGATTTGAAGAACGCGCCGCGATCGGCGCGATAGTCCGCATCACCCAGCTTGCCGGCGGCATCGTAGAGCCGCCGGTTGGACCATTGGTTGTAGCGGGCGAATTCAGCGAAGTGCGCTTTCATGGCTGCCTCGAGCTACCAGAAGAGACGGATGCCGCCGGTGCCCGACCAGCTCTCGGCCTGGCCGGAGAAGTCGCCATCGAACTTGGCGTAGAGCCGCACCATGCCGCCGATATCGACGTCGAGGCCGGCGGTGACCAGCAGCGCGTCGCTGGCCGCGCGGGCACCGGCCACGGTGAAGGTCTGGCCAGCACCGAGCGTGCTGAAAGCTGCGGTCATGTTGCGCTCGGTGTTGAACTCATGCGCCCAGCCGAGCTTCAGCCGTGGCGTGATGGTGGTGCGATCGTCGACCGTGAAGGTATGGGCGAACTGGCTGCCCAGCGCGCTGCGGACCGAGGTCGTGGTCTGGCCCTGCATGGTGAGCGCGAGCACGCCGGCACCGCCGTTGATGAGATCGCGCGAGCTTTCGGTGTAGCCGTTCTGCGTGAAGGCCTGCACGCCGATGCCGGCGAACGGCGTCACGGCAAAGCCTCCGACGTCGAAGCGCCAGCCGCCTTCGACGCGGCCGCCATAGAGATCGCCGTCGAAGTTGCCGCTGATCTGCTCGGCGATCGTGCCGGTGCTGACGGTGCGTTGCGTGGTGAAGCTGCCGTGGCCATAGCCGAACATGGCATCGACATAGGCCGGCCCGGTCTGGAAGCTGCCGTAGAGCCCGAGCACCGTGGCCCGTCCACTGCCGGAGCTGGAGGTGCCGTCGAGCGTGTAGCTGGCGCTCGTGGCGCCGCCGGTCATGCCGACCAGCCATTGCGGCGAGAGCTGCACGTCGACGCCGGCTGCGCCGCCGCTGGTCGACATGTTGATGGCCGAGCTGCCCATCATGGCATCGCCCTTGTTCGTGCTCTGGCCGCCGAAGCCCTGCACCCAGGTGCTCCAGCGCATGCCGGTCCCGGCCTTGGCGTCGCAGGCATCGTCGAGGCAGGCGTCGGCGACGTCCAGGGACTGGCGCTTGCCGCCGTTCTCCGAGCCTTGGCCGCCGCCCGACCTGGCGCTGCCGGTCTGGCCGAAGGCCAGGCCGAGGAACTGGCCGAACATGGCGAAGGAGGCCGTCTGCGCCGTGGTCGAGACCTCACCCACGAGCTGCGCCAGCGTGTTGGGAGCGGTCGAGGCCAGCAGCAGGCCGTAGGCGGTGGCGGCCGTGCCGGTGAGCGACGTCGAATAGCCTGCTTCCAGCACGTTGCCGACGGCGCGCGCGTTGGCGCTGAGCCCTGCGACCTGGTTGAAGGGGATACGGGTCAGGGTGAGGGCTCATCAGGAAATCGAGTGGGTAAATCCAATGGGGAATGCGGCTTGAAAGCCGACCGGGATTGAGTTTCCCGGGTTTTACAAGGCTGCCGAATTGGGCATCATTTCGCGATGGCCAATTCATCGAAACGACAGCGG
>CANIRG010000026.1 GCA_947469635.1 Rhodospirillales bacterium | reverse complement strand
TGGCGCGAGAAATTCACAGGCACCTTGGCGCGGGCGCGCCGCAAGTAGGCTACAAGGCGCCATGCGTGAAGTGGTGCTCGATACCGAGACGACGGGCCTCGATCCGCTGGCCGGCCACCGCGTGGTCGAGGTCGGCTGCATCGAGCTGTTCAACACGGTGGCGACCGGAAAGACCTTCCAGGTCTATCTCAACCCCGAGATGCCGATGCCGACCGGGGCGATGGACGTGCACGGCCTCACCGACGAGTTCCTGGCCGACAAGCCGCTGTTTGCCGACTCGGTCGAGGCGCTGCTCGAATTCATCGGCGACGCCCAGCTGGTGATCCACAATGCCCAGTTTGATCTGGGCTTCCTCAATGCCGAGCTGGAGCGCGTCGGCCGGGCCCGGCTCACCAACCCCTATATCGACACCGTGTCGATGGCGCGGCGCAAGTTCCCCGGCCAGCGCGCCAGCCTCGATGCCCTGTGCGACCGCTTCGGCGTCGACAATTCGAGCCGCACCAAGCATGGCGCGCTGCTCGACGCCGAGCTGCTGGCCGAGGTCTATCTCAAGCTGAGTGGCGGCCGCCAGCGCGTGCTCGGGCTGGCCGCGGAGGTCAGTGCCATCGTGGCCGGAAACGGCACGGCCACCGGCCCGGTGCGGGTGGCGCGGGTGTTTGCCGTCAACCCCGCCGAACTCGCCGCGCATGTGGCGTTCCTCAGCCAGATCGACAATCCGCTCTGGCTGAAAGTCGACTGAGGCCCCAGCTCTAAGCGTGGCCGACAGGCCCGCCCGGCACGGTCGCGATCTTGCCGCCGGCGGCGTCGAGCTGCTGGCGATAGAGCGCCACGAAATCGACCGGGGCGATGTTGAGCGGCGGGAAGCCCGCTTCGCGGGTGGTGTTGGCCACGATGGCGCGGGCGAACGGGAACAGCAGGCGCGGCGTCTCGATGAACAGCAGCGGCCCGAAGGCGTCCTGCGGCACGTCGCCCAGCGTCACGGTGCCGGCATAGACCAGCTCGAGCATGAACAGCGGCTCTTTTTCCGGCGTGATGGCCGAGGCCTCGACCGTCAGCGCGACCTCGAAGGTGCGCGGATCGAACTGGCGGGTGTTGACCGTGACGTTCAGCGTGAGCTGCGGCTGCTTCTGCTCGATCAGGCTCTGCGGCGCCCGCGGGTTCTCGAAGCTGAGATCCTTGATGTATTGGCCATGCATGGTGAGCGGCCCGGCAGGGGCCTGCGGCGGCGGGGTCGGATTGGACGGCGGGGTGTCTGTCGGCGACATGGCATGCTTTCGATGATTAGGCAGCAGGGGGTGGGCGGCGGCGGTACCATGCAGGGCAGCACTGCACAAGACGCGGGCAGGCGCGGCTTTGCGGCATTTGCCAAGCAAGCGCGCCTTGGCGAAAATAACCCCATCTTCTGGAAGGGTTAGACGCGCGATGGATCGATTTTCTGTGCGGCCGCTGGTGGGCGTTTCGGCCTGCCTCAAGGAGAACGGCCGCCGCGGCTGGAGCCATACGGTGGGCGACAAATACGTCCAGGCCGTCATCCGGGCCGTCGGGGCCCTCCCCGTCCTGATCCCCGCCTTCGGGCCCGAGTTCGGTGAAGACAATGCCATGACCGAGGCGCTCGACCGCCTGCTCGACACGCTGGACGGCGTGCTGCTGACCGGCAGCCCCTCCAATGTCGAGCCGCATCATTACGAGGGCGGCGAGAGCCGCGACGGCACCGCGCACGACGCGGCACGTGATGCCACGACGCTGCCGCTGATCCGTCACACGATCGATCACGGTGTGCCGCTGATCGCGATCTGCCGTGGCCTGCAGGAGGTGAACGTGGCGCTGGGCGGCACGCTGCACCAGCTCGTGCACGAGGTCGCGGGCCGCCGCGACCATCGCTCGCCCAAGACGGCCGACATGGATGTGAACTACGCGCTGGCGCACGATGTCGAGATCGTGGAGGGCGGCCTGCTGCACAAGCTGCTGGGCGAGCGCCGCGTGCAGGTGAACTCGCTGCACGGCCAGGGCGTCGACCGGCTGGCGCCGCGCGCCCGGCTCGAGGCGGTGGCCGACGACGGCCAGGTCGAGGCCTTCAGCGTGCCCGACGCGGCGGCCTTCACCTTGGCGCTGCAGTGGCATCCCGAGCATCGGGCGCTGGAAAACCCCGTCTCGATGAAGATGTTCGACGCCTTCGCAGCCGCCTGCCGGGCGCGCGCCGCCGCTCGGCTGGGCTCGCCGATGAGGGTCGCTGCGGAGTAGGATCGCGGCATGACCGGTCCCACCACAGGCAACAACGCCCGCCGCGACTTCTACGAGCGCATCGGCACCCTCTCCATGGCGCCGCTGTGGGAGTCGCTGCACCAGCTGGTGCCGCCCGCGCCCGCGCCAAAGTACCAGGCGGCGAGCTGGGACTACGACAAGGTGCGGCCGTTCCTGATGGAATCGGGATCGCTGATCACCGCCAAGGAGGCGGTGCGGCGCGTGCTGATCCTGGAGAATCCGGCGATGCCGGGCAGCGCCTGCATCACGCCCACGCTCTATGCCGGCCTGCAGCTCATCCTGCCGGGGGAGGTGGCGCCGAGTCACCGCCACACCCAGTCGGCGCTGCGCTTCATCGTCGAGGGCGAGGGCGCCTACACGGCGGTCGACGGCGAGCGCACCATCATGCGCGAGGGCGATTTCGTCATCACGCCGACCTGGACATGGCACGACCACGGCAACGATTCGTCGCGGCCGATGGTATGGCTCGACGGGCTCGATATCCCGCTGGTGGCGATGTTCAACGCGGGCTTCGCCGAGGCAGGTGCCGAGGACGAGCAGGAAGTGACGGCGCCCGAGGGCACGTCCGATGCGAAGTACGCGAGTGGCCTGCTGCCCGTCGACTGGAAGCCCGCAAAGCAGACATCGCCGATCTTCAACTATCCCTACTCGCGCACGCGCGAGGCGCTGGCCGGCCTCGCCAAGGCAGGCCCACCCGACGCCTGCCACGGCTACAAGCTGCGCTACGTCAATCCGGCGAGCGGCGGCGCGCCCATCGCCACCATGGGCACCTTCATGCAGCTCCTGCCCAAGGGCTTCGAGTCGGCGCCCTATCGCAGCACCGACGGCACGGTCTTCTCCATCGTCGAAGGCGAGGGCGAGAGCACGATCGGCGACAAGGTCTTCGCCTGGAAGAAGCGCGATCATTTCGTGGTGCCGAGCTGGGCCAAGGTCGTGCACAGGCCGGCCTCCGAATCGGTGCTGTTCTCCTTCTCCGATCGGCCGGTGCAGGAGAGGCTCGACCTGTGGCGCGAGGATCGCGGCGGGCGTTAGCCCTTCAGAGCGCGCTGGATGTCGAGCGACAGCTCCAGCGCCTCGATCGCGCGGTCGACGTCGAGAAGATCGGGATCGGCGCGGCCCGCGATGCAATCGACGAAGCGCCGCAGCTCCACCTCGTAGGGATTGCGGCCCTTGGGCGGCTCGCCGGCGAAGACGATCTCGTGCTCGACGACGGTCTTCTCGAACAGCGCGCGGAAGCCGACGGTGAAGGGAGAGCCCGGCGGCATCAGCCCGCTCGCCGTGACCGTCGCGTGACGACCGTCGGCGAAGGCCAGCATCGCGGTGACCTCGCCCGAGGCGTTGGCCGAGACGCGCGCCGGCCGGCCCATCACCCATTGGATGAAATCGAGGTCGAAGGTCATCAGCTCGGTGGTGGGATCGCCGTAGTGCGCCTTGTGGTTCGGTGCGTCGGGATGGAGGTAGGAGCCGAGTCGCCAGGTCGAGAGGGTGAGCAGCCTGCCGTGCATGCCCGACACGACCGCGTCCTTGACCGTGCGATAGGCGTCGACCGAACGCATGAGCAGGCCGACCTGCAACAGGCGGCCGGCGCGGCGCGCTGCATCGCGCATCGCCTGCGCGTCCTCCAGCGCGAGCGCGAGCGGGGTCTCGCAGAAGACGTGCCTGCCGGCGTTCAGCGCGGCCACGACAGGGGGACGATGGACGGCGCTCGGCAGGCAGACATCGATCGCATCCACTTCCGCCAGCAGCGCGTCGATGCCGGCTCGAACTTCGTTGCCGGACAGCATGCCGACCACGCTCACGCCATCGATCGCGCCATAGGCGGCGGCATGGACGCCGCCCATGGCGCCAGCACCCAGGATCCCGATCCGGACCGTCATTCCAGCCAGCCCGCGTCCTTCACCTGCTCGCGAAAGCTCTTGCTCACCGGCACGCGCAGGCCGTTGCGCAGCAGCAGCGTGAGGCGGCCGTTGCCTCGCTCCACGGCGGCGACCGCGCCCTCCGCCACCCACCACGACCTATGCACCTGCCGGCCGCGCGTCGGCCCCAGCTCGGCCAGCGCGTCACGAAGGCGCAGCAGGATGAGGTCGCTGCCCAGCACGGTGTGGATGCGGAGGTAATGGTCCTCCATCTCCAGCGCCAGCAGGTCGCGTCCGAGCGCCGGCGGCACGCGGCGGAAGAAGTCGGGCGTCGTCGTGACCGTTTCGACGGTCTCGACCGCCTGCGGAAGCGCTGCCACCCGGGCACGCTCCAGGTCGGCGGCGGCATGCAGGCGCCGTTCGATGAACAGGCCGACCAGGACCGCGATGGTGACCGTGACGAAGGCGTTTTGCGCGTAGATCGTCGGCGCAAGCCACAACGGGATCGGCGAGGTGAGCCAGGACTGCAGGAGGAAGATCTCCGCCGTGCCGGGAACCGCGGCCAGGAGGCCGGCCAGCGCCATGCGGACTGCGACCGGCCAGCTGAGGATCGGCTCCTGGGTCTCGAACCAGGCCGCCAGGACGATCACCTGCAGCCAGTTGAGGACGCCGATGACGGCGAAGTGGAGGAAGCGCAGGCCGATCCCCTGGCGCTCGTAGGTGCCGAAGGGGCCCATCACCGCCATGACCACGGCAAGGCCCAGCACCCACGGCATCTGTTGGGGCAGCGACCTGATGTAAGGCGATTCGCGCATCGTGAACGGATGAATGCCGGCAGATCGCGAAAAACGCCAGCCTTTCACGCAAGGAGGGTGGAGCTCCGCGGCGTCAGGGTGGAGGTTGCCGGCATGAAAACCCTGACCCGCATCCTCGCTTGCACAGCTGCTGCTGTCCCGCTCCTGATCGCCGGCGCCTTCGGTGCCGTGATCGTCTTCAATTCGCCGGCTTCCATTCCGACGCTGGCAGCCGGCGATTCGGTGCCCGGCATCTCGACCTGGAACAGGGCGGAGATTCCGCCGGTTTCGCGCGTCGCGGCCCGCGACGGCGCTCCCCTCACCTACCGGCTCTATCCCGGCCGGAAGGACCGGGCGGTCGTGCTGGTCCATGGCTCCTCCGGCGCCAGCGTCTCGATGCACAAGTCGGCCCAGGCGCTGCAGGCGGCCGGCGCCACGGTCTATTCGATCAGCCTGCGCGGCCATGGCGGCAGCGGCACGACCAACGGCGACACTTCCTACAAGCGCCAGCTCGACGACGATCTCGTCGATTTCGCCAAGGCGACCGGCCTCGACGCCGCCGGCATCCATCGCACGCTGATCGGCTTCTCGTCGGGCGGCGGCTTCGTGCTGCGCACCGCGGGCGGGCCGAACCGCGCCGCCTTCGACGCCTATCTCGCGATCTCGCCCTTCGTGGGACGCGACGCGCCGACCACGCGGCCCACCGGCGGCGGCTGGGTGAGCGTGGCCCTGCCGCGCATCGTCGCTCTGTCCATCCTCGACGGCTTCGGCCTGCCCTGGTTCCAGGGCCTGCCGGTCATTCGCTACGCCACGGAGGCCAAGCCCGACGACAGCCGCACGCCGGCCTATTCCTATCGCCTGTTCATCGGCATGCACCCCGAGCGCGACTGGCGGGCGGGCCTAGCTCGCATCGACCGGCCTATGGCGGTGATCGCCGGCGCGAACGACGAGCTGTTCCACGCCGAGCACTATCGGCCAGTGTTCGCCGAGCACAATCCGCGCGTCGCCGTCTCGATCGAGCCGGGCCTCGGCCATCTCGACATGATCGCCGATCCCAAGGCGACGGCGGCCGTGGCGGCGCTGTGGCGCCAGCTCACCGGCGACCAGGCCCGGCGCTTCGATTTCAAGGTGCGCGAGGACATGTTCGCGGGCTTCGACGGCGACAGGGAGGCTTTCGACCGCGCCATGGCCGTGATCGCGTCGACCCTTGCGGTGGCGCCCGATCACGCCGAGGCGCTGGGCTGGCGCGGTGCCGCGCGGCTGTTCCAGTCGGGTGTCGCCTTCCAGCACGCGGCCATCGGCGACGGCCGGCGGCTTGCGGCCGACGGGATGGCCGACCTCGAGCGCGCGACGACGCTCGCACCCCGCTCGATCGGCGTGCGGGCCGTGCGCGCGCCAGCCCTGATGCTCTATGCCAATGGGGTCCGGGCGTTCAATCGGACGGAGTCCGATCGTCTGACGCGCCTCGCCGTGGCCGATTTCGAGTTCATCCTGACGACCAGGACACCGGATTGGAGCCGCCTTGCCGAGCACGATCGCGGGGAGGTGCTGGGGGCGCTGGCCGAAGCCTGGCTGCAGCTTGGCGATACGGCCCGGGCCAATCCCTATCTCGACCGCATTGAGGTGGAGCTCGCCGGCATGGCATATGCGAGCAATGCCCGGCTACGCCGCGCCGACCCTTTGGCCAAGGTGCCGCTCACCTGCCTGGGATGCCATTAGTTGTCGAGTCGCTCATTGGCCTTCCGGACCGCGGGCCTGGAGGCTCGTGGTTCGGATGAAGCGTGAACATCGAGCTCAGGCAGAATTGCGTTTCTGGGCGGCCACGGAGCCTGCACAGCGGTCGGCCGGCGCCAGGCGCCGCATCTTGGGATCGTAGGCGTCGGCATATTGGGCACGGTCGGCCGACACGAAGACGAACAGGGTGCAGGCATCCGACTTGTAGCGCAGCACGCGGGTGCGGGCGTCCTTGCGGTCGAGCTGGGGCGTGCCGAAGGTGGCGAGGAGCTGTTGCTCGGTCATCCCCTTGATGTTGGCGGCGGGGATGGGCCTGCCGGCATTGGACGTGGTGAAGACGCCCTCCTCACCTTCGGACAGGGTGTAGTTGGGAGCGGTGGAAGTGCTTTGGCAGCCGCCCAGGGAGAGGGTGAGCGAAAGGGCGAGCGCCAGCGTCCGGAAGACCAGTTTCATCCCGCGATCTTAGCGCTGCTGGGCGGGAGGAACAAAGGGCCGACCTGGAGGGGCTGGCGGGCGTAGCGTCCGGGCGACATGGACCATCGCCGCCACACCCACGACCGGGGCAATCAGGTTCACGATCGGGATGGTGCCGATGAAGACGGTGATGGCGCCGGTAAGCCATATGGTGCCCGAGTTGGCCTTGCGCCAGGCCTTGACCTCGGGCCGGTCCATCCGGCGCAGCGCCACCTGCTCGTGATACTCGCGTCCCGCCAGCCAGCCGTTGACGGCATAGAACAGCAGGACGCCGAGCCCGGCCACGAACAGCGCCAGGATATAGAACGGCAGCATGAGCAGGTTCACCGCCAGCACCGTCAGCAGGAACAGGATGCCGGACCAGATGCCGGTCCAGATCGGGATGCCGCGCGCGGGGCCGAGCTCGGGATAGTGCCTGGTCTCGACGATATCGGCGATCCGCTCGAGGAAGATCGAGATCACGATGCCGAAGCAGGCCGGGAACAGCAGCAGCGACAGCACCGACAAGGCGCCGCCGCCCAGCCAGTGGACGATGTCGTTCAGCCAGCCCCATTTGAACGAGGCGAAGGACTGCAGCGAATACCAGGCGAGCACGACCAGCGCCGCCTGCAGCACCAGCGACAGCAGCAGCGACTGCCAGATGACGCTGCGCAGCTTGGGATCGCCCAGCTGCCGGATCGCGAGTTCGAAGGCGCGGATCACGACGGCTCCTGGACGTGCCCGATCAAGGCCCTCTCCGCGCGCGTCATACGCGTGGGGAGAGGGAGGGGACCCGCGCGGAGCGCGGGGAGGGTGAGGTGTCAGGGCTCATTTCTCTCCTCGCTCGCATCGCATTTGGCACAACGACCACCTCACCCTCCCATTGCTTCGCAACGGGCCCCACCCTCTCCCCCACTTCGTGGCGGAGAGGGAGCTGAGCCGAAGGGAATAAGAGATCACTGCGGTCCCACGATGCCTGCGGCCTTGAGCTCGCCGATCTCCTTGGACGAGAAGCCGCCCTCGCTCAGGATCTCGTCGGTATGCTGGCCGCGCTTGGCGGCGGGGCCCTTCACGCTCTCCTTGGTGCGCGAGAAGCGGGGGGCGGCGGCGGGCTGCGGGAAGCCCGAGATGTCGACATAGGCGCCGCGCGCCTTGGCATGGGGATGCTGCGAGGCTTCCTTCATGGTGAGGACCGGCGCGAAGCAGATGTCGGTGCCTTCCATGATCGCGCACCATTCGTCGCGCGTCTTGGTCTTGAAGATCGCCGTAAGCCGGCTCTTGACCTGCGCCCAGGCCTTGCGGTCCATCTGCGCCGGCAGCGACTCGCCCTTGAGCCCGGTCTTCTCGAGCAGCAGCTCGTAGAACTGCGGCTCGATCGAGCCGATGGAGATGAACTTGCCGTCGCTGGTCTCGTAGGTGCCGTAGAAATGCGCCCCGCCGTCGAGCATGTTGGCGCCGCGCTCGTCGCTCCACAGGCCCGCGCCCGCCATACCGTAGATGCCACCCAGCAGCAGCGCCGCGCCATCGACCATGGCGGCATCGACCACCTGGCCCTTGCCTGACTTCTGCGCTTCGAGCAGGCCGCAGACCATGCCGAAGGCCAGCAGCATGCCGCCGCCGCCGAAGTCGCCCACCAGGTTGAGCGGCGGCATCGGCTTCTCGGCGGGGCCGATGGCATGCAGCGCGCCGGTGAGGGCGATGTAGTTGATGTCGTGGCCGGCGGCCTTGGCCAGCGGGCCTTCCTGGCCCCAGCCGGTCATGCGGCCATAGACCAGCTTCGGATTGCGCGCGAGGCAGACGTCGGGACCGACGCCCAGCCGTTCGGCGACGCCCGGCCGGAACGGCTCGGTCATGCCGTCGGCCTTGTCGATCAGGCGCAGCACGACCTCGACGCCTTCCTTCTTCTGCAGGTCGACGGAGACCGAGCGGCGGCTGCGATTGTGCACGGCGAACTTGGGATCGGCGAGACGGTCCATGACGTGGCTCCTGGTGCGGTCGACGCGGATCACGTCGGCGCCCATGTCGCCCAGCATCATGGAGCACATCGGACCCGGGCCGATGCCGGCCAGCTCGACGATCGTCAGTCCCGAAAGCGGTCCGGCCATGTCTTTCCTCCTGCGAAATTCACATTTCTCGTGGGCCGCGATGTTAGCCTATCCCGGTCCGCTGTCACGCAGGCGGGCGGCGAGGAACTTCCTCACCCGCTCGATCGCGTCGGCGCGCGCCGCCGGATCCTCGGCGACGATCGGCACGACGCCGGCACGCGTCGTATAGGCGGGCAGCTCACGGCGCTTGAGCCCAGGCCAGTCGAAATCGTGATAGGCACCGAGGTAGGCGTGGAAATCGACCGGCGCGCCGCGGCTGGTCGCGCGGTCGACCAGCTCCTTGCACGGGCCCGCCGGTGTCCAGACGTCCTCCTGGCCGGTGAGGATCAGCAGCGGCACCGTAGGCGCCCAGTCCGCGCCCATCCGCTGCGTGCTGCACGAACCGGGATAGAAGGCGATCGCGGCACGGAAGCCGGGACCCGAGAAGCTCGTCGGCTTGCCGGAGTTGCGCTTGCCCAGCGCGAACAAGACGGCGCCGCCGCCGTTCGACCAGCCGATCATGCCGATCCGGTCGGGCATCACCTGCGGCAGGGTCTGCAGATAGGCCAGCGCCCCATGGGCATCGGCGGGCCGGCGGAGGTAGAGCCATTCCTTGAAGCCGGAGCGCGAGCACATCTCGCCCGAGCCGCGCGATGCGAAACTGTCGACCATCAGCACGGTGATGCCTGCGGCATTCAGCTTGGCCGCCCAGTCCGCCTCCCGCGACATGATCCTGTGGCTGACCCCCGAGATCAGGCCGCCGCAGCCATGCAGGAAGACGACGGCGGGCGAGGGGCCGGGCTTGCTGGTGCGAAACAGATAGCCGTCGAGCTGGGTCGGCGCGGCGCCATCTTTGCCGTCGAGCGAGGCAAAGCGCACTTTTTCCTGAGCAACGGCGCCTGTTACCGACGTGCAGGACGTGAGCAGCGCGAGAAGGGCGAGTGTCGTCCGCATGGCCGCGCCATGGTAGCCGTTCCGTGTGGAGCGGTCTAAAGTCCGCGCGGCCAGAAGGTCGGAGGAAAGTATGGGGTTGGGCCGGTTTTTTGCGGCGGCGGCGATTGTGTTGGCGGCCGCAGGCGGCGCTGTCGCGCAACAGGCGCCGGCATCTGCGCCCCCGGCTCCCGCTCCCGCGCCACCCAAGGAATACAATCAGCAGATCCTCGTGCCGGGCTCGTGGTTCCATGGCGTGCATGGGCTTGCCTTCAACAAGGACGACCAGCTCTTCGCCGGCTCGGTGATCGGCCAGACGCTCTATCGCATCCAGGTCGATTCGGGCGAGGTCGATCGCGTGATCGATCCGCCGACCGGCATGGCCGACGACATCGCCTTCGCCGAAGACGGCACCATGGCGTGGACGGCGTTCCTGATCGGCAAGGTCTATATCCGCCGGCCCAACGGCAAGACCATCGAGGTCGCCAATGGCCTCGCCGGCCCCAATTCGATCGCCTTCACCAAGGACGGACGGCTGTTCGTGACCGAGGTGTTCCTGGGCGACGGGCTCTACGAGATCGACCTCAAGAACGCCGACAAGCCGGAATTCAAGTCGCTGCCGCGCAGCGAGCTGCGCCGTCCCGCCGAGAAGCTGGGCGGGCTGAACGGCTTCGAGATCCATCGCGACGATGGCTTCCTCTACGGGCCGCTGTGGTTCAAGGGCCAGGTGGTGAAGGTCAATATCGAGAGCGGCGCGGTCGAGGTGATCGCCGAGGGCTTCAAGACGCCGGCCGCGGTCAACATCGATCCGCAGAACCGCGACAATCTCTACGTCATCGACACCGCCGACGGCTCGGTGTGGAGCGTGAGCCTCACCAGCCGGGCCCGGAAGCTGGTGGCGACGCTGAAGCCCGGCCTCGACAATCTCGCCTTCGATTCGCGCGGCCGGCTGTTCGTGACCTCGATGACCGACAACGGCATCTACCTGATCGACAAGCAGACCGGTGCCACTCGCACCATCGTCGAAGGCAAGCTCGCCATTCCGGGAGACCTCGCGGTGGTGTCGGAGAATGGCAAGGACACGCTGCATGTCGCCGACGTCTTCAGCTATCGCACGGTCGACGGCGGCAATGGCGCGGTGAGCGACGTGCTGCGCGTGCACGGCGACACGCATGCCTATCCGCTGGGCATCTCGGTTGGTCCCAAGCATGTGCTGCTGTCGAGCTGGTTCTCGATGACCGTCGAGAAGGTCGATCGCAAGACCGGCAAGCTGGTGGCGACGCTGGGCGATTTCGCCGCCCCCGTCGATGCGATCGAGGCGGCCGACGGCACGTTCTATGTCGCCGAGCTGGCGAGCGGCAATCTCGTGAAGGTGAGCCCCGACGGCAAGACGCGCAGCACCATCGTGAAGGAGCTGCGCGGGCCGGTGGCCATGGTGCAGGGGCCGGGCGACGTGATCTACGTCACCGAGATCGCCGCCGGTGCGGTGAGCCAGATCGACGTCGTCTCGGGTGCCCGCAAGGTCGTGGCCGACGGACTCGCCGGCCCCGAGGGCATCGATCTCGGACCGGACGGCCGGCTCTACGTCGCCGAGGTGGGCCAGCAGCGGATCGTCGCCGTCGATGTCGCCACGGGCGCCAAGACCGTGATCGCATCGAATCTCGACATTGGCCTCGCGCCCTTCGCCGGCGGCCCCCCGGCGCTGGTGCCGACCGGCGTTGCCGTGGGCAGGACCGGCGCGGTCTACGTCAGCTCCGACCGCCGCAACGCGATCTACAAGTTGACGCCGCCGTGATGCTGTGTGGCTCACCACTAGCGCGGGGTTGCCCCGCGCGGATCGAGACGCGCGCTCTGCGCGCTCCTCAGGGTGAGGATGTTGTTTTTACCTCACCCTGAGGAGCTGGCCGCAGGCCAGCGTCTCGAAGGGTGCGGACAACGAGGATCGAGGCCAATGCCCGGCATTCCCTTCATCAAGGACTTCAAGTTCGACTACGAGACGGCGATGGAGGTGACGCCCCTCATCCGCCGCGTCGTCGCGCGTAACCCGAGCCCCTTCACCTTCAAGGGCACCGGCACCTACCTCATCGGCCACGGCAAGGTGGCGATCGTCGATCCCGGCCCCGACCAGCAGGAGCATATCGACGCCGTGCTGCGCGCCGTGCGCGGCGAGACGGTGACGCACATCTTCGTCACCCACACCCACATCGATCACGTGCCGGCGACGCCTGCCATAGCCAAGGCGACCGGCGCCAAGGTCTACAGCTACGGGCCGCATCCAATGCCGCCGGCCGGCGTGACGACGGAGCAGGAGGGCGACTTTGCCTTCGCCCCCGACATCAAGCTGAACGATGGCGACGTGGTGCATGGCGACGGCTGGAACGTCGAGGCGGTCTATACGCCGGGCCACATCTCCAACCATCTCTGCTTTGGCGTGAAGGAAGACAATGCGCTGCTGACCGGCGATCACGTCATGGGCTGGTCGACGGCGGTGATCTCGCCACCCGACGGCAACATGGCCGACTACTTCGCGAGCCTGCGCAAGCTGCTGCCACGCGAGGAGACGCTCTACATCCCGACGCACGGCGCGGAGATCCGTCAGCCCGTGCCGTTCGTGCACGCCTATATCGAGCATCGCCTGGGCCGCGAGGCGCAGATCATGTCGCGCCTCAAGGAAGGGCCGCAGACCGTCCCGCAGATGGTGGCCAGGAACTACGCCGACACGCCGCTTCATCTCCACGCCGCCGCCGGCCGCTCGATGCTGGCGCATCTGGTGCAGATGGTGAAGGACGGCCGCGTGAAGACCGAAGACGGCCGCGCGGATATCGGGTCGACCTACAGGCTTTAAGGTACGTCATCCCGAACGCCGTGAGGGACCTTTGCTCATGGCCTTGAAGGTCCCTCGCTACGCTGGGGATGACATGAATTGAAAGGGGAGAAGAAAATATGGACCTGAAACTCAGCGGCAAGACCGTGCTGATCACCGGCGGCAGCCGCGGCATCGGCTTTGCCTGCGCGATGGCCTTCGCGGCCGAAGGCTGCGCCGTGCACATCGCCTCGCGTTCGAAGGAATCGCTCGAAGCCGCGCGGGAAAAAATCCGCGGCCGCCACAATGTGCCGGTCGAGATCCATCCCGCCGACTTCTCCAACGGCGACACCGCGCGCAGCGTCGTCGAGGCGGTGGGCCATGCCGACATCCTGGTGAACAATGCCGGCGCCATCCCGCGCGGCGACATCTTCGGCATGACCGAAGCCAAGTGGCGCGAGGCGTGGGAGCTGAAGGTGTTCGGCTACATCAACGCCACGCGCGCGATGCTCGAGAAGATGTACGCGCGCAAGAAGGGCGCCGTGGTGAACATCATCGGATTGGCGGGCGAGAGCTTCAATTACGACTATGTCGCCGGCACCATGGGCAACGCCGGCCTGATGGCCTTCACCCGCGCCGTGGGCTCGCGCAGCGTCGAGCACGGTGTGCGCGTGGTGGCGATCAATCCGCCGGCGACGCGCACCGACCGCATGCTGACCCTGCTCACGAGCCAGGCGCAGCAGAAGTTCGGCGATCCGTCACGCTGGCCCGAGCTCACCACGCACATGCCGTTCGGCCGTCCCGCCGAGCCCGACGAGGTGGCCGACCTCACGGTGTTCCTGGCCTCGGAGCGGGCGAGCTATATCAGCGGCGTCGTGATGACGCTCGATGGCGGTCAGGCCGCGCGACATTAGAGGACGTCTCGGGCGGTTTTTCGTGTTGTTCGAGGTGTGAGTCGTGAGACGTGAGACGTGAGACAAAATGGCCTAAAAGCCTTATGCCATCGGCATCCGAGGCGTCTCACCGGGGGTGAGACAGTGTGAGACGGCGTGAGACACACCCAGATATGCTAGGTATTGGATGGATTGATCAGTTTCTGGCCGGCAACGGCCTCGGCCGGCCGTCGTCGTCGACGGCCACGAAGGTGAAGGTGGCGTCGGTCACCTTCAGGCGGTCGCCCTGGCCCTGGCGCATCGCCCAGACCTCGATCGACAGCGTGATCGAGGAGCGGCCGACGCGGACGATGTCGGTGTAGCAGCACACCACGTCGCCCACCTTCACGGGCTGGCGGAACACGATGCTGTCGACCGCGACCGTGACCACGCGCCCGTTGGCGACGGTCGTGGCCGACATCTTCCCGGCCATGTCCATCATCGACATGATCCAGCCGCCGAAGATGTCGCCCTTCGGGTTGGTGTCGGTCGGCATGGCGAGCACGCGCGAGGCCAAGGCTCCGCGCGGCGCGTCGGCGGCGCCCCAGGCATTCTCGGATTCCGTGTAGGACCACATACCAAACTCCTTGATATGGGCGCCCTCCCAGCGATGCTTATGCTGCATCGCACACTCGAACTATGGGCTCTGAATATGTCTATTCAAGGAATAATGCTGCATTGCACCAATTCAGGCACAGTGCCTGTTCGTTGAGCCGTCAATCCGCCGTCGCGTAGAGAACCGGCGCCTGCGCCGCGGCCCGTGCATTGTGGCTGGGCGTTCGCTCGCTGCTCACGGCGGCAATGACCATGATGAGCAGGATTCCGGCAGACGCGCTCGGCAGGTAGCCCCACTCGGCGCTATGCCGCCAGCAGGGGAATGCGGCAACACCGGCGATCGCCAGAACGACGGCAAGCTCGAAGGCAGCCATGAATCCTCCACAGTTGCGCCTCAATCAACGGTGCGGAGGGCTCTCGGGTTGCGTTCGACGCGTTCGTGGACGCGCAAGACCTCGCGTCGGCGTCGGAACAGCACGAGCATGATTCCCGCCGCCCGCTGGCTCAGCGTGCCCTAGAAGGCGGGCCGAGGCCCGATGGCCAGGCCCAGCGCTCCAGATCGCACCGACGACCCGCAGGCCATAGCTGGTGACCAACGCGACCAGGACATTGGTGGCGTTGGTCCATTGCTGATCGAGGGACATCGGGCCGGGCGATCAGCCCCAGTGGCCCTGGACAAAGAGCCAGCCACCCGGACGCTGCTCCCAGCGGCCCGGCACCCAGACGGCGCCGCGCTTGGGACGGGCGACATAGTGGCCTTCGACCCATTGATGCTCCTGGCCGTTCCAGCGCCAGTAGCCGGGCTGCCAATGCTCGATCTCGACACGCTCGGGCGGCAGGACGGGAACGACCTCGATGCGGGGAGCAGGCGGGGCTATCGGCACGTAGACTTCCGCCTGCAGCTGGGCGAACGCAGGCATTGCGATCAGACCGGCGCTTGTGGCGACGGCGAGGCCGCCAAACAGGCGGCGACGGGTGAAGCTGTTCATAGGCTCCTCCATGTATGACGATGGAGAAGCAACGACCGCCTCGTCGGCCGGGTTGCGCCCCTGGCGGGCGTTCTATCGAGCGTCGTTGGCGCGGATGAAGTCGCGGACCCGCGGCATGATCTGCTCGCGCCACTTGCGGCCGTTGAAGATGCCGTAGTGACCGACCCGCGGCTGCTCCCAATGGACGCGGCGGGCGCCCGGGATGTTGGGCGTGAGGGCGTGGGCGGCCTTGGTCTGGCCGACGCCCGAGATATCGTCGAGCTCGCCTTCGACCGTGAGCAATGCGGTCTCGATCGCCGCCGGCTCGATCTTGCGGCCGCGGCTCACCCACTGGCCGCGCGGCAGGAGATGCTCCTTGAACACCACCTCGATGGTCTGAAGATAGTATTCGGCGGTGAGATCCATCACCGACAGATACTCGTCGTAGAAGGCGCGATGCCCGTCGGCATTGTCGTCGTCGCCTTTGATGAGATACTCGAACTGCCGCATGTGCGAGTTCACATGCCGATCGAGGTTCATCGAGATGAAGCTGGTGAGCTGCAGGAAGCCGGGATAGACGCGGCGCAGCGCGCCCGGATAGTTGTAGGGCACCGTCGAGATCACGTTCTGGCGGAACCACATCATCGAGTTGCGCATCGCCATGTCGTTCGGCACGGTCGGGTTGACGCGCGTGTCGATCGGGCCGCCCATCAGGGTGAGCGACTTGGGCTGGCGCGGGTCCTTCGCCTCGGCCATCAGCGCGGCGGCGGCCATCACCGGCACCGACGGCTGACAGACCGCGATCACATGCAGGTCGGGGCCGAGATAGCGGCAGAATTCGATCAGGTAGTCGATATAGTCGTCGAGGTCGAAGTTGCCCTTGTCGAGCGGCACCTCGCGCGCATCGGCCCAGTCGGTGATGTGCACGTCGTGCTCGGGCAGCAGCGCCTCGACCGTGCCGCGCAGCAGCGTGGCGTAGTGGCCGCTCATCGGTGCCACCACCAGCACCTTGGGATCGCGCCGCGCGGTATCGCGGCGGAAGCGCAGGAGCTGGCCGAACGGCTTGCGCAGCAGGATCTCTTCGTTGACCGCCACCGTCTCGTTGCCGATCAGCGTCGTGGCGAGCCCGAACGCCGGCTTGCCGTAGTTCTGGGTGAGGCGGGCCACGATCTCGGCGCTCGCCGCCACCGACTTGCCGAGCCAGGTGCCGGACCACGGATTGTAGGGGCTGGAGGAGATGTGCTCGAGCGCGCTCGCCCAGTGGCGGATCGGCTGCGAGAGCTGGCGTTGGAATTCGTATGCGGAATAGAGCATGGGCGGGGGATATTACGCTGCGAGCGCCTTCTGTCACTGTTATTCTGCACTGCAACAAATCGTATTATATCAACATCTTAGAGCAGGCGCTGCACTCCGCTCGTGATCGCTTCGGCCTTGGCTTCATGGGTGAAGTGCGTGACGAAGCGCCCATTCCGGTCGAGGAGATAGACAATCGAGGAGTGGTCCATCAGGTAGGGAGCACCGTCTTTTCCCGGCACCTTTTGATAATAGACCCGGTAGGAACGGGCGGCGGCCGCGACTTGTTCCGCCGTGCCGGTGAGGCCGATGAAGGTCGCGCCGAAGTTGGGGACATAGCCTTTCAGCAGCTCCGGCGTGTCGCGCGCCGGATCGACGGTGATGAACACCAGGTTCACCTTGCGGGCAGCGTCGGGCCCCAGTCTCTCGATCGCCGTCTCCATCAGCAGGAGCGAGGTCGGGCAGACGTCGGGACAATAGGTGTAGCCGAAATAGATCAGGGTCGGCTTGCCCTTGAGGCTTGCCTCGGTGATGGTCCGGCCGTTCTGGTCGACCAGGGTGAACGGGCCGCCGATGCTCGTCTGGCCGCCCTGCCAGGCATCCCAGCCGATCCAGCCGGCGGCGCCGGCCAGCAGGGCGATCCAGACTCCGAGCAGGGCCTTCATGGTGCGCGACATGGCGCGCAACATGATCCGGTGCCGGCCGCTCGACAAGCCGGGCGGCTGGTCGCACGCTGTCACGACAAGGAGAGGCGATGAACAGCGATCTGGTCCAACTCACGCGCGCGGCGGACTACGCCGCCCGCCAACACCTCGCGCAGCGACGCAAGGGCGAGCGCGCCGAGCCCTACATCAACCATCTCACCGAGGTGGCGGCGCTGCTGGCCGAAGCGACCGACGGCGGCGACGTCGTGCTGGTGATGGGCGGGCTGCTGCACGACACGCTCGAGGACACCGACTCGACCTACGAGGACCTCGCGCAACGCTTCGGACCCGAGGTGGCGGCGCTGGTGGCCGAGGTGACCGACGACAAGAGCCTGAAGAAGGAGGATCGCAAGCGGCTGCAGGTCGAGAAGGCGGCGGGCAAGTCGCCGCGCGCCAGGATGCTCAAGATTGCCGACAAGACCTCGAACCTGCGCAGCCTCATCGAGAGCCCGCCCAAGGGATGGACAGAGGAACGGCTGCGCGACTATGTCGTGTGGGCCGAGCAGGTGGTGCGGTCGTGCCGTGGCCTCAATGCAAGGCTCGAGGCCGTCTTCGACGCAGCCCATGAGACGGCCTCTAAGCGTTTCGGCTGAGCGACAGGAGACGGCAATGTTCTACGACGCGTCCAAGCGCGACCACGGGCTCGCGCTGGATCCGCTGAAGGCGCTGATCGTGCCGCGGCCGATCGGCTGGATCTCGACGGTGGATGCGCAGGGCCGCGTCAACCTCGCGCCCTACAGCTTCTACAACGGTGTCGGCGAGTTCCCGCCGATGGTCTATTTCGCCATCACCGGCACCTACGGCGACACGCCGACCAAGCACAGCCGCATGAACGCCGAATCCACCGGCGAGTTCGTGGTCAACATGGTGAGCGAGGAACTGAAGGAGCAGATGAACGTCACCACGGCGATGGTGGCCTTCGGTGTCGACGAGATGAAGCTGGCCGGCCTCACGCCCGCGCCCTGCAATTTCGTGAAGCCGCCGCGCATCGCGGAATCGCCCGTCGCACTCGAATGCAGGTACTGGCGCACCATCGAGCTGCCGGAGGAGCCCGGCAACGAGGCCAAGCGCGGCTCGGTCGTGTTCGGCCAGGTGGTGGGCGTGCACATCGACGACAGCATCATCAAGGATGGCCGCGTCGATGCGCTGGCCTTCAAGCCGGTCGCACGTCTGGGCTACAGCGAATACACCACGACCGAGAACGTCTGGCGCATGCGTCGGCCGGATGACCCGAGGTATCAGTAATGTTCTACGACACCGGGCGCCGCGACCACGGCATGACGGTCGATCCCTGGACGGCGCTCGTCGTGCCGCGGCCGATCGGCTGGATCTCCACGATGGACGGCCAAGGCCGCGTGAACCTGGCACCCTACAGCTTCTACAACGCCGTCAGCGGCTCGCCGCCCATGGTCTATTTTTCCACCACGGGCACCTACGGCGACAATCCCACGAAGCACTCCCGGCGCAACGCCGAGGAGACCGGCGAGTTCGTGGTCAACATGGTGAGCGCCGAGCTCGCCCAGCAGATGAACGTCACGACGACGATGGTCGACTACGGCATCGACGAGATGAAGCTGGCCGGCCTCGCGCCCGCCCCGTCGCGCTACGTCAAGCCGCCGCGCGTCGCCCCCTCGCCGATCGCGCTCGAATGCAAGTATTGGAAGACGATCGAGATGCCGGCCGAGGAAGGCCGTGAGGCGCACCAGTCGACCGTCGTGTTCGGCCGTGTCGTCGGTATCCATGTCGACGACAGCATCATAAAGAACGGCCGCATCGACACGCTGGCCTTCAAGCCGGTGGCCCGCCTGGGCTACAGCGAATACGCCACCACGGAGAATGTCTGGCGCATGGCGAGGCCGGACGACCCGAAGTATCAGTAGCCCCGCAAGCTAACCTTTGACGACGGGCGCCACGCTGCGTGCCATCGCGAGCACGCGCATGTCGGCCATGGCCTCGCCCATCAGCATGAAGCCGACGGGTAGCTCGCCCGCGGCATGGCACGGAACGCTGATGGCGCAGCGGTCGAGGAAGTTGCCGACCGTGGTGTTGCGCAGCAGCAGGATGTTCTTTTTGGTGAAGCCGTCGGGCGTCGAGACCTCGTCGAGGGTCGGGGCCACGATGGCGCAGGTCGGCATGATCACGGCGTCGTAGTTCGAGGTGATGGCGGACACGCGCTTCTGCAGGTCGGCGCGCGCGTACAGGAGGTCGATGTAGTCGGCGGCGCCCATCTCCTTGCCGCGCATGATGCGGGGATAAACGAGCTGATCGTAGTCGGTCCCCCGTCGCGCGATCAGCTTCTGGTGCCAGGCATAGGCTTCCGCGGCGGCGAAGGTGCCGCGGGCGCCCAGCGTCACGAGCTCGTTGAGCTGTGGCAGGTCGATCTCCTCGACCCTCACGCCTTTGGCGGCGAGCGCCTTGCAGGCGCGCTCGAAGGCCTTGGCGACGATGGGATCGAGATCGTCCATCACGAAATGCTTCGGGATCGCGAAGCGCAGGCCGGCAAGCGGCGCTGCTTCGGGCACGTGGATCGGCTCGGCGGCGAACACCGCGTCGACGATGGCGCAGCATTCGACCGAGTTGGCGAGCGGGCCGATGGAATCGAGGCTCGTGGAGAGCGGCACCACGCCGTCGATCGGCACGCGCCGGGCCGTCGGCTTGAAGCCCACGATGCCGCACACGGCGGCCGGGATGCGCACGGAGCCGCCAGTGTCGGTGCCGAGCGCCGCCACGGCCATGCGGTCGCCGACCGAGACAGCGGCGCCGGCCGACGATCCGCCCGGCACGCGGGTGCGGTCGGCGGGATTGCCGGGCGTGCCGTAGTGCGGGTTGAAGCCAACGCCCGAGAAGGCGAACTCGCTCATGTTGGTGCTGCCGACGATCACGGCGCCCGCCGCACGCAGGCGGGCCACGACGGGTGCGTCTGTTTTGGCCGGCGGTGCATCGTCGAGCGCCTTGGAGCCGGCGAGGGTCGTTTCGCCGGCGACATCGCAGAGGTTCTTGATCGACACCGGAATGCCGGCGAGCGGCGACGGCACCATGCCCACCTTGCGCAGCGCGTCGCTGGCATCGGCGGCGGCCAGGGCCTGCGCCTTCCAGACCTTGATGAAGGCGCGCTTGCCCTCGCCCTTGGGATCGTCGATGCGGGTGAGCGCCTCGTCGGTGAGCCTGCGCGAGGTGGTGCGACCGGCGGCCAGATCCGCGGCGAGCTGCTGGAGTGTCGGATTGGCCATCGGTCTCTTTCTGCTTTTACTTCGCGCGGTGCGTGACGAGGTCGTCGACCACGCCGGGATCGGCGAGGGTCGACGTGTCGCCGAGGTTGCTGAAGTCGTTCTCGGCGATCTTGCGCAGGATGCGACGCATGATCTTGCCCGAGCGTGTCTTGGGCAGGCCGGGCGCCCACTGGATGACGTCGGGCGTGGCGATCGGGCCGATCTCCTTGCGCACCCAGGCCACCAGCTCCTTGCGCAGATCCTCCGACGGCGTCTGGCCCGCCTTCAGCGTCACGTAGGCGTAGATGCCCTGGCCCTTGATGTCGTGCGGAAAGCCGACCACGGCGGCCTCGGCCACCTTGGTGTTGCCCACCAGCGCGCTCTCGACCTCGGCGGTGCCGATGCGATGGCCCGAGACGTTGATCACGTCGTCGACGCGGCCGGTGATCCAGTAATAGCCGTCCTCGTCCCGCCGCGCGCCGTCGCCCGTGAAGTACTTGCCGGGGTAGGTCTTGAAGTAGGTCTCGATGAAGCGCTGGTGGTCGCCATAGACCGTGCGCATCTGGCCGGGCCAGGAATTGATCAGGCAGAGATTGCCCGAGCAGGCGCCCTGCAGTTCCTTGCCGTCGGCATCGACCATGACGGGCGTCACGCCGAAGAACGGCTTGGTCGCCGAGCCGGGCTTGAGCCTGGTGGCGCCGGGCAGTGGCGTAATGAGAATGCCGCCGGTCTCGGTCTGCCACCAGGTGTCGACGATAGGGCAGCGGCTGTCGCCGACGGTGCGGTAGTACCAGAGCCAGGCCTCGGGATTGATCGGCTCGCCGACCGAGCCCAGCAGGCGCAGGCTCTTGCGGCTCGTCCTCTTCACCGGCGCCTCGCCGTCGCGCATCAGGGCGCGGATGGCAGTCGGCGCGGTGTAGAAGATGTTGACCTGGTGCTTGTCGATCACCTGCCAGAAGCGGCTGGAGTCGGGATAGTTGGGGACGCCCTCGAACATCAGCGTCGTGGCGCCGTTGGCGAGCGGCCCATAGAGGATGTAGCTGTGGCCTGTCACCCAGCCCACGTCGGCGGTGCACCAGTAGATGTCGCCGTCGTGATAGTCGAAGACGTATTGATGCGTCATCGAGGCGAAGACGATGTAGCCGCCCGTCGTATGCAGCACGCCCTTGGGCTTACCGGTCGAGCCCGAGGTGTAGAGGATGAACAGCGGATCCTCGGCCGCCATCGGCTCGGGCGGGCATTCGGCCGGCACCTTGGCCGCGATCTCGTGCCACCACACATCGCGATCCGCATTCCAGGCGACCTTGCCGCCGGTGTGCTTCACCACCAGCACCTTCTTCACCGCTGGCGCCTTCCTCAGCGCCTCGTCGGTATTGACCTTGAGCGGCACCGGCTTGCCGCCGCGCAAGCCCTCGTCGGCCGTGATGACGACGGTGCTGTCGCAGTCGACGATGCGGTTGGCCAGCGAATCGGGCGAGAAGCCGCCGAACACCACCGAGTGGACGGCGCCGATGCGGGCGCAGGCCAGCATGGCGTAAGCGGCCTCGGGGATCATCGGCAGGTAGATGGTGACGCGGTCGCCCTTCCTGACGCCCAGCTCCTTCAGCGCGTTGGCCATACGGCTCACTTCGCCGTGCAGCTCGCGATAGGTGATCTTCTTCGACTTGGCGGGATCGTCGCCTTCCCAGATGATCGCAACCTGGTCGGCGCGCTTGGCGAGATGCCGATCGATGCAGTTGGCCGAGACGTTCAGCACGCCGTCGTGGAACCAGCGGATGCGGACATCGCCGGTATAGTCGACATCACGCACGGCGCCGGGACTGTAGGGCTTGATCCAGTCGATGCGCTTGCCATGCTCGGCCCAGAAAGCGACCGGATCCTTGGTCGACGCCTCGTACATCGCCTTGTACTTGGCATCGTCGACCCAGGCGCGCTTGGCCCAATCGGAGCTGACGTCGATCAATTCGTCGGACATTGTTTCCTCCCGCAGCATTTTTGCAGCGAATTGACGGGGTTTTAGCCCGCCGTCGCGGCGCTCCGCAATTCGACTTTGGTGGCCGCCTCAGTCGTCGACCCAGATCGTGAAGTCCTGCAGTGGCGCGCGCTCGGTGATCAGGTTGTTGGGGATGGCGTCGGGATCGGCCTGACCCAGCGCCAGGCCGCAGATCACGATCTGATCCTCGGGCACCTTGAGCTCGCGCCGCACGACATGCTGATAGCGGCTGAAGGCGGCCTGCGGGCAGGTGTGCAGGCCCTTTTCCCGCGCCAGCAGCATCAGCTGGTCGAGGAAGATGCCGCAGTCGATCCACTGGCCGTTGCCCATGCGGCGCTCGACGCAGAGGATCATGCCGACCGGCGCATCGAAGAAATCGAAGTTCTTGCGGAACTGCTTCAGCATGCCGGCCGCATCGCCGCGCGGCACGCCCAGCAGCGTGTAGAGCTGCTTGCCCACGAGCTTGCGCCGCGCGTCGTACACCGAGGTGAATTCCTTGGGATAGACGTCGTATTCGCCGCCCGGCCCGTTGTCGCCGTCGTCGATCGCTTTCAGGATGGCGGCCGACAGCCGCTGCCGCGCCGCACCCTGCGTGACGTAGAGCTTCCACGGCTGCAGGTTGCCGTTCGACGCCGCGCGTGTGGCCGTCGAGATGATCCATTCTATATCGGCGCGCGGCACCGGGTCCGGCTTGAAGAGCCGCATCGAGCGACGGGAAATGACGGCTTCGGACACGCGCATGGGCGGCTAGCTCCGGTTGAGATGGCGACGCAGGAAGTCGAACAGCCGGCGACGCGCCAGCGCGTTCTGCTGCTCGGTGAAGAAGTGGGTGGCGCCTGGCACGATGAAGGTCTCGACTTCCTTGCCGTGGCTCTTGAGCGCCTCTTCCATGGCGATGGACTGGGTCACCGACACGTTCTCGTCCTGGTCGCCGTGGATGAGCAGCACCGGCGCCTCGATCTGCGCCACGCGCAGGATGGGCGAGCGCACCGGCAGGCCTTCGGGGCCGCAGAGATCGTCGAGATAGTCGCGGATGAAGGGATTTCCCTCGCGCCAGCGCGCCAGATCGGTGGGCGCAAAGAAGGCGGCGACGGCGCGCACCGGCGGCTTGTGCGCGGCGGTGAGCAGGGCCACCTGGCCGCCCATCGAGGTGCCGATCAGCCCCAGCCGCTCGCGATCCACCAGCGGTCGGGCGGCGAACCAGTCGATCGCGGCCAGCACGTCGAGCGGCTGGCGCAGGCCCTGGTCGCTCTCGCCTTCCGAACCCAGCCAGCCGCGCAGCGACAACGCGAGCGCGGCGTAGCCGTTGGCCGAGGCGGCGCGGGCGAGGCCGGCCATCGTATGGGCATGGCCGGCGAAGCCGTGCAGCAGAACCACGGCGGGGTAGGGCGGCGTGCCGGCCTGCGGCTTGAAGAAATAGCCGCCGAGGGTGACGCCGTGGCCGGGCACGCGCACCTGCTCGGCGTCGGGCAGGTCGGGCAGCTCGTCCCAGCGATGCACGACCTCGATGGGAACGCCGTCGGGATCGCGGAAGCCCACCGAGTAGTAGCCGGGCGCGAAGTAGTCGAGCTCCTGCGGCGATTGGATAATCTGGGCGCCTGAATCGCGCAGCTCGGCATGGACGAGGTCGACCTGGGCGCGGCTCTCGGCCGACACGGCGAGCCACAGCGCGCCCGGCCCGTGGGCGACGCCGTCCTTGGCCTGGCGCATCACGAAATGATCGTAGCCGCGCGACCACATCACGCGATCGGGGCTGCCCCAGACGCGGCGGAAGCCCAGCATCGGCAGCCACAGGCGATGGAAGGCAACGGAGCGGGCAAGATCGCTCACCTCGATGGCGGCACCGGCGAACGAGGCGCGCGGTCGCATCAGGTCTCGGGCAGACCGAGCGCGCGCAGCTCGTCCCGCCGGAGATGCTCTTCGCCGGCGAGGAAAAATTCATCGAGCTGCGGCGGCTTCACCGACGTGCTGCTGAGCATCGCATGGGCCTGGCCGCGATGATGGGTCTGGTGTTGGAAGAGATGTTCCAGGATCGAGGCCACACTGGTGGGTGGCGGCGTGCGATTTGGGCGCGGCAGGACCAGCCCTTCGGCCAGGCTTGCCTCGCCCTGGCGTTCGCAGAAGGCGATCAGCCGCCGGTCGCTGGCGCGCTGCGCTTCGTAGAGCCGGCCGGCGTCGGGAAAATCGGGTGTGGGGTCATGATAGCGCGCGAGCACCGTCGGATCGTGCTCGAGCGCGTCGATGTAATAGGCGTCGACCCACAGGATGTGGTTCAGCGTGGCGCGCAGGGACGGAAAGAATCCCGTGCGCGCCGTGGCGAATTCCTCCGGCGTCAGCGCCTTGCAGGCGCCGAGCAGCCGGTGGTTCGCCCAGGCATTGTTGCGGGCCTGGCCGACGATGAGATCGACCAGCGCTGACAAGTCTTACGCGGCGTGGGCCAGGTTGCGCAGCACGTAGTGCAGCACACCGCCGTTCTTGAAATACTCGATCTCCTCGGCGGTATCGATGCGGCAGGTCAGGACGACCTTCTCCGAGGTGCCGTCGCGACGATGGACCGTCATCGGCACGTCCATGCCCGGCTTCAGCCCCGACGCGATGCCGTCGATGTCGAAGGTCTCGTGGCCGGTGAGGTTCAGCGTCTTGCGCGTCATGCCGTCCTTGAACTGCAGCGGCAGCACGCCCATGCCGACCAGGTTCGAGCGATGGATGCGCTCGAAGGTCTCGCAGACCACGGCCTTGACGCCCAGCAGGTTGACGCCCTTGGCCGCCCAGTCGCGCGACGAGCCGGTGCCGTATTCCTTGCCGGCGATCAGCACCTGCGGCGTGTTCTCCTTCTTGTAGCGCATGGCCACGTCGAAGATCGGCTCGGGCTGGTCGGTCTGGTAGTGATGGGTGAAGCCGCCTTCGACGCCGGGCACCATCTCGTTCTTGAGACGGATGTTGGCGAAGGTGCCGCGCATCATCACCTCGTGATTGCCGCGCCGCGTGCCGTACTGGTTGAAGTCCCTGGCCTCGACGCCGTGCTCGCCGAGATAGGCGCCGGCCGGGCTGTCCTTCTTGATCGAGCCGGCGGGCGAGATGTGGTCGGTGGTGATCGAATCGCCGAACTGGCCGAGCGGCCGGGCGCCGGCGATGTTGCTGAGCGTGCCGGGGACCTTGGCCATGCCTTCGAAATAGGGCGGGTTGCGCACGTAGGTCGAGTTGTCGTCCCACTTGTAGGTGAGGCTCGGGACGGTCTTGATGCTGCGCCAGAACTTGTCGCCGCGGAAGACGTCGGCGTAGCGCTTCTTGAAGGCCTTTGCCGTCACGTATTTGTCGACCATCTTCGACACCTCCATGTTGGAGGGCCAGATGTCCTTGAGATAGACCGGCTTGCCGTTCTTGCCGATGCCCAGCGCATCCTTGGTGATGTCGATCTTCATCGAGCCGGCCAGCGCATAGACCACCACCAGCATCGGCGAGGCGAGGTAGTTGGCGCGGGTCAGCGGATTGACGCGGCCCTCGAAGTTGCGGTTGCCCGACAGCACCGAGCAGACCACGAGGTCGCCGTCGCCGATCGCCTTGGTCACCGGATCGGGCAGCGGTCCCGAGTTGCCGATGCAGGAGGTGCAGCCGTAGCCCACCAGGTTGAAGCCCACCTTGTTGAGGTCCTTGGTGAGGCCGGCGGCGTCGAAATACTCGGTGACGACCTGCGAGCCCGGCGCCAGCGAGGTCTTGACCCAGGGCTTGACCTTGAGGCCGAGCTTCACGGCGTTGCGCGCGATCAGGCCGGCACCCAGCATGACGTAGGGATTGGACGTGTTGGTGCAGGAGGTGATGGCGGCGATCACCACATCGCCCTGGCCGAGGTCGTAGTCGGTGCCCTCGCACTTGATGCGCGTGCCGTTGTCCTTGCGGTCGAACTCGCGCTCCATGTTGGCGGTGAACTGCTGGGCGGCCTCGGCCAGCGGCACCCGGTCCTGCGGGCGCTTCGGTCCGGCGAGGCTGGGCTCGACGTCGCCGAGGTCGAGGCTCAGCGTATCGCTGAAGATCGGGTCGGCGGCCTTCTTGTTGCGCCACAGGCCCTGCTTCTTGGCATAGATCTCGACGATCTTGGCCGCCGGGCCGCGATTGGTCGTCTTGAGGTAGCCCAGCGTCACCTCGTCGATCGGGAAGAAGCCGCAGGTGGCGCCGTACTCCGGCGCCATGTTGGCGATGGTGGCGCGGTTGGCGAGCGGCATCTCGTCGAGGCCCTCGCCGTAGAATTCCACGAACTTGTTGACCACGCCCTTGCGGCGCAGCATCTGCGTGACGGTCAGCACCAGGTCGGTCGCGGTGGCGCCTTCCTTGAGCTTGCCCGTGAGCTTGAAGCCCACGACCTCGGGGATCAGCATCGACACCGGCTGGCCCAGCATCGCGGCCTCGGCCTCGATCCCGCCGACGCCCCAGCCCAGCACGGCAAGGCCGTTCACCATCGTGGTGTGGCTGTCGGTGCCGACCAGCGTGTCGGGATAGAGCGTGGTTTCCCGGCCGACCTTGTTCTGGAAC
>CANIRG010000025.1 GCA_947469635.1 Rhodospirillales bacterium | reverse complement strand
GCGTCGATCTCACCCTGGCCTACACCGACACCAGCGTTCACGGCGTGGATTGCGGCAACACCGCCAACTGCGACGCTCGTGCCATCTTCATGATCTCCAAGACGTTCTGAACGACCCAAGAGGGTCATGCGGCAGGGGCTTGCCGCATGACCCTGCTGCTGTCATCTAAAGGCCCATGGAGCGGTTCGATCTGGCGGTCGTGGGCGCCGGCCTGAACGGCAGCCTGCTCGCATTGGCGGCCGGCGAGGCCGGCCTCAGCACGGCGCTGGTCGACCGTGTACCGCTCGACCTCATGACAGAGGCGGGCTTCGACGGACGCACCACTGCCATCGCCTACACCAGCCAGCGGCTGTTCGAGGCTGTAGGCGTCTGGGCGGACGTCGCGGGCAATGCCGAGCCGATCCTCGATATCCGCATTTCCGACGCCGGCCACGACGGCCGGGCGAGCCGGATGTTCCTGCATTTCGATCACCGCGAAGCTGCCGCTGAAGGCACGGCGGCGGCGCCCATGGGCTGGATCGTCGAGAACCGCCTGCTGCGGACGGCGCTGCTGCGGCGGCTGGCGTCCTGTCCCGCCGTCGCGCTGGTGGCGCCGGACGAGGTGACGGAAAGCCATCGCGATGCCGACCGTGCCGAGCTGGTGCTGAAGAGCGGCCGGCGGATCGCGGCCCGGCTGCTGGCCTCGGCCGAGGGGCGCTTCGGCTCGATGCGCGAGGAGGCCGGCATCGGCGCGCGCGAATGGTCGTACGGCCAGATCGCCCTGGTGCTTGTCGCGCACCACGAACGGCCGCATCGCGGCGTGGCGCAGGAGAAGTTTCTGCCCGGCGGTCCCTTCGCCATCCTGCCGATGCGCGACGGGCCGAACGGAGAGCATCGCTCGTCGATCGTGTGGAGCGAGGATGCCGCCCTCGCCAGGCGCCTGCTCGCGCTCGATGAAGCGCACTTCCGGACCGAGTTCGCGCGCCGCTTCGGCGACCATCTCGGCGCGGTCGAGCCGGTGGGCCCGCGCTGGTCGCATCCGCTGGGGCTGGTCCATGCCGAGCGCTATATAGAGGAGCGGCTGGTGCTGGTGGGCGACGCGGCGCATGGGCTGCATCCGATCGCGGGCCAAGGCTACAATCTCGGCGTGCGCGATATCGCGGCGCTGGTCGAGGTTCTGGTCGACGCCAAGCGGCTAGGGCTCGACCTTGGCGCGGCCGACACGCTCGAACGCTACGCCCAGTGGCGGCGGGCCGACAATTTCGCGATGGTCGCCGCGACCGATCTCCTGAACCGCCTGTTCTCCAACGATTCAGCGCCGCTCAGGCTGGCACGCGATCTGGGCCTTGCTGCCGTCAATCGCGTGCCGCCCTTGCGGCGCTTCTTCGTCCGTCACGCCATGGGCATGGTCGGCGACCTGCCCCGGCTGATCAGGGGCGAACGTCTGTAGTTATTGAACGACGATCTCGACGCGACGGTTCTGCGGCTCGCGCACGCCGTCGGCGGTCTGCACCAGCGGCATGGTCTCGCCGCGGCCGATGACCGAGATCGCGGTGGCGGGCACGCCGTTGCGGACCAGCGCATCCTTGACCGTGTTGGCGCGGCGCAGCGACAGCGCCATGTTGTAGCCGTCCGGGCCCGACTTGTCGGCGTGGCCGGTCGCGGTGATGCGGGCGTTGCCGCGCTGCTGGAAGGCCTGAGCCGCCTGCTGGATGGTGCCCTGGGCCTGCGGCGAGAGGTCGGCGCGATCGAAGTCGAAGAACACCATGAAGGACGGGGCCTGCGGTGCGGCCGGAGCGGGCGCCGGCACGGCGGCCGGGGCCGTCTGGCCGAACTTGTAGGTCACGCCCAGCATCACGCCGAGATTGTTGTTGGTATAGGCGCCGGGATTGGTGGTGCCGTAGTAGCGACCGTCGAGATTGACACGGAAGCTCTGGTCGATGTTCCAGCCCAGGCCCAGGATACCCTGGTAGGCGAACTGGGTGCTGCACATCGAGCAGCCGGCGGGGATCGAGGGATCGACGAAGGCGACGCCAGCGCCGGCGCCAATGTAAGGCGTGATCATCGCGCCCGGCGCGAAGTCATAGAGCAGGTTGGCCATGACGGCGACCTGCTGGATGCGGCCGGACCCGACCGGGCTCGTGCCGTTGTTCTGGCGATAGATGCCTTCCAACTCGAAGCGCGGGCCGACGAAGTCGTAGCCGACCACACCGCCAGCGGCCCAGCCGGTATCCATGCTGTAGCCGCTGTTGTTCAACATCCAGTTCGCGCCGCCCTCGGCGCCCAGATAGAAGCCGGGATTGGACTGGCCCGACTGGAACCACGACGACTGGGCCTGGGCTGCGAACGGCAACAACACCAGCGCCACGGCACCCGCAACTACGTTCTTCATCGACATGCTCCTGCAACGTTGAATTCTGTCGAGGCAAACGACCCTCGGCCGCCGACCGTTGCCCGCCCACGATGCGCGCAGATTTGTTTGCGGCGGGACTGTGGCCGACCGGCAACACATGCGATCCTGCGCGATGCCTGCCTCAACAGTCGTTCGCGGGCCGGTGCTGACCTTCACCGGCGATCCCTTCAGGGACGGTCTCGACGCGACCATGGTCCATCTGCCCGACGGCATCGTCGCGATGGCCGACGGGCACATCACCCATGTCGGTCCCGCCGACGCGGTCCTGCCGCAGCTTCCGCCCTGCGTGGAGGTCCGCGACTGGGGTAGCGACGCCCTGATCTCGGCGGGCTTCGTCGATACCCATGTCCACTTTCCGCAGACGCCGATGATCGCGTCGCAGGGGGCCCAGCTGCTCGATTGGCTGGAGCGCTATACCTTTCCCACCGAGCTGAGGTTCGCCGACGAAGAATTTGCACGCTCGGTTGCGAAGCTTTTCCTCCGGGAAAATCTGCGCAACGGCATCACCACCTCTTGCGTCTACTGCACCGTGCATCCGCAATCGGTGGAGGTTTTGTTCGAAGAAGCGGAAGCGCTCGGGCTCCGTCTGGCCGCCGGAAAGGTGCTGATGGATCGCAACGCCCCCGAGGCGCTGCGCGACACGGCACAAATCGGGTACGACCAGTCGGCGGCGTTGATCACCAAATGGCATGGCCGCGGCCGGCTACTCTACGCCATCACGCCGCGCTTTGCCGGCACCAGCACGCCCGAGCAGCTCGATGCGGCGGGAGCCCTCTGGCGCGAGCATCCGGACTGCCTGATGCAGACCCACATCTCCGAGAACCGGCGCGAGGTCGCGTGGATGAAGGAGCTGTTCCCGGAGCACGCCACCTATCTCGACATCTACGACCACCACGGCCTGTGCGGGCCGCGCGCCGTCTTCGGCCACGGCATCTGGCTCGAGGAGACGGAGCTCACGCGCCTGCACCAATGTGGCGGCGCCATCGCCCATTGCCCGACGTCGAATTTCTTTCTCGGCAGCGGCGCCTTCGATCTCGCCCGCGCCATGAATTCAACGCGGCCAGTGCGGGTCGGGGTGGGCACCGACATCGGCGCGGGCACATCCTTCTCGATGCTGGCGACGCTCGGTGGCGCCTACGAGTCGGCCCAGCTGAACGGCCAGTCGCTGTCGGCGGGCCATGCCTATTATCTGGCCACGCGGGGCGGCGCGCGGGCGCTCTACCTCGACGAGAGGATCGGCAGCCTGGCGCCTGGACTGGAGGCCGACCTGGTTGTGCTCGATATGAGGTCGACACCCTTGATCGACTTCCGCATGGACCAGGCGCGCGACTTGGCCGACCGGCTTTTCGTGCAGATGACACTGGCCGACGACCGCGCCGTGCAGGCGACCTACGTCGCCGGCCGCCTGGCCTATGAGCGCCCTCCCCGGCGCAGCTGAGGTGAATTTTAGGTTGCACCGCATAAACTAGTGGTAGGGGTGCCTGGTTCGAGATACCCTCTCCTTGGTAGCTGAAGGAGGTGTTTATCCGTTCGAGGACATCGCGCCCCGACGGAGCTTGGACCAACGATGGGATTGCCGTCGTGCGTCCCCTCACCCCCGATTTCGGCCCTTCCGATCCACCACGCCTCCGCTTCGCGGGGGCGTTTTTGTTTCTCCAGCAGCCTTTGGAGTTTGCCTATGGCCAAACGCGCCGCACGTCGTGCCAAGCTCGACGCCATCGATAGCGCCCGTGTCCATAACCTGGTCTTCGACCACGCTCCGGCAAACGATCGCGACCAAAGCTACGTCCGAAAGATACGACCGCGTAGCGACAACCAGCGCGTGCTGATGGAGGCGATCGACGCCAAGCCGCTCACCGTGGCGCTGGGGCCCGCCGGCACCGGCAAGACCTACCTCGCCATCTCCGCCGCCGTCGAAGCGCTCGAAAGCGGCACCGTCTCGCGCATCGTGCTGTCGCGTCCCGCCGTCGAAGCGGGCGAAAATCTCGGCTTCCTGCCCGGCGACATGCGCGAGAAGCTCGATCCCTACCTGCGCCCGCTGTGGGACGCTCTGAACGACCGGCTGGGCGCCAAGCGGCTGCGCCAGCTCCTCGACGACGGCACCATCGAGATCGCACCCGTGGCCTTCATGCGCGGCCGTACCCTGAACAACAGCTTCGTGCTGATCGACGAGGCGCAGAACTGCACCTACGGCCAGCTCAAGATGCTGCTGACGCGTCTCGGCTGGCACTCGACCATGGTCATGACCGGCGACCCCGACCAGACCGATCTGCTGCCCGAGCTCTCGGGCCTGGCCAATATCGCGCAGCGACTGGATGGCATGGACGACGTGTCGGTCGTGCGCCTTACCGACCAGGACGTCGTCCGCCATCCGCTGGTGGGACGGATGCTGTCGGTGCTGTAGAAAAGGAACGAACTACCCACAGATCGAAGCACGCCATTCGATTGGATCAAATAGGGAACACAGAGATTCGCACCAACTTTATGCAAATTTCTTTCTGTCGAAATAGGCCAGTGTAAACAAAGGATTAGGTTCAGGGTGGCGGCGCGCTGCCACCCTGCCTACATTGAGTCAACAACGTGACGCCAATGTAACGGCGTTCGCGCCGGCCGCTTCTTCACAGACTTCCCCACATCCCCGTGAACGACGACATCGAGCCAGACCAGAAACCGACCGAAGGTTCGCTAGCTGACGGAATGCGAATCATCGGCGATTTCGTGCACACGCTGCCGCGCAAGCCCGGCGTCTATCGCATGATCGCGGCCGATGGCGAGGTGCTTTACGTCGGCAAGGCGCGATCGCTTCGCAGTCGCGTCGCCGCCTATACCCAACCCACCCGGCTCGCCACGCGCCTGATCCGCATGGTCTCGGCGACCCGGACCATGGAATTCTCGGTCACCGGCAGCGAGGCGGAAGCCCTGCTGCTGGAAAACAACCTGATCAAGCGCTTCCGGCCGCGCTTCAACGTGCTGCTGCGCGACGACAAGTCGTTTCCCTACATCGTCATCCGCCGCGACACCGAATGGCCGCAGCTCGCCAAGCACCGCGGCGCGCGCGATCCGGCCAACGAATATTTCGGCCCCTTCGCCTCGGCCACGGCGGTCAACCGCACCCTCTACGCGCTGCAGCGCGCCTTCCCGCTGCGCTCCTGCTCCGACGGCGTGTTCGTCACACGGACACGGCCCTGCCTGCAGTACCAGATCAAGCGCTGCACGGCGCCGTGCGTCGGCCGCATCGAGATGCGGGAGTACGGCGCCCTCGTGGGCGAGGTGCGCGACTTCCTGGGCGGCCGCAACCGCGAGGTCCAGCAGGCCCTGTCGGAACGCATGGACGAGGCGGCGACCAGCCTCGAGTTCGAGCAGGCGGCCGTCCTGCGCGACCGCATCCGCGCGCTGACCCATATCCAGTCGCACCAGGCGATCGCACTGCCCTCGATCGACGAGGCCGATATCTTCGCCGCCCACGCCGAGGGTGGGCAGGTCTGCATCCAGGTCTTTTTCCTGCGCGCGGGCCAGAACCTCGGCAACCGCGCCTATTTTCCCAGCCATGGGCGCGAGCTCGATCCGCCGGCCGTGCTGACCGCCTTCATCGGCCAGTTCTACGATGCCCGGCCGGCGCCGAAGCTCATCCTCACCAGCCACGACGTCGACGAGCGCGAGCTGGTGGAAAGTGCGCTGGCCATCTCGGCCGGCCACAAGGTCGAGATCCGCACGCCCAAGCGCGGCGACCAGAAGGACGCGCTCGACCAGGCGGTGAACAATGCCCGCGAGGCGCTGGCCCGGCGGCTTGCCGAGCGCGGCACGCAGCGCACGCTGCTCGAAGGCCTCGCCCGCGTCTTCGGCCTCGACGCGTCGCCGGAGCGGATCGAGATCTACGACAACAGCCACATCCAGGGCAGCGCCCCGATCGGCGCCATGGTGGTGGCCGGCCCCGACGGCTTCATCAAGAACAGCTACCGCAAGTTCAACATCAAGACCGAGGGCGCGGCGGGCGACGATCTCGCCATGATGCGCGAGGTGCTGACCCGCCGCTTCGGCCGCGCGCTCAAGGAGAATCCCGAGCGCGACGAAGAGCACTGGCCCGACCTCGTGCTGATCGACGGCGGCGAGACCCAGCTCGAGGTGGCGCGCCAGGTGCTGACCGAGCTCGGCCTGGAGGACATCGCCACCGTGGGCGTCGCGAAGGGGCCGGACCGCGATGCCGGCCGCGAGCGCTTCTTCATGCCGGGCCGCGCGCCCTTCACGCTCGAGCCACGCGATCCGGTGATGTATTTCCTGCAGCGCCTGCGCGACGAGGCGCATCGTTTCGCCATCGGCACACACCGCACGCGGCGCTCCAACGAGCTGATGCGCTCGGCGCTCGACGAGGTGCCGGGCATCGGCGCCGGCCGCAAGCGCGCGCTCCTGCACCATTTCGGCAGCGCCCGTGCCGTGGCCGTCGCGACCATCGAGGACATCAAGGCGGTGCCCGGCATTTCGGGCGCCATCGCCCGGAAGATCCACGATCATTTCCGCGGTGGACGTTGACGCAAACCTGCCCCGTGGGTCCTGCGTCCCTCGGGGTGGCAACATGGGGCGCCACGCCCTAAGTTGGGGCTACCTATGCTCAACCTGCCCAACCTGCTCACGCTCTCGCGCATCGCCGCCATCCCGATCGTGGTGGCCTGCTTCTGGCTCGACCGTGGCTGGGCGCAATGGCTGTCGATGATCCTGTTCGCCGCCGCCTGCGTGACCGACTGGTTCGACGGCTATTTCGCCCGCCGCTACCACCAGATCTCGCGCATCGGCCGTTTCCTCGATCCAATTGCCGACAAGCTGCTGGTCGCGGCGGCGCTGGTCATGCTGGTGCACAGTGGCCCGTTGTCCGGCATCCATGTCCTGGCGGCCCTCATCATCCTCGCCCGCGAGATCCTGGTCTCCGGCCTGCGCGAGTTCCTGGCCGAGCTGCGGGTCGGCCTGCCGGTGAGCGAGCTGGCGAAATGGAAGACCGGCGTGCAGATGGGCGCCATCGCCTTCCTGCTGGTCGGCGACGCGGCGTCCCCCATCGTCACCACTGCCGGCCTGTGGCTGATCTGGATCGCCGCCGCCCTCACCCTGATCACCGGCTACGATTACCTGCGCACCGGCCTGCGCCACATGGCCGACGACAAGACAACATGAAGATCCGCTACTTCGCCTGGATGAAGCGCACCGTCGGCGTCCCGGAAGAGATCGTGGAACCGCCGCCCGACGTGCGCACCGTGGGCGAGCTGGTGGCCTGGCTGCGCAGCCGCAGCGCCGGCCATGCCGAGGCGCTGGCCGAAGGCGCGGCCTTCGGCGCGGCCGTCGACCAGCGCACCGCGCCGTTCGACGCGCCGATCGCAGGCGCCAAGGAGATCGCGTTCTTCCCTCCTTTCACGGGCGGCTAACGATGACCGTGCGCGTGCAGGAGGCCGACTTCGATGTCGGCGCCGAGATCGAGACGGTCACCAGGGGCAACAAGCGCATCGGCGGGCTCGCGATCTTCGTCGGGCTGGTGCGCGAGATGCACGTGCGCGAGGGCCTGCATCGCGATCGCATCGACGCCCTCACCCTCGAACACTATCCCGGCATGACCGAGAAGGCGCTGGAGGAGATCGAGGCCGAAGCCCACCGCCGCTGGCCACTGGAAGCGACGCTGATCGTCCATCGCCATGGGCGGATGGAAGCCGGCGAACGCATTGTGCTGGTCGCCGTCGGCTCACCGCATCGCGAGGCTGCCTTCGAAGCCTGTGAGTTCCTGGTGGACTGGCTCAAGACCAAGGCCCCTTTCTGGAAGCTCGAAGAGACGCCCGCCGGCGAGAAGTGGGTCGAGTCCCACCACGAAGACGACAAGGCCGCCGCCCGCTGGGAGAAGAAGGCTTAACCCAACGCCACGAGGGCGAGGTTGGGCATGCCGCGCGCACGCAGGCGGTCGGCAGCCATCAGGGCGCGCTGGCCGCTGCGACAGGCCAGCACGACGCGGCCGGACGTTGCTTCCAGTTGCTCGATGTCGTCGACCATGAGTCGACGCGCGCCGGCGAAGGGCGACACCGGCGCCTCGTCGAGGCCGCGGAGATCGACGACAATGTCGTCGCCGCGCACCGACTCTGGCGCGATGAAGGGCACGAAGGACTCGGGCTCCGGACTGCCGGCAAAGGCGAAGCCGCCAAAGACCAGACGCTTGGCGTCGAAGGTCACGACGCGGCCCAGCACCGTAGGTTCGAGGCCGAGCAGGAGATGCAGCGCGAGATGCGCCTGCAGGCCGCCCAGCACCGCGACCGCGCTGCCCAGCACACCGAGGGTCGCGCAGGTGCCGCCGTCGACCGACACGTCGGGAAAGACCGCGCGGTAGCTCGGGCCGCCGCCACAGAAGGCGCCGGCATAACCGGTGAGGCCAATCACCGAGGCGCTGACCAGCGGCTTGGCCGCAGCATGGCAGGCGTCACTCAGGATATAGGTCGCGGCGAAGCTGTCGGCGGCATCGACCACGAGATCGGCGGCGGCCACCAGCCGCGGCGCGTTCTGCGGCGTCAGGCGCTCGACGATGGCCTCGATGACGACGCCGGGATTGAAGCGCTGCAGCGTTGCGCGCGCCGCCTCGGCCTTGGCGACTCCGATATCGCCCATGCCGTAGAGCGGCTGGCGATGGAGGTTGGTCTCTTCCACACTGTCGTGATCGACGATCGTCAGCCGGCCGACACCGGCCCCCGCGAGATATTGCAGGACCGGGCAGCCGAGGCCGCCCGCACCGATCACCAGCACCGTCGCGGCGGCAAGGCGGGCCTGACCGGCGGCGCCGACCTCGGGCAGGATGGTCTGGCGGACGTAGCGTTCGGTCATAGCTGAAGCCACGCCTTGGTCTGGCCGATCGGGTCGGCGTGATTCACCACGTCGCCGACGACGGCGGCCGAATCGGCGCCGGCGGCGAGGCAGAGCTTTGCCCGCTCCAGCGTCAGGCCGCCGATCGCCACCAGCGGCTTCTTGCCCACCAGCCGCTTCCATTCGCCGATGCGGTCGAGTCCCTGCGGCGCCCACGGCATCTTCTTGAGCAGCGTCGGCCAGATCGGCCCCAGCGCCACATAGTCGGGATCGACGGTCAGCCCCTTGTCGAGCTCGGCATGATCGTGCGTGCTGACGCCCAGCAGGAGGCCCGCGCGCCGGATGGCCTTCACATCGGCATCGACCAGGTCTTCCTGGCCGAGATGGACCCACGGACACTTCTCGTCGATGGCGATCCGCCAATAGTCGTTCACGATCAGCTGCGCGCCATGGGCGGCACACACTGCCTGGGCCTCGCGCACCTGACGCCGCAGCTCTGAATCGGGCTGGTCCTTGATGCGCAGCTGGATGAAGCGTGCGCCGGCCGGCACGAGACGCGCGACCCAGTCGGCGTTCGGCACGACGGGGTAGAATTTCTCGATCATCTCAATCTCCCAACGAAGCCCGGCCCATCATCGGCGTCGACGGCACGGCCATGTCGCGCGGCTCCAGCGGCTGCGCGCGACAGGCCATCCGGCCCGCCTCGATGGCGAGCGCGAAGGCCTTCGCCATGGCGACGGGATCGCCCGCCTCGGCCACAGCCGTGTTGAGCAGCACGGCGTCGTAGCCCAGCTCCATCGCAGCGGCAGCGTGCGACGGCACGCCGAGGCCGGCATCGACGACCAGCGGGATGTCGGGGAAATGCGCGCGCAGGGACTTCAGCCCATAGGCATTGTTGAGGCCGCGCGCGGAGCCAATGGGCGCGCCCCAGGGCATCAGCACGCGACAGCCCGCCTCGACCAGCCGGTCGGCCACGGCCAGATCCTCGGTGGTGTACGGGAAGACCTCGAAGCCGTCGTGGGACAGGATGCGCGCGGCTTCGACCAAGCCGAAGACGTCGGGCTGCAGGGTCTCGTCGTCGCGGATGACCTCGAGCTTGATCCACTTGGTATCGAACAGCTCGTGCGCCATGTGGGCGGTGGTCACCGCCTCCTTCACCGAATGGCAGCCGGCGGTGTTGGGCAGCACGCGCAGGCCGAGCGCGCGGATGAACGACCAGAAGCTCTGGCCGCCGCGCTCGGTGCCGGCTTCGCGTCGCAGCGACACCGTCACCACCTCGGCGCCCGACGCCTTGATCGCCTCGCCGAGGATCGCCGGCGACGGATAGCGCGCGGTGCCCAGCAGAAGACGCGAGGACAGCTCCACACCGTAGAAGGTCACGCTCAGCCTCCTTGCATCGGCGCCACGATCTCGACCTGGTCGCCCTCGGCGAGACGCGTGCTGTCGCGAATCGCCTGCGGCACGAACCGGCCGTTCACGGCTGTCGCGATCTTGCGTCCGCCATAGCCCAGCGCCGCGAGCGCCGACGCAAGCGTCTCGGGCTCGACGTCATGCTGATCGCCGTTGACGATAATCCGCATCGCTCGCCTCCATCAGAAGGGCATCGGCCACCTGCTTCGCCAGGGCGGGCGCCAGAAGGAAGCCGTGCCGGAACATGCCGTTCACGTAGAACGTGCGGCCGGCACGCCGCACCGTCGGCAGATTGTCGGGAAAGGCCGGCCGCAGGTCGGCAGCCAGTTCCAGGATCTCCGCCTCCCCGAAGGCTGGATGCAACGCATAGGCCGCATTCAAAAGCTCGACGGCGGAGCGCACGCTGACGCCGCCGCGGCCTTCGCTTTCGATCATTGTGGCGCCGACCATGAAGACGCCGTCTTCGCGCGGCACGATGTAGAGCGGCAGGCGCGGATGCAGCAGGCGCACCGGCCGGGAGAGCTCCAGCTCGGCGGTGCGGATCACCAGCATCTCGCCGCGCACGCCGCGCAGGTCGTGCAGCGCATCGCGCGCCGCGAGGCCACGGCAATCGACGATCACATCGGCATCGGAGGTATCGGCCGAGAAGTCGACGCCGAACCGGATCGGCACGCCGAGTTCCGTCAATCGTTCGGCGACGGCCGCCAACGCGCGACGCGGATCGAGATGGGCTTCGTCGGGAAAATACAGCGCGCGGCGGAAACGACCGGCGAGGTCAGGCTCGAGTTCCTCGATGCGGGTGGCATCGACCCACTCGAAGCGTTCGGTACGTTTGGCAAAGCGCGACAGCTCCCCCCCATCGCGCGGCGGGGCGACGACGAGGCTGCCCAGGCTGACGGTGCCGGGGAAATGCTGCTCCCACCACTCGATTGACGGCGCGCCCAGCGTGGCGATCTCCGGTTCGGTGGTGGCGCGCTCGCACCATGGCGCCAGCATGCCGCCGGCCTTCCACGAGCAGCTATGGGCGCCGAGCGCCGGGCCGCGCTCGACCACCTCGACGCGCAGGCCGCGCTCGGCAAGCTCGAGGGCCGAAACCAGCCCTGCAACCCCGGCGCCCACGACAATGACGCTGCTCTGGCTCAAGCGACAACTCCCGTTCCTTCGCCGGCATGACCCGGATCAGGTTCAAAGGGTTCAGCCGCGTCTGGCTGTCTCAGACCGGTCTTCTGATGAAGATCGGACACCCCTCGGACACCGTCGAATCAGACTGGATGCAGTCTGCCCTGTCAAGCCGCCATGAGATGGGTCGCCTCGCCGAAGCCTTCGCTGTCGGGCTGGCGCACCAGCGTCTGGAAATCGGCCATCAGCGCGCGCGCCACCGGCCCCGCCTGGTAGTGGTGCCCGTCGATCGAGCCCACCGGCACGATCTCGGCCGCCGTGCCGCACAGGAACACCTCAGAGGCCTTGCCCAGCTCCTCCGGCAGGACGGTGCGTTCATCCACCTCGATGCCGCGCTTCCTCGCCAGCCCCATGACGGCGCGGCGGGTGATGCCGTCGAGGAAATTCTCCGGCGTCGGGGTCACCATCCTGCCGTCGATCACCAGGAAGATGTTGGCGCCGGTGGATTCGGCGAGATGGCCCTTCCAGTCGAGCATCAGCGCGTCGTCGAAGCCCGCCTTCAGCGCGCGATCCTTCTCGATGCCGCAGATGATGTAGAGGCCCGCCACCTTGGCATGGCCTGGCGCGCTCTCCGCCGAGGGACGGCGGTACTTGGCCATGGTGACGTTGATGCCCGTGTCGCGGGCCTGCACCGAGAGCTTGCCTTCGTTGCCCCAGGGCGCGATGGCGAGATGCACCGTGGTGCCGATGCCCGACACGCCCAGCACTTCCGAGCCGCGCCAGGCGATCGGCCGCACGTAGCCGAAGTCGAGCTTGTTGGCCCGCACCACGGCGCGCGTGGCCTCCTCGATCTCCTGGCGCGACCACGGCAGCTCGTAGTCGAGCAGGCGGGCGGAGTTGCGCAGCCGCGCGCTGTGGGCGGCAAGGCGGAAGACCCGGCCCTCGTAGATGCGCTCGCCCTCGAAAACCGCCGAGCCGTAATGCAACGCATGGGTCAGCACATGCATCTTGGCCTCGCGCCACGGCGTCAGCTCGCCGTCGAACCAGATCACACCGTCACGATCGTCCATTGTTAAGGACATTGCGCCCTCCTCCGTTAAATAATCCCAAACCGGTCGTTTCAGACCGGCGAAACGTAATGTTAGGGCTAGATAGGTCAGTATTACTGACCTTGTCAAGAACCGCCCGCCGATTTGACAAATGTCAGGGCTTGCCTGACTGTCAGGATATTCCTGACGATAGAGAGGAACCGATGGCGCGGGCCCGCACGATGAAGCCGAAGAAGCCGGCAGCCGCCTATTGCTCCTTCTGCCGGAAGTCGCAGCATGAGGTGGCGACTTTGACTGCCGCTCCTGGCGGCGTCGCCATCTGCAACGAGTGCGTGGAGATCTGCACCCAGTGCCTCGCCGGACGTCCACCGGCCGTCGAACCCTTCAGCGGGGATCTACCGACCGAGCAGCTGCTGGAGCAGCTGCGATCGGTCGAGACCACGCTGCAGGGCAAGGGCAACCAGCTTCAGCGCATGGTCGAGCAGCTTCGCGCGCGCAAGGTGAGCTGGGCTCACATCGGCGCGGCGCTGGGAATCTCGCGTCAGTCCGCCTGGGAGCGGTTCACCTGAAGGTCAGGTGAGGAGGGGCGCCATGTCGGGGTCGCCCTTGCGCATCGCGCGCTGGTAGGCGTCGCGCTTACCGATGCGCTGCAGGTAGGCGAGGATGGCAGGATAGGGCGAGAGGTCGAAGGGCAGGAAGAGGCGCATGGTCGTGAGCGTGAAGACGCTCATGATGTCGGCCGTCGTGAGCTCGTCGCCAGCGAGATACGCGACCTTGCCCAGCCGGGCCTCGACCAGGCCGAGCGCGAGATCGAGCCGGCCCCTCATGGCGCGCAGGATCGCATTGTCGTCGGCAAGGTTCAGCCGCCCCAGGATCATGTTGCGGCCGGTCGCCGGCTGCAGCGTGCCGTTGGCGAAGTGGGACCAGTAGAGGAACTCGGCGAAGCCGGGATGGTCGGGCGCCAGCACCAGCCGTCCCTTGCCGTACTTGACGGTGATGTATTCGACGATGGCGCCCGATTCGGCCAAGCGCACGTCGCCGTCGTCGACCACCGGCGCGGCGCCCAGCGGATGCAGCGCCTTGTAGTCCGGAGGTGCTAGTCGGGTGACCTTGTCGCGGTCGTAGATCTTGAGCTCATAGGGAAGGCCCAGCTCCTCGCAGAGCCAGACGATCCGCTCGGACTGCGACTTCCCGAGATGATGGACGACGAGCATCCTACTCGGCGGCCGCCTTCTTCGGATTCACGGCGGCGGTGAAGTCGGCGATCAGCGTGCGGCAGACCTCGCCCGGGGTGAACTTGTAGGGGCCGATCTCGCTCACCGGCGTCACTTCGGCCGCCGTGCCAGTGATGAAGCACTCGGTGGCCTTGGCCATCTCCTCCGGCATGATCGCGCGCTCCACGACCTTCATCTGGCGCTTCTTCGCCATCCCGATGACCGACTGGCGGGTGATGCCGTCGAGGAAGCAGTCGGGCTTGGGCGTGTGGATCTCGCCGTCCATGACGAAGAACACGTTGGCGCCCGTGGCCTCCGCGACCTGGCCGCGATAGTCGAGCATCAGCGCATCGTCGTAGCCGGCCTGCTCGGCCTTATGCTTGGAGAGGGTGCAGATCATGTAGAGGCCGGCGGCCTTGGCATGGACCGGCACGGTGTTCGGCGCCGGGCGGCGCCAGTCGGCCATCGCCAGCCGAATGCCCTTCATCTTCGCTTCCAGCGTGTAATAGGAGGGCCAGACCCAGACGGCGATGGCGAGGTGGATCTTGTTGTTTTGCGCCGACACTCCCATCATCTCGCTGCCGCGCCAGGCGACCGGCCGGACATAGCCGTCGACGATGTTGTTGGCCGCGATGGTGGCGTTGGTCGCGGCATTGATCTCGGCCAGCGAGTAGGGAATCTCGAAGCCCATGACCTTGGCCGAATCGATCAGCCGCTGGCTGTGCTCGGTGAGCTTGAAGACCTCGCCGCCATAGACGCGCTCCCCCTCGAAGACGCACGACGCGTAGTGGAGCGCATGGCTCAGGACATGCAGGTTGGCGGAACGCCAATCCACCAGCTTGCCGTCGTACCAGATCAAGCCGTCACGATCGTCGAAACCGGGGGCTGCGGCCGTCGCCATGGGTGTTAACTCCCTTGAACCGAAAGAATATGTCTAAAAAGGCGGCCGGTCCGTAACATTGCCTTCCCTGAGGTGTCAACGCAGCGGGTGCGCTATAGTGTTCGCCCCTCCTTTGTTGCATCGATGGTCGAAACCAAATCCCCCGCCAACCCCCTGTTTCTACGTGACGAAGAACTGCGTCAGGGCATCGAGCTGATGTTCTATGCCTATCGGGATTTCACCTTCGAATCGGACCAGCAGCTCAAGCACTATCAGCTGGGACGGGCCCATCATCGCGCGCTCTACTTCATCGGCCGTCATCCCGGCCAGACCGTGGGCCATCTCCTCTCGATCCTGAAGGTCACCAAGCAGTCGATCAGCCGCGTCCTCAAGGACCTGATCGAGCAGGCCTATGTCGAGCAGAAGAGCGGCCCGCGCGATCGCCGCGAGAGGCGGCTGTGGCTCACCGAACGCGGAGTCACCCTCGAGCGCGAATTGACCGACCGCCAGAGCGCGCGCTTCGCCCGCGCCTACCGCGAGACCGGCGCCGAAGCGGTCGAGGGCTTTCGCAAGGTGCTGCTGGGCCTGCTCGACCCGACGGAACGCGGCGAGGTCGACGGACGGGTACGCACTGGCGGCGGCCGATGAGTGTCGTGGATGCCGTCTCCGACATGCCGCACATCCTGGTCGTCGACGACGACACGCGCCTGCGCGAGCTGCTGAAGTCCTTCCTCTCGCGCAACGGCTTTCGCGTCACCGCCGCCAGCCACGCCGCCGAAGCACGCCAACGCCTGCAGTCGCTCGATTTCGACCTGATCGTGCTCGACGTCATGATGCCGGGCCAGAGCGGTCTCGACTTCGCCGCCGAGCTGCGGCGCACCGACAGTGTGCCGATCCTGATGCTGACCGCGCGCGACGATCCGAAGGACCGCATCGCCGGCCTCGAGACGGGTGTCGACGACTATCTCGGCAAGCCCTTCGAGCCGCGCGAGCTGCTGCTGCGCATTCAGAGCGTGCTGCGCCGCGGGCGCCCCGCCGCGGTCTCGGCCGAGACGGCAGGCCCTGCCGAGCGCCTCGTGAAGTTCGGCCCGTTGCAGTTCGACCTCGAGCTGGGCGAGCTCACCCAGAAGGGCAAGCGCGTGCCGCTCACCGATGCGGAGATCGCCCTGATGCGCGCCCTCGCCGGCAACCTTGGCGAGGTGCTGAGCCGCGAGGCGCTGTGCAAGAGCGTCGGCAGCGACGTCAACGAACGCGCCATCGATGTCCAGGTGACGCGTCTGCGCCGCAAGTTCGAGCCCGATCCCGGCTTTCCGCGCTACCTGCGCACGGTGCGCGGCCAGGGCTACCGGCTGGTCGACGCATGACGGCCGATCGATGAGGATGGCCGGCCGATGAGGATAGGCAGCGCCCGCGAGCTGTTCGAGCGCATCGCCGGCTGGGCCGACCGGCATTCGCCGCAGACCCTGTTCCTGCGCGCCCTCATCATCATCGTCGTGCCGATGCTGCTGCTGCAGGCGCTCTCCGCCTGGTGGTTCTACAGCCAGCGCGGCGACAACGTGACCAACCGCCTGGCGCTGCTGCTGGTGCGCGACCTGCGCATGCTGATCGCCATGCGCTCGGACTTTCCCGACGACCAGCACCGCGCCTGGATCCTGAATCACGCCCGCTCCGACCTGCTGCTGTTCGTGAGCTTCCGCAAGGGCATCGTGCGCGAGTTCAAGGTGCCGGAGTATTTCGACATCGTCGCCCGCGAGGTCCAGGGCGCGCTCGATGCCGATCTCAAGCGGCCCTACTACCTCGACAACAATGTCGGCGGGAACCAGATCCTGGTCGAGATCCAGCTCACCGACGGCGATGTCATGGACGTGCTGGTGCCGCATGTCCGTCTCACCTTCGGCTCGAGCATCGCCTATGTGCTGGCCCAGCTCGGCCTCGCCCTCGTGCTGTTTGGCCTCGCCATCTGGTTCATGCGGCGCGAGCTGGTGCCGATCGAGCATCTCGGGGTGGCCGCCGATGCACTGGGCAAGGGGCGCGACGTGCCCGACTTCGCCTTCTCCGGCGGCACGCGCGAGGTGCGCAATGCGGCCACCGCCTTCCAGACCATGCGCATCCGGCTGCAGCGGTCGATCCAGCAGCGCACCGAGATGCTGGCCGGCGTCAGCCACGACCTGCGCACGCCGCTCACCCGCATGAAGCTGTCGCTGGCGATGCTGCCCGAGTCGCCCGAGGCCAAGGAGCTCGCCGACGACGTCGTCGACATGGAGCGCATGATCGAAGGCTATCTCGCCTTCGCCCGCGGCGAGGGCGACGAGGAGCCGACGCCCTCCGACCTGTCCGAGATCCTCCAGGACGTGGCGACCGGCGCGCGGCGCGACAATGCCGACGTCGCGGTCGGCTGGGAGGGCGACATGGAGGTCGAGCTGAGGCCGCTCGCCATCAAGCGCTGCCTCACCAACCTTACCTCCAACGCGCTCCGGCACGGCACAAGGGCCGAGCTGTTCGCCACGCGTGGCCGCACCTCGGTCGAGATCACCGTCGACGACGACGGGCCGGGCATTCCGCCCGACAAGCACGAGGACGTGTTCCGCGCGTTCTATAGGCTCGACGAATCGCGCAACATCGACACCGGCGGCGTCGGCCTCGGCCTCACCATCGCCCGCGACGTGGCGCGCAGCCATGGCGGCGACGTGGTGCTCGGCGCCTCGCCGCTGGGCGGGCTGCGGGTGCTCGTCCGCCTTCCGGTCTGACGAGGATCAGAACAGCCGGCCACCGTTGGGCACGTCCTTGTCGGGCACGACCAGCACGACGCTGCCGTCGGCAGCCGGAAAACCGAGGGTCAGAACCTGCGACATGAACTTGCCGATCTGGCGCGGCGGGAAGTTGACCACCGCCGCGACCTTCCGGCCAACCAGTTCCTGCGGCGTGTAGTGAACCGTGAGCTGCGCCGACGACTTCCGAACGCCAATCTCTGGCCCGAAATCGATCTCCAGCCGGATCGCCGGCTTGCGCACACCCTCCAGCGGCTGGGCCGTGAGGACGGTGCCGACGCGAATATCGACCTTGGCAAAATCGTCGTAGGCAATCTGCTCGCTCATGCCCGTGAGCCTAGTGCGGGATGAAGAGTTGTCGAGTCGCTCATCAGAGCAAGCTTCATACGGACCGCGGGCCTCCATGCCCGCCATGACCATCTGAGCGGGCCTGGAGGCCGGCGGTCCGCAGAAAAGAAAAGGGGCTGCCTCTTGCGAAGCAGCCCCTTCCCGCCGTCGGCGCGAAGCGCCGGCCGGTCTTGAGTCTCGACGACTACTTCTTGGCGATGGCGGCCTTGACCTCTTCGGTCAGCTCGGCGACGCGCTCGCTGATCGCCGACAGGGCCTCGGACTGGCTCTTGCTGTAGAGGTCGGCGATTTCCTTGGTGTTGGCGAGGGCGGCTTCGTAGCTCTTCTTCACGAAGTCGATCTGCTTGGCGGCCTTCTCCTCGACGGTGGCGGCCGACAGGAAGTCGTCGCCGTGCTTGGAGAAATCTTCCATGGCGACGCGGAACATGTCGCCCTGGCGCTGCGCGATGGTCTTCATCGACTCGACGGCGGCGGTGCTGAGCGTGGTCATGGCGGCGAAGTTCTTGCGGCCGGTCTCGACCATCGTTTCCATGTTCACGGTCGGGATCTTGAACTCACCGGCCATCTTGCTGAAATCGAAGTCGGCGAAGGGGGTCTTGAAGGCAGCGTTTGCGTAATTCATAGGGGGCTCCTGAGATGCGACTGAATTGAATGTCGAATGCCCCGCTATGTTGCGGTGCACAACGAAGGGCAATTTAGGGATGGGCTCTCGGGAGTCAAGGGGCGATTTTGTGCACTGCACAAAATAGTCAGGCGTCCGACGATCCGGCGCTCGCGGAGGATTTTCTCCGGCCAGGAGAAATGACATATTTATCAAGGAATTGAGACCATCTTTCAGCCGTCTTGAGGCGGCTGTCCAGGGTCGCCATGGTCTTGGAAAGGTCGGTCGTTTCGTCGCTGTCGAAGACGCCGAGGACAGCATGGTGAATGGCCAGCAAGCCATTTTGCCGCACCGCACCCGCCATGCCGTCGCTCGCCAGCGAGGCAGCCTCCAGCATCGCCGCCAGCGAACGCTTCACTGGCTTCGCCAGCGCCAGAGCGAGAACCGGGTCGCGCCGGCTGGCACGGCGCAAGGCGCGCAGGGCGGGACGGTGGGGACGCAACGCGTCGTAGCGCCTCATCATGACGTCGAACAGCCGGTCCCGCGCCGTCTCCTCGGGGTCGACGGCCGACGCCGTGCCGGCCAGCACCTGGCTGTCGATACGCGCCAGGAAGGCGGAAACCAAAGCCACCTTGCCGGGATAGAGGCGGTAGACATCGGCCAAGCCAAGCCCGGCCGCACCGGCCACGTCGCGCAGGCTCACGTCCGCGTAATCCTTGTCGGCAATCAGCGTCAGGAAGGCATCGAGAGCTTTATCGCCGTCAGGCGTCATCCTGCCAATTCCTTCGAGCGGCGCGAGGCCGCCGCCAGAGCCTTGTCGAACACCGGCTGAATGCCGTCGTCGGCCATCAGCACCTTCAGCGCCTCGGCCGTCGTGCCGCCGGGACTGGTGACGTTGATGCGCAATTGTGTCGCCGGTTCGACGGACTGCTTCAGCAACTCGCCGCTTCCCGCAACGGTCGCGCGCGCGAGCTGCATGGCCATCTCCGGCGTGAGGCCGAGCTTGGCGCCGGCCGCTGCCATCGCCTCGACCAGCAGGAAAACGTAGGCCGGGCCGCTGCCCGACAGCGCCGTCACCGGATCCATCAGCGCCTCGTCCTCGACCCACAACACCTGGCCGACGGCTTCGAGCAAATCGTGGCAGCGCTTCTTCTCCTCAGCCGACACGCCCTGGGACGGCGTCGCCACCGTGATGCCCTGGCGCACCGCCGCCGGCGTGTTGGGCATGGAGCGCACGATCTTGGCCGAGGCGCCGAGATGGCCCGCAAAATATTTCAGCGTCTTGCCGGCGGCGATCGACAGGAACACCGATCCCGAATCGGCGAACCGCTTCATGTCGGGCAGCACGCCATCCATCGACTGCGGCTTCACCGCCAGCACGACGATCTCGGGCGTCTCATCGACTTCGGCCGTCGAGGCCACGCCCCTCACCTTCTTCGGCCGCAAGGCCTCGGCCGGTTCGGCCACGATCACGTCGGAGGCGGCGAGACCACGCGCCAGCCAGCCCTCGAGCATGGCGCCACCCATCTTGCCGCAACCCACCAGCAGGAGCTTGCCCATGATCAGCGCCCCTTGAACTTGGCGGCCCGCTTCTCGGCGAACGCCGAAGCGCCCTCCTTGCGGTCCTCGCTGTTGGCGATGGTCTCGAGCTTGTAGCGCTCGGGCACGAATATCTCGGCCGGCCCGCGCGGCAGGGTCTGGTTGGCGAAGTCGCGCAGGGTGCGGATCACCAGCGGCGCGGACTGGGCAATGATGCTGGCCATGCGCCGCGCTTCCTTGCGCTCCTCACCGAGCGGCACGACCTTGTTCACGAAGCCGACGTCATAGGCGCGCTGCACCGAGATCTCCTCGCCCAGCAGCAGCAGCTCCATCGCCACCTTGTGCGGCATGCGCGAGACGATGCCGGGCATCAGCCCGCCGAACACGCCGACCTTGGCCTCGGGATACATGAACTTGGTCGTGTCGGCCGACACCATCAGGTCGCAGGTCATGACCATGCAGATGGCGCCACCGATCACCCAGCCCTGGGTGCAGGCGATCACCGGCTTGGTGAGGTGATGGCTGACGTGCGGCACCGCCTTCCACATCGCCGAGGGCGCGGCCTTGAGGTCGGCGCCGACGCAGAAAGCCGGCCCGTCGGCTTGAAGGATGGCGACCTGGTCGCCACCTTCCTCGAAGGCACGGTAGGCATCGCAGAGCTGGTCGCACAGCGCCTGGTTCAGCGCGTTGCGCTTGTCCGCCCGCGTCATCGTTATGGTGGTGATGCCTTCGCTCGACTCGACCTTGACCAGGTTCACGTGCGTCCTCCGCTATTTCTTGCGCCGGATGCTACCAGCCGCCCATACTTGTCGCATCAGGAGAAGCCCATGCAGACCCGCAATCCCTTCATCGACGACCTCACCAAGATGGCCAACGGCGCCATGGGCGCGCTCTCCGGCGTGAAGGACGAGGTCGAGGCGCGCGTGCGCGACCAGATCGCCAAGATCCTCGACGGCATGAACGTCCCGCGCCGTGACGAGTTCGACGCGGTCAAGGCCATGGCCGCCAAGGCGCGCGAGGAGAACGAGGAGCTGCGCAAGCAGATCGCCGAGTTGCAGGCCAAGCTGGGCGGCAACGGCGCCTGAATGTGCTCTTGTCATCCCGAGCGCAGCGAGGGATCCCTCAGTGCGTTCGGGATGACACGGCGTTTGTTGCAGCATTAATCTGAAAGAACGGGCATGCGGGTAGGCGTGGAAGTCGGCGGCACATTCACCGATCTGGTGGCGGTCGAGGATGGCCGCATCGTCGTCACCAAGGTGCCGAGCACGCCCCGGAGTCCCGACATCGGCGCGTTCGATGCATTGACCGCGTCGGGCATCGACCTCTCGCGCATCGTCGACCTCGGCCACGGCTCGACCGTCGCCACGAATGCCGTGCTGGAACGCAAGGGCGCGCTGGTGGCCTTCGTCGCGACGGCAGGCTTCCGTGACCTGCTGTTCATGCAGCGCCACGATCGCCGCAACATCTACGATCTCTTCTATGCCAAGCCCTCGCCGCCGGTGCGCCGCAAGGATTGCTTCGAAGCGACCGAGCGCCTGCGCGCCGACGGCACGGTGGAGACGGCGCTCGATGAAGCAAAGGTGCGCGCCGAGCTGATCCCGATGCTCAAGTCCGGCGGCTATCGCGCCGTCGCGGTCTGCCTGCTCAACGCCTACGCCAATCCGGCGCATGAGAAGCGGCTGGCCGCGCTCATCACCGAGGCACTCCCCGGCGTGCTGGTGACCTGCAGCCATCAGGTGGCGCGCGAGTTCCGCGAGTTCGAGCGCGCCTCGACGACGCTGCTGTCGGCCTATGTCCAACCGGTGATCGACGGCTACCTGCAGCGCTTCGAGAGCAAGCTGGCGGGCGCGGGTTTTACGGGCCGCTTCACCGTCATGCAATCCAACGGCGGACGTCTGCCGGCTTCGGCGATGCGCCAGAGCGCCATCACTGCCCTCTACTCCGGCCCGGCCGCGGGCGTGGTCGGCGCCACGCGACAGGCCGCGCGCTCGGGCTTCAAGGACCTCATCACCTTCGACATGGGCGGCACGTCGACCGACGTCTGCCTCGTGCAGGACGGCCGGCCCTCGCTCGCCTCCGAGAGCGAGATCGACGGCCTGCCGATCCGCACCCCCGTGCTCGACATCGTCTCGGTCGGGGCCGGCGGCGGCTCGCTCGCCTGGGTCGACGACGGCGGCATGCTGCGCGTCGGCCCGCAGAGCGCCGGCGCCGATCCCGGTCCCGCCTGCTACGGCAAGGGCGGCACCGAGCCTGCCACGACCGACGCCCATATCGTCATCGGCACGATCCGGCCCGGCGCCTTCCTGGGCGGCCGGATGAAGCTCGATGGCGAGGCCGCGCGGCGCGCCTTCGCACCGCTCGCCGAGCGTTTCGGCCTCGGCATCGAGCAGGCGGCCTCCTCGGCGCTGCAGCTCGCTGACGCCAATATCGTGCGCGCCATCCAGCTCGTCTCCACCGAGCGCGGCCGCGATCCGCGCGACTATGCGCTGGTGCCGTTCGGCGGCGCGGGACCGCTGCACGCCGCCCGCATCGCCGAGGAGCTCGGCATCTCCACCGTCGTCGTGCCGCCCAATGCCGGCGTGATCTCGGCCTATGGGCTGGTGGCCTCGGACTACACCAAGTTCGACGCCGTCACGCGCAAGATGAAGCTCGACGAGACGGCCGCGAAGGAAGCCGGCAAGACGTTCGAGGAGATGCGCGCGCGCCTCGCCGCCCAATTCGCCGACATGAAGCTGCCGGGCACGCTCGACTACACCCACACGCTCGACATGCGCTTCGTAGGCCAGGCCTTCGAGGTCGGCGTGGAGATCCCGGCCGACAGGCTGGGCTCGCTCGACGCCGCCTACCTCTCCGGCCTGTTCGCCGACGCCCATCACCGCACCTTCATGCACGGCGCCAACCTCGACCGCCCCGTCGAGATCGTGACCTTGCGGGTCGGCGCGACGCTGCCCATCGGCGGCGTGCCCAAGCTCGACCGCGAGCGGTTGGCGGCCCGTGCGCCGGAGCAGGCAAAGATCTTCCACGACGAAGCCTGGCTCGATTGCGAACGCCACACCGCCGAGGCGCTCGGCCCCGGCCAGCGGATCGTCGGCCCTTCCGTCATCGAGGGCCACACGGCCACGACCTGGGTGCCACCGGGCTGGACAGCCGAGCTCGACCCGGCCGACAATCTGATCCTGCGGAGGTCTTGATGAGCCAGCTCGGTCCGATCGACTATGCCGTCATCAGCCAGGCGCTGATCGCCTCGGCGCGCGAGATGGGCGTGAAGCTGATCCGCTCCGCCTATTCCACCATCCTGCGCGAGGCGCGCGACGGCTCGGCCGGGCTGATGGACCGCAACGGCAACACCGTGGCGCAGGCCGAGCTCATTCCCATGCAGCTCGGCCCCATCGGCGAGACGCTGCGCGCCTGCCTGAAACGCTATCCGGTCGACACGCTCAAGGAAGGCGACTTCCTGATCAACAACGACCCGTTCGAGGGCGGCCAGCACATCCCCGACGTCTTCATCTTCACGCCGATCTTCGTGGCCGGCCGCGTCGTGGGCTTCGGGGCGTCGGTGGCGCATCATCTCGATCTCGGCGGCGGCGCGCCCGGCCTCAACATCCATGCCAGCGACGTCTACCAGGAAGGCCTGCGCTTCCCGCCCAGCAAGTACGACTTCCAGCGCGACTGGAACGGCGGCAGCTTCGAACGCTTGGTGACGGCCAACGTGCGCGTGCCCGACCTCACCATCGGCGACTTCAATGCGCAGTTCGCCGCCAACGCCATCGGCGTGATGCGGGTGAAGCAGCTCTGCGAACGCTATGGCGCGGCCAAGGTCGAGGCGGCCATGCAGGAGATGCAGGATTATTCCGAGCGTCGCGTGCGCGCCGCCATCGCCAAGGCGCCCAAGGGCGTCTTCTACGGCGAGGATGCGATCGACGACGACGGGCTCACCGACGAGCCGCTGGTCATCAAGGCCAAGGTCACCATCGCCGAGGACTCGGTCGAGATCGATTTCGAGGGCACCTGTGGCCAGGTGAAGCGCAACCTCAACTGCCCCTATTCGAGCACGCTGTCGGCGGCACTCTCCTGCGTGAAGTCGGTGCTGACCAGCCCCGACATTCCCTACAACGAGGGCATGGCGCGGCCGGTGCACATCAAGGTGCCCTACGGCTCGCTGCTGAACCCGCGCCACCCCGCGCCGGTACGGGCGCGCATGATCCCGGCCTATCGCGTGTTCGATGCGGTGATGAAGGCGCTGGCGCAGGCGCTGCCCGAGCAGGCCATCGCCACAGGCTTCGACTGCACGACGGCCTTCTGCCTCAGCCGCTTGGGCGAGAAAGGCTACAGCGTCTATCTGGAAATCTTCGGCGGCGGCTACGGTGCGTCGCGGAACGCCGACGGCTGCGACGCGGTCGACTCGCCGCTCAGCAACTGTTCCAACGCGCCGGTCGAATCGCTCGACATCGACTACGATTTCTTCCGCATCGTCGGCTATGAGCTCGCACCCGACTCCTTCGGCCAGGGCGCCCGCCGCGGCGGCGCCGGCTTCTCGCGGCGCTGCGAGATCCTGACCGACGACGTGCAGCTCGCGATCTACTCCGACCGCTTCAAGCTCGCCCCCGAAGGCCTGCTGGGCGGCGAGCCCGGCCAGCGCGGCTACTGCCGCGTCCATCGCGCCAACGGCACCGTCGAGGAGCTGCGCAGCAAGGCCGCCATCGACCTCGCCAAGGGCGACATCGTCGAGATGTTCGTGGGCGGCGGCGCCGGCTTCGGCCGCGTCTCCGAGCGGCCCGACAGCATGATCGACTGCGACCTCGCCGACGGCATCCTCACCCGCGATCCGCGGGCGGCGCGGAAGCTGGCGGCGGAGTAAGGCGAGCGGAGCAACAACCGCTGCCTCACAGCAAAAGTCGCTCCTCGCGAGGATTGGGCACAAGACGCTGCCCTGCGCGCGCTCAGGTGATTCCTCGCGGACGGCGCCGGCAACGGCGAGTCGGGCATCAGAAAACACCGGCTCGCGCGAATTTCGAAACTGGTTGCTATACGATCTGTTCGAAAGACCGGATCGGTCAAAAAAAATCGAGACAAAGATCGCGGAAGCACCAAGGGAGAACAGAATGGGTAGAGAGCCGCTCGCCGCCCACTTTCAGATGGGAGTCGGAATCATTTAGCGCGTCATGATGGAGATGATGGCGGAATAGTCGAGAAAGCTCCGCTGTTGAGCAGGGTGCGAATTTCAGAAACCGGGAGCGGCAGCCACATCTTCAGCGCCCGCACATGTGCGATTCGATGGCATGTGGGACAAAGCACGGCCAATTCGCTCACCGCCGTCTTTCGCGCTCCCGCGTGGATCGGACTGATGTGATGCGCGTCGAACAAAGCCATGGAGTTAGCGGAGAGTCGACATGCTTCACAGGTGCATCGGCCATCATTTCGCTCCGCATTCAGCCTCTTCGCTTCCTTCGCGAGGGCCGGGTCTCTCTCCGCTTCACGTGCGACTTTGAATCGAATCTTGCCCTCCTCGGCGCTCAAAATTGGCTTCGGCAGGAAAGTTGACGCGACCACTACCTTGTCGCCGTCAACAAAATTTGGGACGACTGGGAGGTACCCCGGCATCAAGTCGCGTTCCCGGAGCCGTTCCCAGAGATCATCAATCCCCTCTGGTCGGATGATTCCGTCCATTGACCCAGTCAAAATAGATCGGTCTGGCAGGCCAAGCTCCTCCACGACTCTTGGCCATCCCGAGACTGTCCAGACCGAACGCAAGAAGATCGAATATGGCCACCGAGCAAGGGCTTCGTCCGTAGTAAACAGAGTGGTGCGGCCGATGGTGTTGCCAAGCTCGATGATTTCGAGAACCCGGCCCGTCGCGTTTGCATCTGCCTCCGATCCACCTCCAATAAGGATCACGAAGGGTGCAGCCCTCTCCTGCGCACGCGTCGCCCACGTGCGGAGTCGCTTGTAAGCAATCTCGTCTTCGTTCCCACCGAAAGAAATGACGGGACGAAGGGTCGGCCCCCAGACCGCCTTAAGACCAAGCAACCGACCGGGAAAATCGACAACGTCAGAAAGCTTAGGCATCGCCCGCTCGCTCGCTATTTCGACACGTCAGCCGTCGATAATAGACGGCATCGAGCATCGCGACTCGTCCATCTCAGAGGCGGTCAGCTTCGCCGCGTCCGCCACATTGCCGGCGGCGGAGCAGAGAATCTACGCGGCCTTCTTCCTCGGTTTGGCCTGGCGGCGACCGACGTCCCGCAGCATCACAGGCTCCTGCTCGGGAAACTCGACAATCAGGTGAAGCTGACCACCCATCGCGTCGATGTACCTGGTGAGTGTCGACAGACGCGGGTCTTCCCGGCTTTCGAGGCGGGAGATGCTGACCTGCCTGACACCAAGCTTACGAGCAATGGCAACCTGGGTGCGATTGCGCGCCTCTCGCAGCTCACGCAACGCCATATGTCGCTTGGCTATGGCTGCAGCGTCCCGTCGGATAGCGGCGCGCTCCTTCGGCGTGAACAACTCGCGCATCACATCTTCGAATTTCACCGTCATCCCTACCTCCGCCTACCCTTACGCAATTCAACCAAATGCGCGTCGAGCCGGGCATCCGCCACGGCAATCAGGCGCCGATAGAATCGATCCGACGTGACGCCTGACTTGCTCGCACCAACCAGCAATATCGCGTGCCGGCGTGGATCGAATGCAAAAGCGATGCGCCATTCGCCATCCCCGACGCTGAGACGCAGCTCCTTCATGTTGCCATGTCCCGAGGCCTTCAGCGTATCGACATGAGGCCGTCCAAGCATTGGGCCAAGAAGCTGAAGCGCGGCAATCGAGGTCGCAGCGGCCCTTTGAACATCGTGCCGCCAAGCTCGGAATTCCGCTGCAAACTCGTCGTGGAAATCGACGACCCACGGCATACGCCACAATATAGCTTTTAAGCTATATCCGCAATGAGCAGATCAGAGCGCGCCGAACAACGCGGTGAGCTGCCCCCGGATTTTTTGGACACCGATTTGTCCAACCGGAGGCATTCATGATGAAGTCGAGCATGAACCAAATCGAAACCAACGATGTGAATGATGATCCTGAGGTCAGCAGGGTCGAGCGCAGTTCGTCCAGGCAGTCT